>CANNRR010000013.1 GCA_947508055.1 Burkholderiales bacterium
ACCGCCACTACCTTCGCCATCGTCGGTACGGCCTTTGCCGGGCGCGCCTTTGATGGCACGGTGGCACAGGGTCAATGCGTGCGCATCATGACCGGGGCCGTCATGCCCGCAGGGTGCGACACGGTGGTGCCGCAGGAATTCACCCAAAATGCGTCCGAAACAGCGGTCACCGTACCCCACGGTGTAGTTCGCACTGGAGACAACCGGCGCTTGATGGGCGAGGACCTGCAAGAAGGAAATGCGGCCATCGTGGGTGGACGAATTCTGCGCCCGGCCGACCTTGGTTTGCTGGCCTCATTGGGTATTGGCCAGGTCATGGTGCAGCGACGCCTGCGCGTGGCGTTTTTCTCCACCGGCGACGAACTGCGCTCATTGGGCGACGCACTGGATCCAGGCTGCATTTACGACTCCAACCGCTACACCCTGTTTGGCATGCTGACGCGCCTGGGTTGTGAGCTGATTGACATGGGCGTGGTCAAGGACGACCCGGTCTCGCTGGAAGCGGCCCTTCGATCGGCTTGTGCGAGTGCTGACGCCATCATCACGTCGGGCGGTGTGTCGGTGGGTGCAGCCGACTACACCAAACAAATCATGGCCCAACTCGGCGACGTCACGTTCTGGAAAATTGGCATGCGCCCGGGACGCCCCATGGCGTTTGGCACCATCACATCCAAGGGCAAGACCGCCTACTTGTTTGGCCTGCCGGGTAATCCAGTGGCGGTGATGGTCACGTTCTATTTCTTCGCCCGAGATGCGCTCCTGCGCATGATGGGCGCCAGCGCTGCCCCCCTGCCCTTGCTGCGAGCCGCCTCGCAGACAGACATTCGCAAGAAGCCGGGGCGCACCGAATACCAGCGCGGGGTGCTGTCCGCGGATGCTTTGGGCGCCCCGGTGGTGCGGATCACGGGCTCGCAAGGTTCGGGCGTTTTGCGTTCCATGTCCGAGGCCAATTGCATGGTGGTCTTGCGCCACGAGCAAGGCAATGTGCGCACCGGCGAACTGGTGGATGTGCTGGTTTTTGACGGACTGACGTAAGTAAAATAGTGCTCTAGCCCTCGTAGAATATGCGTAAGAAGCTACATTATTTGTAGCAACTCACCACACCCGGCAGGGTTTGACTGACACCATGGCTGAGCCGGCCTTGCAGGCAAACGCCGTGGCAAATTCGGGTAAATTGGCAACTACCCCGTTGACACGGTAACGGCCAGGCGAATGCGGATCGGTCACCGCTTTGACTCGCATGTCTTCAGGCCGGTTGTTCTCGCATGCCCACTGCGCAAAGCCAATGAAGAAGCGTTGGTCCGGGGTCAGCCCCTCACGGCTTTCCAAAGGGGCATGGGCGGTTTGCATTTTCCAGGCAGTCCAGGCCAGCACCATGCCGCCCAGATCGGCAATATCTTCCCCCAGCGTCAATCGGCTATTGATCTTGATGTCGTCCACCACAGGGTACTGGCCGTATTGCTTGACGATGCACTGGGAGCGATCGTTAAACCGTTGGTTGTCTTTCGGCGTCCACCAGTTTTTGAGATTGCCTTGTGCATCAAACTGGCGGCCTTCGTCGTCAAAAGCGTGCGTCAATTCGTGGCCAATGGTTCCCCCGGTGTTACCGTAGTTCGGTGCATCGTCCATCTTCGGGTCGTACAGGGGCGGCTGCAGCACACCAGCGGGGAAGTTGATGTCGTTCATCTGCGCACTGTAGTAGGCGTTGACCGTGGGGGGTGTCATGCCCCACTCTCCGCGGTCAAGGGGTTTGCCAATCTTGTCGAGTTGTCGACGTGTCTCGAATTGGGTTGCACGGCTGACATTGCCAAAAAAGTCATCTCGGGTCACCACCACACTGCTGTAATCGCGCCACCGGTCGGGATAACCAATCTTGTTGATGATAGTCTTGAGCTTTTCGATGGCGCGCGCTTTGGTGGGCTTACTCATCCAGTCCAGAGTCTGCAAATCCTGGTGCATCGCCTGCTCAATCTGCAGCGTCATTTGCAAGGTTTTTTCCTTAAGTTCCGGTCCGAATGCACGCTTGACAAATTCCTGGCCCAGAGCCTCTCCGAGTTGCACATCGACCCAATGAACGCAGCGCTTCCACCGGGGCGCCAACTGAGGCACGCCCAGCAACGTCTTGCTAAAAAAGTCAAAGTGCGCATCTACAAAGGAAGTGGACAACAGGGGCGACAGTGCATGCGCCAGGTGCCAGCGCAAATAGACTTTGATGTCATCCAGTGCCAGGCCCCGCAACTGACGCCCCATGGTCTTAAAGTAGGCCGGTTCGGTGACGTTGATATTCTGCACGTCACTCAGTCCCGACGCACCCAGATACGCATCCCAGTCAAAGCCCGGTGTCAGCGCCTGCAACTGTGCACGCGTCATCTTATGAAACAGCTTGTAGGGGTCGCGTTTTGCTACCTGCGATAAGGTAGCGCGGGCCAGCGCTGTTTCTACGCGCAGCACTGCGGACGCCTGTAGTGCGGCAAAGGCGTCCGTTGCACCCAGCAGAACGAAGGTGTGCGCCACGTGGTTCAGGTACTTCTGCCGCAGTGCGACTGAGCGGGCGTCATTTTTCAGGTAGTAGTCCCGGTCCGGCAGGCTCAGCCCGCCAGCAACCGCAAACGCAATGACGCTGGAGGAGTTCGAAAAATCCTGGTCTGAGCCAAATCCGAAAAATAGCCCAACGTCGCCGCTGGCCAAGTGCGCACGCGCCAGGAAGGCGGCCAACTCAGCGCGCGAAACAATGGCGTCGACCTGCTGGATCCAGCCCTTCAGCGGTGCGGGGCCCACTTGCTCGACGCGGGATTCGTCCATGCACGCCGCGAAGTAGTCGCCCAACTGTTGCTGGGCAGTGCTCGCACCTTCTGGGCGCTGCGACAGTTGGTCAAGAATGCCCCACAGAAAACGCTGGTTGTCCTGGTACAGCTTGCCGTACACACTCCAGCGGCTTTGGTCGGACGGGATCGGGTTGTTCTGTATCCAGCCGCCACAGCTGAACTGGTAAAAATCCTCGCACGCACTGGCCTTGGGATCCATCGCTGACGTGTCCAGACCCGGGATGTAGGGAAGCTCGCGCAGTGGTTTTTCACCTTGCGCATGGGCACTTGCCACACTGAACAGCAGGCTCGCAAAAAGTGTAAAAAATCGGTGAAGTACGGGATGCATGGAACGATTCTAGATAGACGGGCAGTGACCGCAAGTCTATCTGTTGAACCGCCTCTGGGTGTGAGAAACCACGCCGGCGAGCGTCTTACGCTCCGGCATAACCCGGATTTGGCTTGACACCTACCAGGTTTGGTGTATTGAGTTTGCGGGTTGACACCTTGCCGCCACTGGCCTTGAGCCACGTCTCGACAACATCCCACACCATCTTGTTGCCCTGGGTGCGCGCTTCCTCAGCCACCGGCGCCCAACCCGCCACCTTGTACTTCTTGCCAGCCTCAATAGCGCGACCCTGCAACTGCATATTGTCAATGCGCTTGCCCATGGAAGCGCCCGGGGTGCAGCTGTACTGCAAACCGCCAACGCGCACCATGTCACCGCCTTGCTGGTAATACGGGTCGGGGTTGAACAGGTTGTCGGCCACGTCTTCGAGCACCGTCTTGATAGTTTCCCCCGTCATTTCAGTGACCGTAGCAAAGGAATAGCTGGTGGCCGTCATATCCATCAACCACTCGCGTGTGATCGCTTGCCCGGGCAGCAGCGTGGTTCCCCAACGGAAGCCCGGCGAGAACGCAATTTCGGCACCTTGCACGTCCATCAGCGCGTCCACCAGCAACTGGTCGCCGGTTCCATTGAAATTACCCCGGCGGTAGAGCGTGCCTTCGGTAATGGCCAATTTCTGAGCCAGCTTGGACTCGTACGGGGCGCGTAGCTTGGTAATCAGCGCATCCATCTCCGGGTCTGCCGTCAGCATGTTGGCAAAAATAGGCAGCAGCTTGTAGCGGAAGTCCATGACCCGCTTGTCTTTGACTTCGAAGTCCAGTACACCCAGAAACTTGGTATTGGAGCCTGCGTTGGTGACAATGGTCTTGCCACCCTTGTTGGACACCAGCGTGGCCACCGGCATGCCGTCGTGCGTATGGCCGCCCATGATGGCGTCAACGCCCGATACGCGACTGGCCATTTTCAGGTCCACGTCCATGCCGTTGTGGCTCAGAACCACCACCACCTGTGCGCCTTTAGCGCGCACTTCGTCCACCATCTTCTGTAGGTTGTCGTCCTGTATACCAAACGACCAATCTGCCACCATGTAGCGGGGGTTGGCAATGGGGGTGTAGGGAAAGGCCTGTCCGATGATGGCGCACGGCACGCCGTTGATCTCACGGATGACATAAGGCTTGAATACCGGGTCACCAAAGTCATTGGTCTTGATGTTCTGGGCCACAAAATCAACTTTTCCGGCAAAGTCCTTGTCAACAATCTCCTTGACGCGCTCCATGCCCAGCGTGAACTCCCAGTGCCCGGTCATCACGTCCACGGTCAGCAACTTGCAGGCGTCCACCATGTCCTGGCCATTGGTCCACAGTGCTGTGCCCGAGCCTTGCCAGGTATCGCCACCGTCTAACAGCAGCGCACCCGGGCGACTGGCCTTCATGCGCTTGACCAGCGTGGCCAAGTGCGCAAAGCCACCCACCTTGCCATACCGTTTGGCGGCCTTTTCATAGTCCAGGTAGCCCAGCGCATAGGCCTCAGCGGTGCCAGGGCGCACCTTGGCGAACTTGAGCAAATGTTCACCCACCAGGTGGGGCAAATTCCCTTTCATTGACCCCATGCCGATATTGATACTGGGTTCGCGAAAGTAAATGGGCTTGAGCTGCGCGTGGCAGTCGGTCATATGCAGGAACGATACATTGCCAAAGCGTGGAATGTCGTACAGGCCATTAGAGGCCGTAGCGGCGTCCGCATCAGCATAGGTGCCAAGGCCCATACCGGCCATGGTGCCGGCCCCCAGCACCTGAAAAAACTCTCGCTTGGATAAGTTCATTTGAAGTTTAGAAGAATGGAACGCAGCGAACGCTACTGATTGACCGCTGATTTCGGGTCCACCAGCAAAGCCACGAGATGACGGATCTGGGCTTCCGTCATGATGCCCATGTGGCCAGCACGCGGCATATTGGAACAAGCGTTGTAGGCCTTGGAGTTCCAGATTTTCCCCCAGGTGTATTCAATGATCGCCTTTGATGTGGGACTGTTCAGATCGGTTACCCCGCGCGACTTGCCGTAGTTGTACAGACTGGGACCGATCGTGCCAAAAGAAATTTCCTTCTTATCCAACTGGTGGCAGTTGTAGCAGTTGCCACCATTGGGGGTCTTGGCGTCATCGCTATACGTCAAGCCACGACCACTTTGCGCAAGCGCCTCGCCCTCTTTCCAATCCCCGACAAACTTCCCATCGGCGGGCCATTTGACGGTCTTGAGGTTTAATGCCTCGATCTCTTTGGCCCTCTTCTTGTCGAATGGTTTGCCTGCCACATCAGCAGCGCTGCAGGCCTGGTTGGTCTCATCGGTGTCCAGTACGCTGGTCTTGACAATGCCCTCAGACCGAAACGATGACTTAACCGCCTCACGGGCAAAAAAATCGAACACATCGGTATTGTCTGTCGATGCGACCGCCAGCGGCTTAGCCTGTTGTGCATGAACCGGCGCCACCGCCATAACGAGCGCTACGCCAACCGCAGATAACACCGAGAAATAATTGCATTTGTTCATGGTGATCTCCTGGGCTTAACGTTTGAGAGCCGGGGCAATCGACTTGGAGCCTGCGCTGTTGACGCCCAGGTAAACGCCAAGGGCAATCGTGACATCGCTGCCAAAACCGGGGTAGGGAAAGCGTTGCTGGCGATAGCAATCATTGAGGCGCTGCTGCATTCCCCACATCTGCCCATTCGACACACGGTAAGCGGGCCAGGCCGCAAAACCGATTCCATCGCCAGGGTTCTTGGTCAGGTTCGGCAAGTCTTGCAATCGAATGCGTAGGCCGTCTTGTGCATGGCAAGACGCACACGCAAAGTCGTGCGGACCACCACGTTGGAAAAACAGGCGTTTGCCGACCTCATATGAAATCTTCTCCTGCGCATGGGTTTGCGACAAGTTGAATTTCATCCCCTTGGACTCTGATGCAAGCCAGGTTGCCAGCGCGGTCACGTTGACCTGTTCGCCTCTTCCAAACCCCGTTTTGGAAATTTCATCTGCATTGAAACCCTGTAGGTTCTGCATGCAGGTCAACAGGCGGGACTCCATGTCCTGAACCCGTCCGGTGTCCGCAAAGTAGCGCGGCAATTCAACGAATACGCCTTTGTAGACGCCAGGGCCTTTACCCAGGTCGCACGCCTCAAGGGATGCGTTTTTGGGTCCCCGCTTTTGCTTCCAGAGGTCTTCCCCCTTGGCCTCAAACAACTCGGAAGGATTGCCGTCGGCCAGCATGGCCCGGTATTCTTCAATGCTCTGAATTGCGGATTTTTGCGCAAAAACTGATGCCATTGTCAAACTGCCAAGCACCCACATCGAAAAAAGTATTGGCTTCCTCATGGTGACCTCTTTTGGTTTTGGAAACAAGGGGGATAAAAGGGCGGACCGACTAAGACACCGTGGCCTCGTCGGTGCGCGTATCGCCCTTGTTATCTTTCCAGGTCACTGCGACTTTGTCGCCCACCTTGGCACCCTTGACTACGAACTGGAGGAAAGGGTTTTTCGATACTCCCGGGCCCCACTCAGCAGTCAAAACAGGTTTACCGTTGTGTGTTGCGGTAACCTCGGCGATATGCCAGGCCGGCACCAGTTTACCGGCCGCATCTTTGCGCTGACCGGACTCCATCTCATGGGCCATCAAAACCCGAACGGTGGCTTTGTCGCCTGCTACTTGTGCACGAATGCGCATTGGATCTGCCATTTTTAGCTCCTGATATAAGAAAACATTGGGGACAGTCCGCAGTTACGCGCAGCGAACAAGCTCTGTCCCCGACTATTTAATAGGGTGAAGGTAATTGGGATTAACCGCCGCATCCACCCAGGGTGACCTTGACTTCTTTCTTGGCAAAAAGCACTTTGCCATCCGCCATGATGGCAACGGCGTACACGTCGGATGACTGCCCCATCTTGGCGCGTGTTGCAAAGTTAGCTTCCACACTGTCGGTTACATTGAAAACAGCAATCAGGACAGATGGATTTTTTTCAACCAGCATCAAAATTTGCTTGACACCAGGCAACGACGTGCCAGCGGTCAATGGAACCACTGCGCCGTTTTCAGCAATGTCGGGGCCACCAATGGTGACATCCTTGCTTTCAACCGGAGCACCAGCGCCCATTGCCTTGAGCACATCGGCGAGTGATTTGGCTTCGAAGGCCACCTTGTTAAATGCGGCAAACGCGTATTGTGGGAACATGCCTGAAGCAGCCAGCAGGCCGGCCACAACAGCGCTTTGCTTTAGTGTCTTGCGACGAGTTTGCATCTGAGTCTCCTGAGTAAAATAAATACCGATAAAAAGTTGCCCGTGTTGTGACGTGATTGTCCTAATTGCCCGCACCCGAGGCCAGCCAGGCGGCGATGGTCCTTGCATCGACCTCGCTTACCGTCTGGGCCGGCATGGGGATAGGCCCCCATATTCCTGACCCACCGAATTTGATTTTCCCCGCCAGATACTCCGCTTTACCTGCATGCATTTTGGCAACGTCGGTGAAAGCGGGTCCCACAATCTTGTTGCTGACACCATGACAAACGGTACAGCCGTTCTTTTGCAGCAAGCCCAGCCCGGTCTTGTCGGCACTTGATGACGCATCTGCCTCGGGCGTGGGCGGCGACGCTGGGGTTGCACCATGCTGCACACCCACCACACGGTTTTGCTCGACCAGATTACCGTGCGCATTGCGTGCAAACTCGGGCAGGAAGGAGGCCAGTTTCGCCTCAGGTGCGCATTTTTTCATGCACGCCACATTGTGTGTGTCGGGCTTGTTATAGCTGCCAAACTCGCTTCCGGACCACAGGGCGTGCCGGGTCGTCATGCCATTGCGGTTGGGCATTCGGCTCTGCACCTCCCTTATGTTTGCGTCCGACAAAGTGAAGCTGTCCGGAACAATGCCGTTCAGATGAAGTAAAAACGCGAGGACAGCATAGACTTCTTCGGTCGTCAGCGACTTGGGGGCGGTCCAAGGCGTCGCGCGATTTATGTAATCCCAAATTGTGGAAACCGTCGCAACCTTCATGAACGTGGTGCGCCACGGGAAATCCGCATTCCTCAAGTTGGCAACCCGCCCATTCGTGATATCTTGCGGTGCAACGCCACCCACCAGTGGACTGAACACCTCCCCGGACTCACCAAAAATACCGTGGCACAAAGCGCACTTGGCTTCCCATATGTCCTGGCCTAATGCAACCGAACCTGAGCCTGCGGGCAAGCCCTTGAAGTCTGGCCGTACATCGATGTCCCACGCCGCCACTTCCTTCTGCGTCGCAGTGCGACCCACACCGGGGTACTTGGCATCCACTTGCGCACCGGCGCTACCCAGCAAAGCGAACAGCGTGGTGGCTAAGAATGCATTACGCAACTTGAACATTTTTCACCTCGCCGCTTTCTTGTACCAGCCATGACTGAATGGCGTTGTTATGGTAAATCGAGCGAGTTCCACGCACAGCACGAAGCTGCTTGTAGGTGGGCTGAACAAAACCCGTTTCATCGACTGCACGGCTCTGAATAATGGCGGGCTTTCCGTCCCACACCCAATCCAGATTGAAACGCGTCAGGGCTTTGGACATTACCGGTGATTCAAGCCGGGCGGTGCGCCAATTGCGGCCCCCATCTACTGATACGTCCACCTTTTTAACTTTGCCGCGACCCGACCAGGCCAGCCCGGTGATGTTGTAGAAACCCTTGTCGAGCAGCACCTGGCCGCCCGACGGCGTGGTCACCACGCTCTTGCATTCCTGAATGCTGGTGTATTGGCGCGCCAACCCGTCGGGCTGCAGGTCGATGTACTGAACCGCTTCGTCCTTGGTAGCGTAGGGCATGTCTCCCACTTCGATGCGGCGCAGGTACTTGACCCAACTCACACCCTGCACACCGGGCACGATCAGGCGCAGCGGGTAACCTTGCTCCGGGCGCAACATTTCGCCATTTTGGCCATAGGCCACAAAAACCTCGCCTGAGGTGATCAGGTTCATAGGAATGGTGCGCGTCATCGAAGACCCGTCAGCCCCCTCTGCCAACACAAACTTGCCTTTCTGCAGATCCACACCAGCCATTTCCAGCAAGGTCATGAGCCGCACGCCGGTGAACTCGCTGCAAGAAATCATGCCGTGGGTGTATTGGACCGTCGGCACGGCTACATTGCCCCATTCCACCGCCGTATTGGCACCACACTCAATAAAGTGAAAGCGCGAAACGGCAGGTAGTCGCATGATTTCATCCACAGTAAAGACCTTGGGCGACTTGACCATGCCATTGACCATGAACCGGTGCTTGGATGGGTCAATATCCCACCAACCCTGATGATGGCGCTCGAAGTGCAGTCCCGCTGGCGTCACAATGCCAAACAGCGATTGCAAGGGCGCAAACGACACCGACGCCTGCATGGTCTGCGTCAGCCCGGGGCTGTGCCTGCGCCGCACGTTCGCCTCAAACCCTGAGGGTTGACCGTAACTCCCGTCCGCTGCAACCCCCCGCCCCAATGCCTTGCTATGCTCGGGCAAATTCAAAATATGAGGGTCACCATCTTCAGTGGGAGGCGGATTACTCCATGCCATTGCCGCGGGCAAAACTGCACCAGCAGCAGCAAAAGTGCTTCTAATGAAATCGCGACGGCCATTCTTGGCTTCGCTGGTAACTTTCTGAATTCCATTCCGACTCAAAAAGCCTTCGGGAGCTTTTCGCAGCCTGCCGGAAATGGGTCTTTCTTGGTTCACACAAACCTCTCGAACAACATTCAAATATATTCGAATATGCTAATTTACATTAAGGTGGCGCACAGGGAATTGGTACATCCACTAATCCCAAACACTGGTTGGGAGGTCACGAACAACTATTTGAAACGGTAGTAGTCCCGATTGAGAACAGCTGCAACGGCGGTCACTTCTTCAGGGAAGAAGCCAAGATTGAGCTCGGTATTGCACTGCTCAACCATGCCGCGTAAAACGCCAGGCGCGTTGATACGACCCTTGGGCCGGTATAGCGCACTACCGTCGCCCACCACCTTGCTTTGGTGGCATTCAGTGCACTTATTCTCGGCAATGAGCTTTTCACCCAGCTTGAGGTCGGCACCTTGGAAAATAGTTGGTGTCTGTGCCCAGGTGCATCCCATGATCGACAACAAATATAGAAGCAAAATCGATTTACGCATGACATCAAGGTTAGCGGCAACTTGTCATCAACGCAATACCAACTTTCACGGATTTGCGCATGTATTTAGCCCTACTACCCATATGGGCTACGCATCATCACCCTTTGCGGTGATAGACGAAGTGAGCGCGCTCCACAAGAATCGGCACAATATAGATGGCATTTGCTTGACGCATTGCCTTTTACGTTCCCCACACAACAACCGGTTGGCAACAACCCATCAACGGAGATATGACATGGAATTCAGCAAAGAATTTGACGCATCTGGTTTGGCCTGCCCTTTGCCCATCGTAAAAACCAAAAAGGCACTCGCCGACATGACCTCGGGACAGGTGTTGCGCGTTATCTCCACCGACCCAGGCTCGGTGTGCGACATGGCCGCCTTCGCTGAGCAAACGGGCAACGCACTGCTGGAACAAGGCAGTGAAAACAGCAAGTTCGTGTTTTATCTCAAGAAGGCTTGAAATAGCGCCACTCAACCCATTCAGGAGCACTACGCATGGCAACCAAAAAAATGGCGCTTATCGCCACCAAGGGCACGCTGGACATGGCCTACCCGCCATTTATTCTTGCATCCACCGCAGCGGCGCTGGGATGGGATGTGCAAATTTTCTTTACTTTCTATGGGCTGCAGCTGCTGCGCACCAGCCTGGACGACATCAAGATAAGCCCGCTGGCAAACCCGGCCATGCCCATGCCGGTTCCCATGCCGGTGATGGTGCAAATGCTGCCCGGCATGGAATCTATGGCGACCATGATGATGAAGAACAAGATGAAGTCCAAGGGTGTAGCCTCATTGCAGGAGCTGCGTGACATCTGCCTTGAGGCCGACGTCAAGTTCGTTGCTTGCCAGATGACGGTGGACCTGTTTGAGTTTGAAACCAGTGAATTCATCAAGCAAGTCGAATACGGCGGGGCGGCAACTTTCATGAAGTTCGCAGGCGAGTCTGACGTCTGCCTGTTCATTTGAACAACTGGCAATGAAGAAAGCCCTTCTATGGTGCACCCTGTTGCTTTCGGCCCAGGTCTGTCTGGCAACATCGCCCTACTTGCTGGCTAGCAAACTACCTGCCGCTGACCTGGCCACGCAACTGGCCCAAGTCGAGAAGAAACTGCTGGCTGAAGGTTTTACCGTCATTGGACGGCATACGCCCAAGGGCCTCCCCGCCCACGCCAGCCTGGTTGTTACCGACCCCTCCATGTTGGAGGCTATCCAGACCATTGCTGGCTCTGGCATCATTGCCGCCGGCATTCGGGTGGGCGTGCAAACTAACGGGACCGTGTCCTACATGAACCCCGACTACTGGTTTCGCGCCTATTTGCGAGGGCAATTTAAAACCGCACAGGCGCCGGCAAAAGCCGTACAAGCGCGCCTGGCAAAAGCGTTGGGCGAAGGCGCGGCATTTGGTGGGGATGTAGCCGAGGCGGATTTGACCAATTACCGCTATATGTTTGGCATGGAACGGTTTGATTCACCCAACAGTGAACTCAGTACCCACACCAGCTTCGAAGATGCGCTCAAAACCGTGCAGGACAATCTGGCCAAGGGCGTCGGCAACACCAGTCGCTCCTATGATTTGGTCATGGCAGATCGCAAACTGGCCGTCTTCGGTGTGGCCATGAACGACCCCGGCGATGGCGAAGGCAGCTGGGTGAACAAGATCGGTGCAGACCACATTGCGGGTATGCCCTACGAAATATTCATCGTCGGCAACAAGGTATTCGCGCTATATGCTCGCTACCGCATTGCACTGGCTTGGCCAGCCCTTGGCATGGGCCAGTTCATGGGCATTATCAATACCCCGGAAGCGATACGCAACACGCTCGCGCGGGTTGCAGGTGGCACCTCTGCGGGCAATTAGCAGAACCTGTCGATCTGGAGTACTTCATGAGCCAAACCGTCAATCCCGCCACTTTGGTCGTTTTAGGCGGTTTTGTTCTGGCCTTCATATTTGGTGCAGTCGCCAACAAGACCAACTTCTGCACCATGGGGGCCATCTCGGACGTGGTCAACATGGCGCACTGGGGTCGCATTCGCATGTGGCTTCTGACTATTGCTGTGGCCGTTGTCGGCACCAACTTGTTGTACTACTTTGAACAGATCGATCTTTCCAAATCCCTGTACTACCGATCAACCGTGCCATGGCTATCCCTTGTGCTGGGTGGTGCCATATTTGGCGTCGGAATGACGATTGCATCCGGTTGTGCCAACAAGAATCTGGTTCGCCTGGGCGGGGGCAGCGTGCGCTCCCTGGTGGTGCTGGTGTTTGGCGCAATCTCGGCCTACATGACTTTGAAGGGTCTCTTTGGCCAGTGGCGTGCCAGTTACCTGGACCCGGTTAGCATCGATTTGGGCGCACTGGGCCTGTCCAATCAGAGTGTTGCACACCTGCTGGCCAAACTCAGTGGGGTATCAGACAAAGCCGCGTTGCTACTGGCCGGTGGTGCGGTGGGCCTGGGCCTGTTGGTATTTGTGTTCAAGGACAGGCGTTTTCGTACGAACCTATCCCATGTCATTGGATCCATCGTGTTGGGTTTGTTGATTGTCATGGCGTGGTACCTCACCGGGCACATCGGGTTTGGCGAAAACCCGGAGACGCTTGAGACGATCTATTTCGCTACCAACACCCGCACGCTGGAGTCTTTTAGCTTCGTTGCCCCCACCGCCTTCAGCCTGGAATTGTTGATGCTGTGGACCGACAAGTCGCTGCATGTGACGTTTGGAATCGCCACCGTGGTCGGTGTCGTCCTGGGATCATTTTCTTACGCCGCCAGCACAAGTCAGTTTCGCTGGGAGGGATTTGCTTCATTGGAGGACCTTCGCACCCACTTGTTGGGTGCCGTGCTGATGGGTTTTGGCGGCGTGACGGCAATTGGATGCACCATTGGTCAAGGTTTGTCTGGCGTTTCCACCCTGAGTGTGGGGTCGCTCATTGCACTGACCGGCATTGTTGGTGGTGCCGTGGCAACGATGAAGTGGCAGGAATGGCGTGCCTGAGCGCGTAGCCGGCACAACACGCCCACTTCGACCCAGCTTCACCGCAGGAGTACCCCATGAACGACGACACAGCTACATATAGACGTGGTTTTTTGGCCTGGTTGCGACGCCCTCCAAAATGGTCAATGTTGAGTATTTTGATTGTGGGATTGCTTGGTGGCATCGCCGTATGGGGTGCGCTCAATACGGGTATGGAATATACCAACCGGACGGAGTTTTGCGTCTCGTGCCACGAAATGACAATTCCCGGGGAAGAACTGAAAAAAACGGTGCACTATAAAAACCGCAGCGGCACCACCGTCGCCTGTGCGGACTGTCACGTAGCCAGCAGCAAAAACCCCTACGACTACGGGCGCAAGTTCGAGTCAAAGATCATGGCCGCACGGGATGTACTCGGAAAGATCACCGGCGTGGTGGACACACCCGAGAAGTTTGAAGTGCACCGCCTGACCATGGCCAAGCGTGTATGGCAACGCATGAAAGACTCGGATTCCCGTGAGTGCCGCAATTGCCACAAATTTGAAACCATGGATCCCGACAAGCAGAAGGACCGCTCGGTCGTGAAACACGAGGGCGCCATTGAAGACGGAAAAACATGCATCGATTGTCACAAGGGAATCGCCCACAAATCAGTACACCAGTTGCTGGATCAGGATGCACCGGCGGTGAAGCCATAACGACGCAACCCCAAAACGAAGGACTTGGTCTATGAAAGCACTAACAACCATGATAATTACGGCATTGGCAACCAGTGCCTATGCAGCACCTGACTGGAGCAAGTCACCGACGCGCACCATGAAATTGTTCTATCCCGGACAGGCTTCCCTGGAATGGGTCATGAACAAGCCTGACCATTCAGCGGTACCCGATATCGTCGACAAAAAGCGTTCCTGCGCAAAGTGCCACGAAGGTGATGCCAATGAGATTGGCGACAAGATTGTCAAAGGGCAGGCTGTGGGAAGTTCAAAGTCCGTGCTGGAACCGACCCCACCCCCAGGCAAGGTCGGCTTCATTCCCGTCACATTTCAGTCGGCCTACGACGCGGACAAAATTTATTTCAAATTTGAGTGGGTACCGCCACAAAACGGCGACAAAAAACTTGATCCCAAGAACGAGGTCAAGTTGACCATGATGTTTGACGGTGGTGGTACGGTAGACGGAACCAGCCTGAACGGCTGCTGGGCTACCTGCCACCAGGACTTGCGAACCATGAAGAACCCCAAGGACGACAAGAAAACCAAGTACATTAAAGACGCAGACTTGGCCGCAGGAAAGTTCATGGACCTCATCCAGTACCGCAGCGGTAAAGGCGAGAAATCAGTCGATGGCTATGTAGCCGATAGCCGCGAAATGGAAGGCGGTAAATCCCTGATCAAGGCTGAGGGCAAAAAAGAAGGTAACAAGTGGGTCGTCACCTTTGAGCGCAGTCTGGCGGGACTTGGAAAAGGCGACCACACCATTGTTGCTGGCAAGGTTTACAACTTTGGTTTTGCGATCCACGAGGACTTCACCAATGCGCGCTTCCACTACGTCTCGCTGGGATACCAGTTTGGCCTGGACAAGGCAATGCCGGAAGTGAAGAACTACGTGAACGTGATCAAGCAGTAGTACAAAACGGTTTAGTGAAGTCGGTAATTTGGTCTATAACAAAAGGAGACAGTGATGCAACAAAATCGATGGAATATGTGCTTTGGGAAAACGGCGGTCGCGGCAATGGCGCTGATGATTTCCGCCGGTGCCGGTGCCATACCACCAAGTGCGGCTATGTTGTCCAACGCTTGTGCTGGTTGTCATGGGACCCAGGGTGCAAGTGCCGGCCCAGCCGTGCCAAGTCTGGCCGGTCAGTCCAAAGAGGCCATCGTGGACGCCATGAACAAATTCAAGAGCGGCGAGCGCCCATCGTCCATCATGGGGCGACTGGCCAAGGGCTATACCGAGACCGATTTCATTGCTATGGGCACGTTCTTTGCCAGTCAAAAAATTCATTTGACTCAGCAAGCTCTGGATCAAAAACGCATTGCTAAAGGAGCCGCCCTGCAGGAAGCCAACTGTTCACGTTGCCACATTGAGGACGGAAAAGAGGGCAAAGACGACACTCCGGCCATGGCAAGCCAATGGCTGCCGTATCTGCAGATGCAGATGGCACTGTACCTGGAGAACAAGCGCAAGATGCCAGAAAAAATGGCTGAAAAAGTGAAGCCGCTGTCAGTGGAAGACCTTGAGTCCCTGCTGCACTTCTACGCCAGCGTGAAATAAAGGAGCAATGAACATGACAACAGATCGCAGAAATTTTCTCAAATTGATCGGTGCTGGCGGAGTTGGTGCAACTTTAACTGCTTGTGCAGCCCCTGGCACGGGGTTCGACAAAAGCGCTGGTCGTCGGGTCGTGGTGGTGGGGGGGGGTTACGGAGGAACCATTGCCGCAAAATATATCCGCATGATGGACAAGTCCATTGAAGTCATATTGATCGAACCAAACAAGCAGTTTGTATCGTGCCCCTTCAGCAATCTGTACATCGGTGGATTGTTGCCTGACCTGACAACACTCACCATCGGCTACGAAAAGCTGGCAGCCAATCATGGCATCAAGATGTTGCATGACACGGTCACGGCCATTGATGCGGTAAAGAAGACCGTCACTGTGTCCGGCGGAACCATTGACTATGACCGCCTGGTACTGTCACCCGGCATCGACTTCCGTACCGAAGAAATCGAAGGCTACAACCTTGCGACTACGCCCCTGGTCATGCCACATGCATGGAAGGCAGGCCCACAGACCTTGCTATTGCGCAAGCAACTTGAAGACATGCCCGCCGGCGGCACCGTAGTGTTGACCATTCCACTGGCGCCGTTTCGCTGCCCGCCCGGCCCGTACGAGCGGACCAGCATGATCGCCATGTACTTGAAGCAGCACAAGCCCAAGTCGAAGATCATTGTTCTGGATGCCAACCCGGACATCGTGTCCAAGGCAGGTCTGTTCAAGAAGGGATGGCAGAAACACTATGAAGGCATCATCCAGTACCGTGGTGCCCAGAAGGTGACCGCGATCAATGCGCAGAACCGGTCCGTGTTCATTGAAGGCATGGAAGAGGTTAAAGGGGATGTGGTCAACGTCATTCCACCGCAACGCGCCAGCCTCATTGCCAGCACAGCCGGTCTCATCGGTCCGGACAAAAACTGGTGCCCTATCAACGGCACAACGTTTGAGTCGACCTTGCAGAAAAATATCCACGTCATCGGCGATGCCTGCAATGCCGGTCCAATGCCCAAGTCCGGTTACTCGGCCAACTCGGAAGCGAAAATTTGTGCAACCAACGTTGTGGCTTTGATGAACGGCAAGGAAACCACCGAGATGTCGGGTATCAACGTCTGCTACAGCGCGATCTCAGCCAAGGAAACGGTCAGCGTGGCTGGCGTTTACGCGGTGCAGGATGGAAAGATCATCAGCGTGCCAAACTCGGGTGGCGTTTCACCAGACCTGAATGAGGTAGAAGCGGTGTATGCGTCAAGTTGGCTGAAAAACATCCTGACCGAGATGTCCACTTAGTCCAAGCATGGATTGGACCCGTGTAATCCAGCGTCCAGTTTGACACCGTATTCATTGTGAGATTCATCTACGACGTCGAAGAGCCAAACTTTGACGCTTTGGTGAGTGTCCGTTCACACGATGTGCCGGTGGTGCTCGACATAGGAGCCAACTGGTGCGCTCCCTGTCGTGCATTGACGCCGGTCTTGGAACGATTGGTGCACGACTACGCTGGTCAATTTGTACTGGCAAAGGTAGACGCTGACGAAAACATGCGCATCGCTGGTCGGCACCAGGCAAAGGGGTTTCCGACTGTGATCGCCTACAGCCACGGTCGAATTACTGACCGTTTTCATGGTGCCCAGAACGAGCGTTTTCTGCGCGATTTCCTCGACAGACTGATTCACATCCATGCTGATCCAGCAACCATCAACCAGCCTGCGCTGGCGACATCTACAAAGCACACACCATGAATATACCTAACCGTGATGGCGACGGCTATCTGACCGACATGAGCGACTGGAGCGAAGAGATTGGCCGGGCCATGGCGCAGGCAGACGATTACGAACTGGACGACACCAAGTGGGCTCAGATAATGAAGGCCCGGGAGTACTACGAGGAATTCGGAAGCGTCCCCCCCATTCGCAAGTTCGCCAAGTACCTGGAGCAGGAACAAAACGCCGTATTCAAACTCTGGATGACCGGCCCCATGAAACCGATCACCAAATACGGCGGGCTGCCCAAGCCGACCGGCTGCGTTTGAACTGGGCGCAATCCGCTCTATCTGCGGGCCGATGATTTCTGTGACCATGGGTGGGGTGCCAGCGAAATTGGGGTTCGATCACCGGTAGCGCAGCGGACTGTTTGGCACTGCGCCGCGCCACCTAAAATACCAGCGTGAACGCCGCCATGCACTCTTCCCTACCCCGTCGCCCCATCCGTGAACTCCCAGACGAGTTGATCAGCCAAATCGCCGCCGGCGAGGTGGTGGAGCGTCCCGCCTCGGTGGTGCGCGAACTGGTGGACAACGCGCTGGACGCCGGTGCCAGCCAGATCACGGTGCGCTTGGCTGCAGGTGGCGTGCGCCTGATCAGCGTCGAGGATGACGGGATGGGCATCCTGAGCGGGGAGTTGCCTCTGGCCTTCAGACGCCACGCCACCAGCAAGATCGGCAACCTGCAGGATCTGGAGTCGGTGGTCACCATGGGTTTTCGTGGCGAGGCCTTGGCCGCTATTAATTCAATAGCTGACTGCGCAATACTGTCGAGGGCTGGCGGCCAATCCGGCGCATATCTTCTGGACGGACGAACCGGCGAACTCAGACCCGTGGCGCGCAGCCAGGGCACCACCGTCGAGGTAAAAGAACTGTTCTTCAGCACCCCGGCGCGACGCAAGTTCCTCAAAACCGACGCCACCGAGCTGGCGCACTGCATTGAGTCCGTCCGCCGCCACGCCCTAGCCCGCCCCGATGTGGGTTTTGCCATTTGGCACGAGGGCAAGCTGGTGGAACAGTGGCGCCGCTGCACCGTTGCAGGCGATGGCGTGTTGAACCCCTTGGCAGCGCTGGACCAACGCCTGGCAGATGTGCTGGGTGCCGACTTCATCGCCCAGTCGATCGCGGTGGATTGGCGGCCCGCCAGCGCGCCCCGTGCGCTGACCGAGTCGTTGGGCCAGCCGGCTACAGACATGCAAGCGCGCACACAGTCGCTGCGGGTATGGGGCCGGGTCGGCGTGCCAGATGCCGCCCGCTCGCGCGCCGACCAGCAGTTTTGTTATGTGAACGGCCGCTTTGTGCGAGACAAAGTGCTCACCCACGCCGCCCGCAGCGCCTATGAAGACGTGCTGCACGGCCACCGCCAGCCGGTCTATGCGCTGTACCTGGCCATGGACCCGGCACGGGTCGATGTCAACGTGCACCCGACCAAGATCGAGGTCCGCTTTCGCGACAGCCGGGAAGTCCACCAGGGCGTGCGCCATGCCGTGGAAGACACGCTGGCTACACCCCGCGCCACGAACTCGCAGGCTGCAGCATCTGTCGAACCACCCGGATCGGTCTGGCCAAACGCTTTAGAGTCAAAAGTGCCTACAGCCCCCATGTATTCTGCGCAACCAGCTATTAATTTCGGAGCAATTATCGGCACACAAGGTGGTCATGTGGTACGTGAAGTGGGAGGCTGGGTGGCAGAGGGTTCTGCGCAGGTCAAGGAGGAGCCCGCACAGCGGGCGGGGGACACGGAGCAGAACCCTTTGCCGCACAGCCGACCAGCGAGCGAGGAACTGACAGACACCTGGCCCCTGGGCCGCGCCCTTGCGCAATTGCAGGGCATCTACATCCTGGCCGAAAACCGCCAGGGGCTGGTGATTGTGGATATGCACGCCGCCCACGAGCGCATCGTCTACGAACGGCTCAAGCACCAATTGGCAGCGCAAACGGACAGGAGCGCCAGCAACACCGTGGCGCAGCTGGCCAGCCAGCCGTTACTCATCCCTGCCACCTTTGCAGCCACACCGCAAGAGGTTGCCACCGCTGAAGCGCACGTCGCCACCCTGCACACTCTCGGTCTGGAGATCAGCCCTTTCTCCCCCAAAACGCTGGCCGTGCGCGCCGTGCCCACCTCGCTGGCACAAGGCGATGCGGTGGAGCTGGCGCGCAGCGTGCTGGCCGAACTGGCACAGCACGACGCCAGCACTGTCATCCAGCGTGCACAGAACGAACTGCTCGCGACGATGGCCTGCCACGGTGCCGTGCGTGCCAACCGGCGGTTGACCGTGGACGAAATGAACGCCCTGCTGCGCCAGATGGAGGAAACCGAGCGAAGCGACCAATGCAACCACGGCCGCCCCACCTGGCGCCAACTCAGCCTGCGCGAAATCGACACGCTGTTCCTGCGTGGTCGCTAGAAGATGCAGTTCAAACACTTTGCCCAGTTGGTAGCACTTTCAGCCCTTTGGGGGGCCTCGTTCATGCTGATCCGCATTGCCAGCCCCGTACTCGGGCCCAACGTGCTGGCCGCCTTGCGCATTGGCATGGCCACGCTCACGCTGGCGGTGCTGATGCGCGCCATGCACCACGCCTGGCCGACCGGGCATTGGCGCGAATTGGCCCTGATCGGTCTGCTGTCGGTGGCACTGCCCTTTTTGTTGTTTGCCTGGGCGGCGCTGCAGTTGCCAGCCGGCTACAGCGCGCTACTGAACTCAACCGCGGTGGTTTTTGGCATTTTTGCTTCGGCCTGGCTCAAGGAAGACACCTTGACGCTGCGCAAGTTGCTGGGTTGCGCCTGTGGCTTTGGTGGCGTGGCGCTGATCGTGAGCCTGGGACCGGTCGAACCGTCCACCAAAGTGTTTCTGGCGGCGCTGGGTTGCGTAGCAGCATCGGCCTGCTACGGTATTTCGACCCCGCTGATGAAGCGTGCCCTGAGCCGCATGGAGCCGCTACAGATAGCCGCCGGACTGCACGCCATGTCCCTGCTCATGCTGATACCCGGTGCCGCATGGAGTTGGCCGCAAGCGCACTTCACACCCTTGGCTTTGATGGCGGTGGCCATCATGGGCGTGGTTACGTCCGGCATCGCTTACTGGATGCACATCCGCATCCTGGCACACGTCTCGCCGGTGGCCGCCATGAGCCCCACTTTCATGATCCCCGTATTCGGTGTGACCTGGGGTCACCTATTTCTGGGCGAACAACTCAGCACCGGTATTTTTGCTGGCGGCGCACTGGTGTTACTGGCTAGTGCCTTGATCACCGGCTTCAACCCATGGCAAAAATGGCTGGACGTCGTGGACGCAAAGCCCTGATCGCTCGCTCTTTTGCATTTTCGACCTGCCGACCGGCCGCTTACACTCGGCGTCAATCGGCGCCACAATTTCTTGTTTCCCAATTCAAAGCTACACCCATGAATGTCCTGGTCGAAGCCCTTGCCAACTTGTGCAGTCTGCGCGACCGGGAAGCGCTGGACTTCACTTTGGTTGCCCTGTTGCAGAAGTTCATTGCCGAGCCTGCCCAAACCATCAGCCTGATGCGCCTGGTGGGAGAGGCCGGCGACCAGCGCTGGCAAACCCAAGCCTTGCTACGCGCCGGGGACACTACGCCGACACGCGACCGGGTCTGGGTCAATTTTGATACGCTTCCCCGGGTCCAGGACTACCGCGACCGCCAAATGTGCGTACTCGAGGGCGAGATTCAAAAGGTCGCCGGCACATCCTGCTTCACCCTGTTTCCTGTCACTTCGTCGAGTAGGGTTGATGGTGTTCTGGAAGTTGAAAGTCAGGCCCCGCTGTCCAGTTCTACCCAGGCGCTCTTCACCAGCGTGCTCAATATCTACCGCAATGTGCAGGGCCTGCTGGACTATGGCGAGAAAGACTCGTTGACCGAGCTGCTCAACCGCAAGACGTTTGATGGCGCATTCATTACCGCAACCTTGCACGAGACCAAAAACCTTGAGCTCGCTCAGCCGGACCGCCGTTTGGCCCATGTCGGCGGGTATTGGCTGGCCGTGCTCGATATTGATCACTTCAAGCGCGTGAACGACTCCTTTGGTCACCTCATCGGTGACGAGGTACTGGTACTTCTGGCGCGCTTGATGCGCAGCAGTTTCCGTTTCAACGACCAGCTGTACCGCTTCGGTGGTGAGGAGTTCGTCGTTCTCATGCGATGTTCCAACGCGGCGGATGCGCTTACAGCGCTGGAGCGCTTTCGTACGCGCGTCGAAGAGCACGACTTTCCACAGGCCGGCTGCATCACCGTGAGCATTGGCTGTGCACCACTTTTGCCAGACGACACGCCGGGCGCAGGCTTTGACCGCGCGGACAAGGCTGTCTATTACGCCAAGGGACACGGCCGCAACCAGGTTTGCAGTCACCCCGAGTTGGTGGCCAAGGGGGAACTGGCGGCCGAAGCAGCAGAGTCCCAACAAATCGATTTCTTCTGACACTGGGGGCACCCGCGTTATGCCTGCGGTGCGGCCGTAAAATGCCGGACACATGACCGTGCTGCCTGTATTTCCTCTCCAACACACACGCAGCGCCCGTATCCAAACCGAGATCACCGCCTTGTGGCAACTGGCCTGGCCCATTCTGGTGGGGCAATTGGCCAATGTGGGCATGGCCGTGGCCGACGTTTCCATGGCCGGACATGCGTCGGCGCAGGACCTCGCCGGTGTGGCGCTGGGCTCATCCATCTGGATGATTGTGGTGGTCACACTCATGGGCATCATGATGTCGGTCAACCCCACGGTGGCGCACTATGTCGGCGCAGGCCAGTTTGACCGGGTGCCGCACGTGGTACGCCAGGCGCTGTGGAAAGGGCTGGGCGTGGGTGTAGTCGCCGCTATGCTGGCCAATGCGTCCGTTCTGGTATTTGACCAGATGAGTCTGGAGCCGATGGTGCACGACATCGCGGTGCGTTTTGTCCAGATCACCAGCGTGGGGCTACCGGCATTTGCCTGCTACCGCGTGCTGTATGGCTACAGCGCCAGCCTGAACCAGACCAAGCCCATCATGGCGATTTCACTTGTGGCCTTGCTGCTCAACGTAGCCTTGAACTGGTTGCTTATTTTTGGCCACTGGGGTCTGCCCAAGCTCGGTGGTGTCGGGTGTGCATGGGCCACCATGCTGTGCCTGTGGTTCAACCTGGGTGGCTTGCTGTGGTGGATGCGGCGCAGTGCGGCCTATCGCAGCACCTGGCCGTTTGGCAAATTTGAAGCCCCTCACCGTGAAAAAGTGCGCAGCCTGTTAAAACTGGGCTTGCCCATTGGCGTGACCTATTTTGCCGAGAGCAGCGCCTTCAGCTTGATCGCCCTGCTGGTGGCCAAATTTGGCAGCACCCAAGTGGCGGCGCACCAGATTGCGTTGAACTTTTCGTCCCTCGTTTTCATGCTGCCACTGAGCCTGGGCATTGCGCTGCTCACGCGCGTGGGACAGGCGCTAGGCGCTGGCGATGCCCAGGCCGCCCGCTTTCGCTCCGCCGTGGGGGTGGCCACATCCGTCGGACTGGCAGGTGTGTCTGCGCTGCTGATGGCCCTATTTAACCGGGAGATTGCCATGGCCTACACCTCTGACACCACAGTTGCCTCCGTGGCGGCCGGCCTGCTGCTGATGGCCGCGCTGTTTCAGGTGTCCGACGCGGCACAGGTGTCCACCAGTTGCGCCATTCGCGGCTACAAGGTGACCCGAGCGCCGATGGTGATTCACCTCACCGCGTTCTGGGTTTTTTCACTGCCGCTGGGTTGTGCGCTCGGTCTGGCACCCGACTGGCTGCCCTGGCGCCCCGAGCAGCCGATGCAGGCACAGGGATTCTGGATCGCACTGGTGGTCGGTCTGACAGTGGCTGCCGTTAGCCTGGCGTTCTTGTTACGCCAGGTCGCCCTGCGCCACCTCCACCTCCAAACCATGCTTGAGCCTTAAGACCATGCCCTCCCGCAGCCACTTGACCACCATGCCGCCAGCCCTGATTGTGCTGACCCTGGCCCTGCTGCTGGGCATGCAACCCATCACCACCGACCTGTACCTGCCCGCCCTGCCCGGCCTCACCCAAGAGCTGGGGGCCAGCATGGCCCAGGCCCAGCTCACGCTCACCGCGCTACTGCTGGCGTTTGGGGTGTCGCAGCTGTTTTGGGGGCCGCTGTCCGACCGCTTTGGCCGACGCCCCATACTGCTGCTGGGCATGGCGGCCTACGTAGTGGCATCCATCGGCAGCGCATTTGCTCCAACCATAGACGCCCTGATCATCTGGCGCACACTACAAGGTGTGGCCATGGGCGCGGGCGTGATGTGCGCACGCGCCATCGTGCGCGACCTGTACGCCCCGGCCCAGGGCGCAAGCGTCATGTCCAAGGGTTTGAGCGGCCTGGGTGTGATTGCCTGCCTGAGCGCACCGCTGGGCGGGCTTTTAACCGCCTGGTTCAGTTGGCACGCAGCGCTGCTGGCATTGTCGATCTTTGGTGCACTCAGTTTGGGCCTGATTGCCCTGCGCTTCAAAGAAACCGTACCGCGCAAGAACCCCAAGGCCCTGCAACTGGCGACACTGGCTCGGACCTGGCTGACCATCGCCGGGAACCCGACATTTCTGGCCTTCACTGCCCTGGCGGCCTTCTCCTACAGCGGCCTGTTTACTTTTTTGGCATCGTCGTCATTTGTGTTCATCCGGGTACTAGGGCTCAGCACCACGCAATATGGGCTGGTGATGTTTGCCAACTCTTTTGTCTACCTGATGGGCACGTTTTTGTGCCGCCGTCTGCTGGTGCGCTGGGGCGCCCGGCGCGCGGTAGCCATTGCGGGCGCTCTGACCCTGAGCGGCGGCATGGTGATGGCAGCCCTGGCGCTGGCCGGAGTTCAGTCAGTGTGGGCCATTGAATTGCCGTTCTTCCTGTTCATGCTGGGTCATGGCATTCACAATCCGTGTGGGCAAAGCGGCGCGGTGGGGCCATTCCCACAGGCTGCTGGAGCGGCATCGGCCCTCAATGGTTTCATTGCCATGGTCAGCGCCTTTGCGACCGGCCAGTGGCTGGGAATGCACATGGACGGCACGGCACAGCCCCTGATTTTTGGCATTCTGTTCTGGAGCGTCCTGATCGCCCTGATTGCCTGGACCCTGGTTCAACGCTATGGCCGGCCCTGAACCACTTCCCTTCTACCTGTGCCTGACCGGACCCACCGCCAGCGGCAAAACCGCGGCCGCGATGGCCATCGCACAAGCACATCCGTGCGAAATCATCAGCGTCGACTCGGCACTGGTTTACCGGGGAATGGACATCGGCACAGCCAAGCCCAACGCGGCCCAACGGTCCCAGGTGCCCCACCATCTAATTGACATCCGCGACCCACTGCAGGCCTACAGCGCCGCCGAATTTGTGCGTGACGCCACCACCCTGATCACCGCCATCACCGCACGCGGCAAGCTACCCCTGCTGGTGGGAGGCACCATGCTGTACTTCAAGGCGCTGTTTGACGGGCTGGATGATATGCCACCGGCCAACCCTGCCGTACGCGCCGTGCTCGAGCAAGAGGCCGCAGACAAAGGCTGGCCCGCCCTGCACGCTGAGTTGAAGGTGGTTGACCCCGTGACGGCCGCCCGCCTGGCCCCGCAAGACAGCCAGCGCATCCAGCGGGCGCTGGAGGTGTATCGTATCTCCGGCCTGCCTCTGTCGCACTTTCACTCTGCCAAGGACGCTACTAAAACAATAGCTCCTTGCGCATATTCCACGGGGGCTCGTGCCCTTATTTCCTTGGAATCGGAGCAGCGCAGCTGGTTGCACACTCGCATAGCCCAGCGCTTCGATGCCATGCTGGAACAGGGTTTTGTGGACGAGGTGCGCGCCCTGCGCGGGCGTGGCGATCTGCATGCCGACCTGCCCTCCATGCGCTGTGTCGGCTACCGCCAGCTGTGGGAAGGGCTGGACGCGCACGAAAGACTGGGTTTAACCCGTGCGTTGCCGATGGCCGAGCTGCGTGAGCTTGGCATCATCGCCACACGACAGCTGGCCAAACGCCAGATCACCTGGCTGCGTTCCATGCCGCAAAGACAGGTCGTGCAGGCCGATGCAGCGGATGCGCTGCACGATGTGTTGGCGTTAGTGCGGCAGGTGTTGGGTTAAGCGAGCCGGCACCAAAACTGAAAGATGGCCTTCACTTTTCACCGACTCCGGTAGGCTGATAAGTGCATTCAAGAAGACCGAGCGCCGCAAGCCAATTGGGGGTCGGATCACCGGTAGCGCAGCGGACGTGTGCTCTGACCCCCAATTCGCGTTGCGGCCGGGGGGGGCAGATGCCCGCATCACACACAAAGCGGGTATAGCGATTTGTAAACTGCCCCTCCAAAGCTGGCAATCAGACCAGCACCTCCGGGCGGCAAACTTGAGCCACGTTAAGGGACATGACTTCGTGCGAGGGTGCTGCAGAACGACCCAAAAGTGTCCGCTGACGCGTGCTTCGACCTTAGTCAACAGGAACCAGTAACCAAAACGCCAGCTTTGTCGCACCCTGACCGTGGTTGGCAAAGCCCGCAATAGCTACTGCGCCCAGAGTGCGCGCAAGCAATCGAGGAGCCGACCAGCGAATCCCATCAGGGACAGTGATCAAAAGTCACACCTAAAGTACCGAATGTACGGGTGAAATCTTTACCTTCGAGCCAGAATGAATTGAAAGCTTGGCATACCGCGTCCATGTACTGCTATTAATTCAGTAGCAATTAGCGAGATGCCATCTTTAAGCACCTTGCCAATCCGGCGTGCTGGCAACAGCCGCCGGGCAGCACAATTTGGCACCCAGACCCTGGAAACGCTCCACCATGGCCTCCACGCCCTCTAACGGTGGTGGGGAGTCAGTACCTTTGCCGACCACCAGATAGCCACGCGGCTGCCCGGTTGTGGTGTCCAGCGCAAACATGGCATTCCACAGATCAACCACAGGCACCCAGTGCGGCGGGTACTTGAAGCGGGCCACGTCCAGCACCAGCACACTGTCAGACTCTGCGTGCCAGGCCGCCAGTGGCGAGAAGTGGCCGGTGCCGGTCTGCCCGATGGCGCCGCGGTCGTAGTTGGCCACTACAAACGGCCCCTCGGGCGAACGCAGAGACGCCAGCAAGGCCTGCCTGAACGCATCCAGCCCACCGTCCACGGCGTGCTGCAGCACTACTTCGGCACCGTTGCAGCGCGCAATGCACGCCACTTCGGCAAGCGTGACACCGTCCAGCGCCGCCAGTTCAAGCGATTTGCAGCACTGCAACAGTTCCTCGCCAAAGAAGCGCCAGGGCCCTTTCCAGACCCGGCCGGGATCAATGTCCAGCGCGTTGAGTACGGTGACCAGCGTGCCAAAACCGCACCACGCCGGTTCACTTTGCGTATGCAGATGCGACACCAACGGGAAGAACGCCTCGGCATCTCCCGTCGCCATGGATTGCGCCAGCATGCGCCGCCCGGTGGGGCTGCCAAAGGCTATCAGGTGGTCGGGGAGCGGGCGCTTGTGAAAGCTGGTCATGGATGGCCTGTAGTTTCAGTGGCGCGGTGCCACCCGGGGCAGCGTCAGCTTGAAGGACGTTCCCTTCCCAACGCTGCTCTGCACGGTGAGCGTCCCACCCAGAATGGCGGATGCAATATTGTGGCAAATGGACAAGCCCAGGCCATTGCTGCCGCGACCCATTTGCGTGGTAAAGAATGGATCAAAGACGCGCTTGAGGTGGGCTGGTGCAATGCCACAGCCGTCGTCCGAAAACACCAACTCCAGTTGGTCGGCGTCCAACGGTGTCGCCACAATCTGCATCCTGCCCTGCGGCTTGGTTGCGAAGGCGTGTGCCAGCGCGTTGACCACCAGTGCGGTAAGCACCTGGCCGAAGGGACCAGGGTAGGCATCGACCTCAATGCCGTCGGGAATGTCTACCGCAATGCGGTGGCCTGCGCGTTCAATGTCGTGCGCAAGGGTTGCCAGCACTTCAACCGCCGTCGCGCGCAAATCAAATATGCGTCGCTGTTCGCTGGTGCGGTCCACGGCAACCTGTTTGAAAGACTGCACCAGACGCGCCGCGTTAGTCAGCCCCCGCGTGGTCAGATCCGTGGCATACGCAACGTCGTCAAAATACGCCTTCAGGTCAGAGCGTTTCAGGTTGTTCTTTTCAAACTGCTCGGTCATAAGCACATTGCGATCCTGCAGGCTGGTGGTACTTAGCAGGCAATTTCCAATCGGGGTATTGAGCTCGTGCGCCACGCCCGCCACCAGGGCCCCGAGCGCCGAAAGCTTTTCCTGCGCCACCAGCCGTTCCTGGGCCTCATGCAGCTGCCGGTAGGCCGCCGCATTGGCTAAAGCGATGGCAGCGTAGGCGCAGATGGAGCGAAATATCTGCCGTTCTGACTCGCCATAAGCATTTGTCTTGACCGACTGAATACTCATCACTCCGAGCACCTGATTTTGAACGGCAAGCGGCGCAAACAACGCCGAGTTGGTTCGCATGGAGCCGGCGATGTAACTGGGGTCGGCTTCACTGGCACTCAGATCAACCGCAAGCTCACGGCGCTCGACCACGCAGCGGGCAGAGAAGGAGTGCGGATCATTCAGCGCGATGTGAAATGTTTCAATCCGTTCCCCGGCCTCCATGTCAAATGCGCTGGTCATGCCCAGACCGTTGGCATCCATCAGGTACACGGTGAAGCATTCGGCCGATAGCAGGCTGTTGACATGGCGGTAAAGCACCTCAAACACCCGCTCGGGATCCAACTCTGCCGTAATTTCCTGCCCGATCTCGCCCAGCAGTTGCAGGGTGGCCGTTGATTGTTGCAACAGGTCTGCACGCTCGCGTTCACGCACTGCCTCAGCGATGGACTTCTGGATGGAAAGTCTAATCTCCAGCGCCGTTGCGCGATTTTCGGCCTCACGGATGTGCAGCTGATCTCGCAAGGCGTTGGCACGAACCACATCGCGGTAGGCCGGCTCAAACTGGGCCAGCGCTGCATGCACTTCGCCGAGAGCCAGAAATACCGATGGCGTAATAGTGTGCCCCACAATGCGCTCGCCCAAATCAAGAGCCTGCGTCAGCAACTCCAATGCTTGGGTGTGACGGCTGTCAGCCATGCAGATTTGCGCCAGAAGTTGTAGCACTTCGATCTGAACAAAGCTCTTGCCAATCTTGCGTTCGAGTTCCAGACCCAATTGCGCCTGCTCCCAAGCTTCGGTCAAGCGCCCCAACTGCCGCAATGACTTGGCCATGCCGATGCGCGCAGTACTTTCCAGCGCCTGGATGTCGCCCCCCTGGGTGTCCTGACTGAGCGCAAGCATTTCGGTGAACCACTTAAGCGCAAGCGTGTCGTCACCACATGCCAGGGCGTTTTGCCCGACTTCCGCCAATAGGATGCCATAGTTGCGTGAACCGAAAAACGGTTTGAACAGCTCCAACGCTTCGTGCAGCAACGGCTTGGCGGCAGTCGCTCGTTCGATCTTGCGCAAATTTTCAGCCACGCGCATCAGGGCTGTGCCCAGCGGGAAGGGCCAACCAACCTTGCGTGCAACCTGCAACGAGCGCTGCGCCCAATCGAGGCTTGCGTCGCGGTCGTTGAGTGCGTTGAAGGCTTCTGAAATGTTTGCGTAGGCCCCCAGCATACTGTTGACCTGGCCAGTGGCTTGCATGCCTTCCAACGCGCGAATAAAACATTTGACCGATGCAGCGATGTCCCCCACGCCATAGGCGATGGTGGCGGCCAATCCATTCATCATGGCGACCGTTTCAGGGTGTGCTGTGGCAAGTTGTGGCTCGAATTCCCGTTTCCATTGGTCTTGACAACTCCTCGGATCCTGGAACGCGATATTGACAGCTGCCAGAACACGCATAAATAGGTGGCGGTGTGGGTCGCCGCCCTTCAAGGCGAACTCGATCGCTGCGGTCATGTATCCCAACTGCCCACCGCCTCTGCCCGTACTGGCCACAGCCCGGGCCAGCAGCATGGATGCGTCCGCGCACCCGATGTGGTCGCCTAAACTCTCCTGGGTGGTCAACACCTGGCGCGCCATTTCAATCGATACTTCGGGATGCCCGCTGAGCAGCTCAAACTCGGCACGAATCAGCGCCATTCGTGCTGAGGCAGCTGGTGTGACGTTTGCATCGCGGCTGGCTTGGTCAATCAGTTCTAGTGCACGATGGCTATTGCTCTGGCGCAGGTACCAGGCCAATTCGATGCGCTTGTTGAAGTCAACGTTCACCCCAGCCGGCGAAAGCTCCGACTCAAGTCTTTGAATGGCGCCGAGGGTTTCAAAAAGTTGCATACTTACCGTCTGTCGACACGAAGCCGCGTGATTCAGATCCATTTTAGTGGGCATAGATCCTTACCGAATGTGTTCATCTCGCTGCGCGATCAAACTACCCTGGCCAGACGATTGGGGTGCTGACTCTTGCCGAGATTGCGATCGCTTATGGATCACAGAACCGCCGACTGACTGATTTGGGTCGTCAAGAGTTATCCACGGTCTCAAATCCTATAACTTGTAACGCCCCAAACCGGTGGCGGCCACAGGCTAACGGTAGTGACCCAGTGAGGGCCTACGATGTCAAGTGGGCGGGCGTCAGTGCGCCAATATCCAGCTGATGATGGCGGCCACGACTTCTTGTTCCTGACTGTTAAAGCCGTGGTGTCCCCATTCGTGACAGGGGTCGCCCCAATACTTCCCCCCACGGAACGACAGCAATTCCTTGTTGGAGGTGGACTTGAGTTTTTCTAACAACATCGTTGTTGAACTGAACGGACAGAATTTGCATCCGTCGTCTTCGTGATGGACCACCAGCACAGGAATCGTGACCTTTTGCAATTCCATGTCCAGAACCGGTCGCAGGTTGGGTACTCCGGCAGTAACTAAAATGGTCGCGGTTAACACCGCTCCATCAGGGCCACCATCAGTGGCGGAAGTTTGAGTCGCTACATATGCAGCAGACAATGTGCCGTTGCTGGTCCCGATCAACCACACGGGAACTGAATATTTGCCCCGCAGCCATGCAACAACCGATTTGATGTCAGATAGGTGCTCGGCGGTCTGCCTGAATCCGCCCAAATAGGGTGCACTCTGTCGGTCCGAAGGTGCATCGATCACCGCAGTGGCGAAGCCACCTGCGAGGAAAAGATCCCTCGTACGAACAACGAAATTGTCTCTGACCCATCGTTCAGGCATATTTCCGCCGGAGTCAATTTGTAATTGACCAGTACCTCCTGCAATCAGCACAACCGCAGCTCGCGGTGAAGTCGGTGCTGAGTGCAGGAATCTTTGCATTACCCCCGGTCTGGTTGGAATATCAACAACCAATTCCGCTGCTTGTCCTGCCACAGTTACCGCAGCGAAGGCGCCCACGAAAACCCAAAGACTAACCAGATTCCTTAGCAACATAGAGCCCTCAGAATTACCTTTTGGGGGAATGGTACAGCGTCTACCTGGCGCCCACTAGACTTCCATCAAGCTGACACTGGTGACCGACCGGTTACGCTCAATGTCGAAGTAGATCCAACTCCGAAACAATCATTTATTTTGTCAGTCCTGGCTGTCGTTGAAGTACTACAAATCGTGCATATCTTGCCAATGGTGTCGATTGCAAATCGTGAAAATCAAACAAGTTATCTCATCACATGCAACTCGCAACCTAGTTTTGTACCCGCCACTGCTCAGCGCCAAACCACTTCGAATGGCACCCGGCGGGGCGAGGGGATTGGGGGGGGGAATGGGAAAACCTAATCCACCTTCGCACCTGCCGCCTTGACCACCGCCTGATACTTTGCCAGTTCGCTCTTCATCAGCGCACCAAACTGCTCGGGTGTCGAAGGAACCGGCTCAGCCAGCAGGCCCTCAAAACGCGCCTGTGCTTCAGGCGAATTTAGCGCCACTACAAAGGCTTGGTTGAGTTTGGCGATAACGTCCTTGGGCGTGCCAGCCGGTGCCACCAGCCCCCACCAGGTGTCAATGGCAAAGCCCTTCAGCGTGTCGGCCACCGGGGGCGCATCGGGCAGCGCCGGTGTGCGAGCGAGCGTGGTCACGGCCAGCGCCTTGAGCTTACCGGACTTGATGCCCGGCGCCGCTGTGGCCAAGTTGTCAAAATTGAAATCAACCTGCCCGCTTTGCAACGCAAACTGCGCCGGGTTGCCACCGTTGTAGGGAATGTGCACAGCAAATATACCGGCCTGTGCCTTGAACATTTCGCCTGCCAGGTGACCCGCGCTGCCATTACCGCCGCTGCCGTAGTTGAGCTTGGCCGGGTTGACCTTGGCATAGGCAATCAAATCCTTGACGCTGTTGATGTTGAGTCGTTTGGCCGTTTCGGCATTCATCACCAGCACATTGGGCACGCGCACCATTTGGGTAATGGGCGCAAAGTCGGTGGCGGCGTTGTACGGCATCTTGGCGTAGAGCCATGGGTTCACGGCATGGGTCGCGGTAGCGGCAATGCCAATGGTCAGGCCATCGGGCGTGGCTTTGGCTACGGCGTCAGCGCCGATATTGCCACCAGCTCCGGGCTTGTTGTCCACAATCACCGGACCCAAACTGTCCTTCACCCGCTCGGCCAACACGCGTGCGGTGACGTCCAGCGGGCCACCGGCCGCGTACGGCACGATAAGCCGAATCGGTCGGGTCTGCGCCCAGGCGCCAGGCAAGGTGGACAAGGCGGCAACTGTGGCCAGGGCGGAAAGGATGATGGTTCTGCGCTTCATGCTGCCATTGTGCCTCTATCATGGCGCACCCAACCATGAACCTGCATATCCAGAACCTCTGCAAACACTATGGCGACACGCCCGTGTTCACCAACGTCTCACTGACCGTGGAGCCCGGTGAATTCGTGGCCATCGTGGGCGAGTCGGGCGTGGGTAAATCCACACTGCTGAACTGCATGGCAGGGCTGGACCAGTGGGACAGCGGCACCGTGCACCTGGACGGCACCGACATCGGCCAACTGAGCGATGACGCACGGGCTTTGCTGCGCCGCCAGAAGGTGGGCTTTGTGTTCCAGGCATTTCATGTACTGGGGCATCTGGATGTGACCCAAAACGTGGCCTTACCGCTGTTGCTGCTGAACACTCCAGATGACAACCGCGTACAGGCCATGTTGGAAGCAGTCGGGCTGGGGGGCATGGGCGCACGCCTGCCCCAACAGCTCAGTGGCGGTCAGTTGCAGCGGGTCGCTATTGCCCGCGCGCTGGTGCACCGCCCCACCCTGCTACTGGCTGACGAGCCCACCGGCAATCTGGACCCGACCACAGCCGCAAAAGTGATGGAAGCACTGGTGTCTCAGACCCGTGTGCAAGGCACTTCGTTGATTTTGGTCACACACTCAGAAGCCGCCACCGCCCGCGCAGACAGGGTGCTGCATCTGCGGATGGATGGTATTGCGGTGCATTGACGATGGCGGGCAACGCAGGCCGGCTCCCTGACTCACCAAACCCGCTGCAAACTCCCCTGCACCACGCGGTAACCGCTGCTTCCCATGGCCCGGGCTTCGGCTTCGTCATGGGTGACCAGCACGGCGGCCATGTTGAACTCGGTGATACGCTGGCGAAATTCTTCTCGCAACTGCTGGCGCAATTCGGTGTCCAGCGCCGAGAACGGCTCGTCGAGCAGCAGTACGCGCGGTTGCGTGATCAGGGCGCGGGCCAGGGCTACGCGCTGTTGCTCGCCGCCCGAGAGTTGGGTCACCCGTGCCCGAGCAAAGGCTTGCAGGCCAAAGCGTTCCAGCATGACACGGGCCTGTGCACGGGCATCGGCCTTGCGCCGGCCCTGCTCGATCAGGCCAAAAGCCACGTTGTCCTGCACGTCCAAATGCGGGAACAGGGCAAAATCCTGAAACATCAGCGCAAAACGCCGCCGCTCGGGTGCCAGATTAGTGATGTTTTGCCCGTCGAACAGCACTCGGCCAGCATCCAGCGACTCCAGCCCCGCCACAATCTTCAGCAGCGTGCTTTTGCCGCTACCCGATGGACCCAGAATGGCCACCGTCTCGCCGGGGGCCACGCACAATGCGACATCACGCAGCAGCACGCGCGCTTCCCAATCTTTGGAAACATCTTGCAATTCAAGCACGCTTCAACTCCCTGGCAAGGTGGCCAGCAGTACCACCAGTTGACGACCGGGGCTGCTGAGGGCTCGCCGGTGCCGACCACTCAATCAACGCAAACGCCAGCAAAGCCAGGGCCATCAACAAACACGCCAGTACCAGCGCTGCGTCACGGTTGGCCGTGCCCGGGCGACCCAGATACGCATAGACCAGTGTGGTGAGCGTGGCCCACTCGGGGCGCGACAAGAACAGGGTGACCGCAAACTCGCCCACCGCAGTCGCCGCTGCAAACGCCATGCCCCGACGCAGTGCCGGGCGCAGCATGGGCAGCGTCACGCGCCAGAACACATGCCAGGGCGTCGCGCCCAGGGTGCGCGCGGCCTGTGCCAAGTGCGCCGGCATGCTGTCCAACCCCGCCGCCAGCGACTTGGCAACAAACGGATAAGCCAGCAACGCATAGGCGCATACCAGCAGACCAAAACTGGCCGTCCATTGCGGGTAGAGCAACAACAATCCAAATGCCACCATGACGGGTGACACAACAAAAGGCAAAAACGCCAGAGTGCGCAACCACAAAGACTGGCGGGCGGCCAGCGCGTGGGCCAGCCCCAAGCCCGTGGCCAGCGCGACAGCCAGCGCGGTAAAACGCAGGCTGTTCCACAGCGCTGCCAGCGTGGCATCATCCAGCAGCGCGCTCCAGGCAGGGCCACCCGCAGCAGCGGCACGCCACACAATGGCCAGCAGCGGTGCGGCGCAAAACAGCACCAGCACAGTTAAGGCACCCCACAGGCTGACCCACTGGTGCCAGCCCTGCGGCCTGCGCCGGGTGACTGCGTCAGCGCGTGCCGGTGTGGACAGGCGCCGTTCAGTGGCGGCATAGGCCAGCGCCACGACCGCCGTCAGGGCCAGCATCCACAGGGCCAGTGAACCCGCCTGCGCCAGTTGCAACTCATGCGCAACCAGGGTGTAGATTTCCACCTCCACCGTGGCGTACTCCTGACCACCCAACACCAGTGCCAGTCCAAAACCGGAGAAACAGTAAAGAAACACCAGGCACAGCGCCGACATTAACCACGCTGCAATGGACGGCCACTCAATGCGCCAGAACACCCGCCATGCTGTTGCACCCAGAGTACGTGCGGCCGCCACGCGTGAGGCGCTGACCTGCCCCAGTGCCTCGACCGCGGCGCGCACCACCAGGCACAGATTGAAGAACAGGTTGCCGTAAATCAGTAGCCAGGGGCTGCCCTGCAAATCCGGGCCACCCATCGCTCGCAACACGCCCTGTGGCCCCATGAGCGCCAGAACACCCATGGCCGCCACCAGAGTGGGCACCACAAAGGGCAGCATCAACGCATGCAAAACGACCGCGCGCCCATCAAACTCAAAGCGTGCCAGCACCCAGGCCACCGGCAAGCCCAGTGCCAGCGCCAACACGCATGTCAAGGCAGCTTGAAAAAATGACCATCCCAACCGCCAACGCAGGTAGCTGTCCTGCAACGGCTCCCACACCGATAGTTGCCCGCCCTCAGCCAATAGGCGCAGCGCAGGTGCCACCAACAAAGCCAGCAAAAACACCAGCGGTACCGCTGCAAGCATCCAGCTTGCTCTATTTTTCATAGCTGCCTACGCAGTACTGGTGCGGTCTGCTGCTGTATTTCAATGGAAATTCGCAGTCCAAACACTGTATCATGGGGGTGCGCGCCGCAGTATGCGTGTGCATTACTTCAAAACCACTTTAATCCAGCGTTGCACCCACTCGGCATTCTTTTCTGCAATGGCTTGTGCGCTGGGGCTGTCAAAGGCTGCCGGCTCCAACGCATAGCGCAGCGCATCGTCGCGCGGCACTGCGGCGTCCACTGGAAACATCCACATCTCGGTTTGCAAACGTTTTTGCACGGCTGACGAACGCAAAAATTCCACGAACCTGATGGCCGCTGTACGCTCTTTGCCGCCTTTTACCAGAGCAGCACCCTCGATTTGTCGAAACACACCCCCTGGCAGCGACAGACTGCCCGTCGGTGGCTCGGCGAGTTTGATCTTGCTGAAAAACATTTCGGCTGCAGGGCTGCTGGCGTAGCTCACCACCAGCGGGTGGGCACCGCCGTTATGGCTGAATTCGGTGTAGTAGGCCTCACTCCAACCCTTGGACACTTTCAGGCCATTGGCACGCATGCGGGCCCACCAGTCAAACGCCAGGGCCTCGCCCAGGGACCCAATCGTGGCCAGCAAAAACGCATTGCCAGGGCTGGAGGTTGCCGGGCTTTCCACCACCAACAGGCGCGCATAGGCGGGCTGCGCCAGCTCGTCCAGCGAGCGTGGCAGAACCAGCCCCTTTTTGGCAAACCAGGCCCTGTCAAAGTTCACGGTGACGTAGCCATAGTCGACCGGGACCAGGTCAGCAGGCAATGTGAAGGGTGTTGCGCCAACGTGCCCCTCAAACGGGTCGAGCACCTGGGCCGCCTGGGCCTTGCCGGCCAGCACATTGTCAATGCCAAAAACCACATCGGCCAGCGGGTTGGCGCGGGTGAGAATGAGCTTGTTGAGCATCTCACCGGCGTCCCCGGCCTTGGTGATACGCAGCGTCACGCCAGCCTCCTTTTCAAATTGCGTCAACAGGGGCTTGGGCAATGCAAAGGAAGCGTGGGTCAAGAGCCGCAACTCTGCGGCGTGCGTCAGGCAGGCGCTGCCGGCCAGCAACAAAACCGCGCACAAACGCACCGTCCTGACGGCATACGACAAACTTTGAAAAGAAGAATCGGGATAATGAAACAAACGCGGTCTTTCGGTTCACCATGGGAGGGCGGATCAGTGGTGGGGCATTCTAGCGACCTGCCCCGCCCAGGCCATTGGTGTTTGCTCCGTTGAAATAGCCACCTCTATCCTATGCGACAAAAATCAAAGCGCTCGACCCACAGACTTCTGGCACTCTTGACCTTGCTGCCAATGGCCGTGCTCGTGCTCGGCCTGCTCTACATGCTGGGCATGACCTATCTGGAAGGCCACCCGCGCACATTCCTGCAAGGGCTGCAATGGGCCTCCGAAACCATGACGAACACGGGCTATGGAGCAGACAACCACTGGGACCACCCGGTTATGGCACTGTTTGTCATCGTCACGCCGTTCATTGGCCAGTTTTTGGTTTTCCTGATTTTTCCGGTGCTGGTGCTGCCCTATTTTGAAGAAAAATTCGAGGTCCGCATGCAGCATGAACTGCCACCCATGGCGGGCAACGTGCTGTTCTACCGCTATGGCCCGGCCATAGAGTCGGTGGTAGTGGAATTTGACAACGCCAACAGCCCCTTTGTGATTTTTGAAGAAAACATGGTGCTGGCGCGCAGCCTGCGCGATCGGGGCTACAACGTGGTGTTTGGCAAACTGTCTGAAGACCCATCGGTACTCGAGCGCATCCATGAGGCACGTGCCGTGGTCACCAACGCAGGCGACCATGCCAATGCGACCTGCACCCTGCTGGCCCGCGAATATGGCTTTGCTGGCCCGCTCTATGCCCTGGCGGACGACCCGCTCTACCGCGCACCCATGGTGCAAATCGGCGCCACTGAAGTATTCACCCCGGCGCATGTGCTCGGTGCTGCGCTAGCCTCGCGCGCCAGCAACCGTATCAGCCCGCCCGCTGAGGGTATGCACCTGTTGGGCACGCAGGTTGGGATGGCCGAGTTCCGGGTGCGCGCCGGAAGCCCGCTGGCCGGCAAGCGGCTTGGAGACTTGCACTTGCGCGAACAGCATGGTGTGTCCGTCATCGGCCAATGGTTGGGTGGCGCATTTACGACCACCAAGGGACCGGACACACAGGTCGAGCCCGGTGCGATCATGGTGGTGGTTGGCGGACACGCCAATCTGGAAAAAGTGGAGCGCATGGCCATGCCCATCCGCCGGGCCGGACCGATTGTGGTGGCAGGCTTTGGTGCGGTTGGGCAAAAGGTTATCGAAATGCTGCAAGACGCCGGTGAGACGTGCACCGTGATTGACCGGTTGGCCGCGCCGGGGGTTGACGTGGTGGGCAGCGTGCTGGAGCGCGCAAGTCTCGATAAGGCCCGGGTGCGGGAAGCCAGCGCGGTGGTGCTGGCACTCAGCGACGACAGTGAATCCGTCTTTGCCACCGCCGTGGTGCGCGACTATGCACCCGAGGTGCCGCTGATCGTTCGGGTGCTGCGCACACCCAACACGGCGCGGCTGTACCGCTCGGGCGCCGATTTCGCCATTTCAGTCGGGCAAGTGGCCGGTCAAATCCTGGCCTATCACCTGCTGGGCGAGCAGACCATTCACGTGGAAAACCGGGTCAAGTTCATCCGCGTGAACGCGGCCAACCTGGTGGGTGAGCACCCCTGGCGCTGCGAAGCGCTTGAACGCACCGGCGCCAAGATCGTGGCGGTGGAGCGCGACCACGAGGTGCTGGTGGAGTTCGACCGTGGCTTCCTAGTGCGTGCCGATGACACGTTGTTTGTCTGCGGCTCGGTCAACAGCCTGGAGCGCTACCAGCGAGAGTTTCTGGCCCGCACCGCGCCCGAGGCGCGGGCTTGAACCGTCATGCAACTTGCGGACCGCTGGACAATGCGCCTAGAAAGACTGACCGAGCGATGCGCACTCTGGCGACAAAGCTTTGGCTGACGGCATAAAAGACGTCCGCAGCCGCCCGCGACTCCAGGCTCTCGCCGGACCCTTCTGACCAGGCGGGTGCATGCAGACAGCCTACCGTGGTGCTCGCCAAAACCAGTTGCCAGTCACGCCCCAGTGCATACCACTCTGACTGGCTTCTGGGTCGTGAGCCAAACCAGCTTCTGTGGCCTGCGACCACATCCATCCACTCCCCATAGTGCGACAGGATTTGGCGGGTGCCATACCCGGTTGAACGGGCACAGCGCAGGGTCTGCAACTGAATCTCTCCGGTGTCTGTGCTCCGCCCCATTGCTACCAGGCGCTTGTTCCAGCGAAGCGGCAAACCGCGAAGGCGGCGCAGACCGCTGTCGATGACGAGCCACGGCAGAAAAGCGAGGCAAACGACAGCGGCTATGAAGCGTGAGAACCATCCTGCCCGAACAACCCCGACAGGCTGGAGGTCGAGCAGCAGTCCATCAGACCTGGGCAATGTGGTCCTCACCCCTAAGCGCAAGTGCTGAACACTGCACCCGTTGACCACCGCCTCGTCAAGTTCCAGACCCTGGCCTACAAACGTTTGCGGCAGCACAAGGCTGTTGCCCACCGTGGCGCCGCTTGAAATTACGACATCATGGGTCAGCACCGTGCCTGGACCCAAACTGGCACCTGCCGCGACGAAACATCCGGGGCCGATCAGCACAGGGCCTTCGATGACGGCACCCGGATGAATAGTGGCGTCCGGACTGTGGGCACCCCAGGCGGTCCGCAACCACGTTGCCGGAACTCTCTCCAACGCTTCATTGGTCATTGCCAGATGCTGGGCATTGAGCAACTGCCCAGCATTCGCAACAGCCACAAACTCGCTTGGATCCAGCAGATGCAATTGCGTAGCCTGTTGGCAGAGGAACGCCCCCATGACGCACTCATCACTGTGCTGAGCGGGAGCGCGCAGCAATTCGGCAGTTGTACTGCCCCACCCGGCCCAGGCCATGCCTGTCTGCTCATGGACTGTTGCTGCCATTTGGTCCTCTTCGATCAGAGACGAGAGTGTCGCGTCATTCACCAACCGGTCTGCGTGGCCCAGCAGTACCCGTTGCCGATTGGGTAGCCCCATTGAACGCAAAAGTCCGTAGGGAGTAGCAGAATTCTTGGCCAGGTGCCAGCGCAACTGAACGCCCCAGCGCTCTCCCTGACCGAGAACCCGGCGCAACTCCTCCGGTCGCGAGCTCACCACGAGATCGATGTGACGAACCCCGTGGTTGGCAAGCTGTTCAATAGCGCGCTCGACAAAAGTAGTCCACCCGAAAGGCAGCAGGGCCGACGGAAAATCATTCGGTACCGGTACCTCATTGGGTGCTGTCGAAGTCGCGAAAAGCACGGTACGCAAGCCACCAGTCCCACCCATCACTGCGGGCTCAACCGATCGCTCCTCGACAAAATCGTCGCCGGCCGGCGACCGCAAGCCCAGACGTTGAAGAACAATCCTGCCCAGAAAGGTAAAGTTTCCGACCAGGTAGCGACGCCACATGCGTGATGGCTCCTGCATCAGACGGTAAATCCACTCCAGGCCACTGTCTCTCATCCATAGCGGTGCGCGATTGATGCGCCCAGACACGAAGTCAAACAGCCCCCCTACGCCAATAGCCACTTTCACTCCGAGTTGATGGAGATGCCGATCAATGAACACATCCTGCATCGGCACGCCTCGAGCCACCAGCACCACGTCAGCCCAACTGGCGCTCACCTCCGCTGCAACCTCGCCTTCCTGTGCGACGCTAAAGAAGCCGTCCCGCACACCGACAATACGCAGGTCTGGCCACCGCTGGCCAATTACCTCGGCCACGCGTTCGGCCACGCCAGGCTGCCCGCCCAACAAGAATATGCTGACACCCCGGCGCTCAAACATCTCGCACAAGCGCGGAAACAGGTCGGTACCGTTGACATTTTGCTTAAGTGGGACACCCAGCAAATCTGCCGCGATCTTGATGCCGATTCCATCGGGCAACACCATTTCGGCACGCGCCAGCAAACGCCGATAGCCACGGTCATGCGCTGCGATATTGACGCAGGCCGGGTTGACAAAACTCACCTGCTGCGCGCGGGTGCCCTCAAGCATTTTTGAAATTCGGGCCACTGCCTGTTCCATGTTGACGTTATCAAATGAAACATCGCCGACACAAATTCGTCCGGCACTGGCTTCTCGGGGCGAAGGCATCCAGACCACGAGCAGCGAGCGCAGCAGCAACGCAAAATCGTGGCGCAACCCGCGTCGTCGAAGGTATTCAAGGTTGGCATCCAGTTCAGACCCAAAGTCCACTGCAGTGCGCCTGCGCATCGCCCAAATGCTGATCAGGCCAGGCCTCACCCTTATTAGAGCGGGGTGATAGTCTTCGTACGAATTTGCAGCAATTGCCGTGTGGCCAACCCACGCCATCTGGCCCTGCAAGATATTGAACAACACGGGCCAGTGGCTCATCCCAATACTGTCAAAAAGGCGCCCCATAAAGGTGTCACACAAATCGATCCTCCAGCGCTTGAAGACCTGGTTATCGCAACCGAGATACGTGTCGCTGCTCAGTCGACCAACCAAAAGCCCTATGGCCATGGGAACGACAAGCAACGCGAGCGCCAGCAGCGCCAGGGCAATGTCCATACCGCGGAGCTGCCGGTCCACGCGCTCGTCTAAACTTGTTCCAGGGTCGCCGGGCAGGCCAATGTTTTCAGTCAACCAACTTGTCATGACTTACTCCTGAATCAGTAGGCACCGCGACCACGAATGACCGCCGGCAGGGTTTTGGCGAGCAACTTGACGTCTGCGCCCATAGACCTTCTCTGGATGTAGTCAATGTCCATGCGCACCTGTTGCGGGAAAGGGATTTCAGATCGTCCGTTGACCTGCCAAATGCAGGTGAGCCCCGGCACGACCGACAAGCGCTGACGCTCCAACATGGTGTAGCGACTGACTTCGCTGGGCAGTGGCGGGCGCGGTCCTACCAGGCTCATGTCGCCTCGCAGCACACACCACAACTGCGGCAGTTCATCGATACTGGTGCGGCGAATGAGACGACCAATGGGTGTGATCCGGGGGTCACTTTTCATCTTGAACGTAACACCCTCACTGCCATGCTGATTCTTCTCCAGCAGAGCGGCGCGAACTGCCTCCGCATTGACGCACATGGAGCGGAACTTTGGGAATCGGAAGGTGCGCCCATGCAAGCCCACCCGCTGCTGCCAGAACAGAACCGGGCCGCGATCGTAGAGCTTGATTGCCAGTGCGAC
>CANNRR010000014.1 GCA_947508055.1 Burkholderiales bacterium
ATATGCCTGGACGCCACCACATCCAATCGCTCGCTGGGGGAAATAACCAACAGCTCCAGTGGCCGAAGGGCACTGGCCTTGCGTGCCTCTTCGGGCACCAGCTTGATGGTCTGGTTGATGCGCCGGGCGCGTTCCACGTCTACCGCCAGCGCGTCAAGAAAGATGTTGGACAGCGCGTGACCTGCAATTTGTGCAATGGACGGATAGCTGTTGACTTTTGGCATCAGATCAGAGTCCTTGGGCTCGTGCATGCGCCCTGCACCCACCACCAGAATGCGCTCGGCACCCAGGTGAATAGCCGGTGAGCAAGGGGCCGACTGACGCATCGAACCGTCACCAAAGTACTCGTCGCGACCGTTGATGCGCAGTTGGGTCGCCGGAAACACAAAGGGAATGGCGCTGGAGGCCAACAGGTGGGCGTGGGTGATCTTGTCGCGCACGGAGATGCGCTGGCTGCGTATCCAGGGCTGCAGGCGCGGGTCGCCTTCAAAAAAAGTGACGTGCTCACCTGAGCTGTAGCTTGATGCGGTCACGGCCAGGGCCTGCATATGTCCGGCGCGGATGAGTTCGGGCAGGCGCTCCAGTGGTACCAGTCGGGCCAGGAGATCGTGCACAGGGGAGTTGTCCAGCAGGGAGCGGGGTTTGACCCGGCGCCACTTGGCCAGAATCCATCCCATCGACAGCAAGGTCAGCCAGGTGGCACCCGAGCGCAGCATATCGAGATGGCCGGCCCGGTAAACCTGATCCGCATGAAAGCCGCGCCAAGTCGCCGCAATCATGCGCACGGTAGCGTCAAAGTTGTCCGCGCCGCAGGCCAGTGCCGAGGCGTTGATGGCACCAGCCGACGTGCCGGTAATGATGGGAAACGGGTTGGGCTGGTGGCCAGCACCACAGGCCAGCCGGATGTCGGCAATGGCTTCCAGTACGCCCATCTGGTAGGCTGCGCGGGCACCACCGCCCGTCAATAAAAGTCCTGCCGGGCGGGGGTGGGAAATGGCAACTGTCATGGCAAGCATTATGGAAGGGGGTATGCGCTTTCAAGTCGACTGTCGGCATGAATGAGACGGGGGTTAACCCGTAGCAGCGAGGTTGAGTTCACGATATCACTGCGGTACCCGCGTGCCAAGAAGGGTTGGATAGACTATGCACATCTTCAGGAGAAATTGAATGACTGTGACAGTGCAAGCTATTAATGATGCGATCAAGTCCGTGATCGATCCCAATACCGGCAAAGACTTCGTGTCGACCAAGGCCGTGAAAAATCTGACGGTGTCCGACGGCGACGTGACTTTTGATGTGGAGCTTGGCTACCCCGCCAAGAGCCAGATTGCCGGTCTGCGCAAGGCGTTGATCGCGGCGACCAAGGGGGTTGCAGGGGTTGGCAATGTATCGGTCAACGTGACGGTGAATATCGTGGCCCATTCGGTGCAGCGTGGCGTGCAACTGCTGCCGCGCGTCAAAAATATTGTGGCCGTCGCATCTGGCAAGGGCGGCGTGGGCAAAAGCACCACTGCGGTCAACCTGGCGCTGGCGCTGGCTGCCGAGGGCGCTTGCGTGGGTCTGCTGGACGCTGACATCTACGGCCCCAGTCTGCCCATGATGATGGGCATTGAAGGCCGACCCGAGTCCGAGGACGGGCAAACCATGGACCCGCTGGAGAACTACGGCGTGCAGGTCATGTCCATCGGCTTCCTGGTGGCGCAGGACGAAGCCATGATCTGGCGTGGCCCCATGGCCACCCAGGCGCTGGAGCAACTGCTGCGCCAGACCAACTGGAAAGACCTGGACTACCTGGTGGTCGATATGCCACCCGGCACTGGCGACATTCAGCTGACGTTGAGCCAGCGCGTGCCCATGACCGGTGCAGTCATTGTCACCACGCCGCAGGACATTGCTCTGCTCGATGCCAAGAAGGGCATCAAGATGTTCGAGAAGGTCGGCGTTCCGATCTTGGGCATTGTCGAAAACATGGCCGTGCACGTGTGCAGCAACTGTGGCCATGTGGAGCACATCTTTGGCTCGGACGGCGGCAAGAAGATGGCCGCCGAGTACAGCATGGACTACCTGGGTGCACTGCCCTTGAATATGCAGATTCGGTTACAGGCAGACAGCGGCAAGCCTACCGTGGTGGCTGACCCCGATGGCGAAGTGGCCGGTATTTACAAGGCCGTGGCGCGTCAGGTGGCGGTGTCGATTGCTGCGCGGAACAAGGATTTTTCCAGCAAATTCCCCACCATTACGATCAGCAAGGGCACCTGAGCTTTCGCTCGTTCATGACCGCCCAACGCCCCGCCATCGAAGTTGCCGTCATCCTGCGCAAGGAGCGCATTGAGGGCGCCATGAGTCGTTGGCAAACCTGGCGTTGGGTGTTGGACGACGTAGTGCAGCAGGAACCTGGTTTTGGCGCCGAACCCCGTCTTCTCTATAAAAATGATAGCGGGGAGCGCTGGATCCACGGGGGCTTTCGGGTCGAATTGTTTGAAGACGACACCGAAGGCTATCAGCTCAACGTCACCACGCCGACGCCCGGCTGGTTTGTGTTGTGGCGCATGGAAGAAGAGGCCGCCGTTGCGGATGAAGCCATTGCGCGCCCTGTGGTTGTCAGCCTGAGCTACCACGATGCCAGCCGCTGGCTGGACGCGCAGGAGACGGTGGAGCAGTTGCCCGCACCGCCCGCTGTGGTGGATTGGCTGAAGGGCTTCATTGCAGAGTTTTACCAACCCGAAGTCAAGCGCCCCAAGCGGCCTGAGAGTTTCAAGTCGCTGACCGACCGTTTTGGCAATCCGGCGTCGATCACCACCCTCAAGAAGCATGGCCCGGGCGATGGCAGTGGTAAGCGGCGTCATGGCTGATGGTTTTTTAGGCCGCTGGGCGCAGCGTAAAGCCGATGCACGTCAAGGCAAGCCCTTGGGCGAGCCCGAATTGCCGACAAAGTCAGCGCCGAAACCGACACAGCAGACATCGAAGGCTGACCGCTTTTCCGTCACCCCAGTTGCTGCATCAGTAGGCGCTGAAACCCATGTAGCTAGTGACGCTGCAGCTGAGGCACCACCCCTGACCCTTCAAGACGCCCAGGCACTGGGCCAGGACTCTGATTTCAAGCCCTTCATTGCCCGGGGCGTTGACCCTGCCGTGCGCAATGCGGCCATGAAGAAGCTGTTTGCTGACCCGCGCTACAACGTGATGGACCGGCTCGACACCTACATCGACGACTACTCGCAAAGCGACCCCTTGCCGCTTTCCATGCTGCGACAGATGGCCAGCGCACAGTTTTTGAAGCTGGTAGATGAAGAGCCAGAGAACGCCAAGCCTGTTGCAGCCGCAGGCCAACCGATAGCGACAATAGACGCGACAACAGACACGACAACGAGACAAGAAGACCATGCCCACACTGATTTGCGACTGCAACCAGACCATGCCCCTGGCACCTCAGACTCTGGGCGCGGCGCTGAATGAAACGCTGACGCTGCACTCCACCCTGTGCCGCCGTGAGGCGGGTGCGTTTCAAAAGGCGCTGGCGTCGGGTGACGACGTGGTGCTGGCCTGCACGCAGGAGAGTCGCCTGTTTCAGGAAATTGCCGCGCAGACCGAAGGTGCTGCGAGCGTCCCTATACGCTTCGTCAATATCCGCGAAACCGGTGGTTGGAGCAAAGATGCCGACCAGGCCAGTCCCAAGATTGCGGCCCTGCTGGCTGTCGCCCACTTGCCCGCGCCAGAACCGGTGGCCACGGTCAGCTACCAGAGCGCCGGGCGCGTGCTGGTTATAGGCAAACTGGACGCGGCCGAGCAAGCCGCAGTCCTGCTGGCCGACACGCTGGATGTCACCCTGTTCAGCCTGGGTATCGGTGAAAGCGGTGGCGCACAGGAGCGCCGCTACCCCGTATTGACCGGCAAACTGGATCGCATCACCGGTTGGCTGGGCGCGTTTGAGTTGAACTGGACCCAGAACAACGCCATTGACCTGGACCTGTGCACCCGCTGCAATGCCTGCCTGAGCGCTTGCCCGGAAGGCGCCATTGGTTTCGATTACCAGATTGACAAGGCGCTGTGTAAGTCGCACCGGTCCTGCGTGAGCGCCTGTGGGGCCGCGGGCGCCATCGATTTTGGCCGGGTACCCCAGGCACACACCGAAGCCTTTGATCTGGTGCTGGACCTGCGTGCCACTCCTGCTTTCACCCAGCACGCCTTGCCACAAGGCTATTTTTCAGTTGGCAGCACCGCGCCCGGACGCACCGACCTGATGACCGCAATCGTTCGCCTGCGCGGGCTGGTGGGTGAGTTTGAGAAGCCACGCTTCTTTTCCTACAAACAAAAGCTGTGCGCACACACCCGCAACACCCAGGTTGGCTGCACCGCCTGCATTGACGTGTGTTCGGCGTCCGCCATCGGCTCTGACGTCAAGGGCCAGCAGATTGTGGTCAACCCCAGCCTGTGTGTGGGCTGCGGCACTTGCACCACGGTGTGCCCCAGCGGAGCGCTGACCTATGCCTACCCGCGTGCCAATGAGCGGGGCGTCGCACTCAAGACAATGCTGTCCACCTATACGCGCTCCGGCGGCAAAAGTGCCGCCGTGCTGCTGCACAGCCACGAAGGTGGAGCGCGGATGATTGGCGACCTGGGCCGCGCCGCGCGGTTGGACCCTGCCACCCGGGGCGTACCAGCACGCGTATTGCCACTGGCGTTGCACCACAGTGCATCGTTGGGTATGGATGTGTGGTTGAGTGCCATGGCCTATGGCGCGTCGCAGGTGTGGGTGCTGTTAACCGACGAGGATGCTCCCCAGTACCGCGAGGCTCTGCAAATCCAGATGGACGTGGCGCAGGCGATTCTGACCGGCTTGGGTTACAGCGGCACGCATCTGCGCCTGCTGCACGCACGCGATGCGCGTGACCTGGCCGGGCTGGACGCTGATTTGCAGGCCGTGCCCGCACAAGGCGCGGGGCATCCCGGCGGTTTTGCCGTCCAGGCCGACAAACGCTCGACGCTGGAACTGGCGCTGGACCACCTCATTGCACAGGCTCCACTGAAGCCTGCCACGATTGCCTTGCCCGCCAAGGGTTCACCACTGGGCGCGCTGTCCATTAACAAGGAAGCCTGCACGCTTTGTCTGAGTTGCGTCAACGCCTGCCCCGCAGCAGCACTGCAAGACAACCCGCTGGAGCCACAGCTCAAGTTCATCGAGAAGAACTGCGTGCAGTGCGGCCTGTGCGCCACAACCTGCCCCGAGAATGCACTCGCGCTGTTGCCCCAACTCAACCTGGGCGCACAGCGCAAAGAGGCAGTGGTCCTCAATGCCATGCAGCCCTATGTGTGCATTCGCTGCAGCAACCCGTTTGGTACGCTCAAAGGCATTGAGGCCATGCTGGGCAAGCTGGCGGGGCACGCCATGTTTCAGGGTGCTGCTGCCGACCGGTTGAAAATGTGCGGTGACTGCCGGGTGATCGACATCCACTCTGCCGAGAATGAAGTCAAAATCACCGACATCCGCTAATGGAAATGAACCATTCAGGAGCACAGACACCGCCATGACACAAGCCCCCATTTCCAGCGCCGGCCTTGACGAAGAAACTGCCAGAGCAGAGCTGTATGGGCTGCTAGCCCTCGTGTACTATGCGCAACCTGCTCCTGAGTTGATAGCGCAGTTGCGTGTGGCGGTCACCGAGGCGCCCGTAGCAGGCGGCTTTCTGGAAGAACCCTGGCGCGCCTTGGTGGGCGTGGCCCGTGCGATGGATGACGCCAGCATCACTGCCGAATACACCGCCCTGTTTGGCGGCGTCGGCAAGCCCGAGGTCTACCTGTTTGGTTCCTTCTACCTGAGCGGTTTTCTCAACGAGAAGCCGTTGGCGGCCTTGCGCACCGATATTGCAGAATTGGGCCTCGCCCGCGACGACGCCATGTCCGAGACCGAAGACCACATCGCCTACCTGTGCGAGGTGATGCGATACCTGATCGCTGGCGATGATGCAGCCGTGGCCAACCTCACCCGTCAGCGGGCATTCTTCTCGACCCACCTGCAACCCTGGGCGCTGCGCATGTGCGATGCTCTGCAAGCGCACCCCAAGGCCCACTTCTACGCGGCGGTGGCAGCCCTGACTCGCGCCTTCGTGGCGGTGGAGGCGCAGGGTTTTGACATGCTGGATTGAGTTGGCAGACGTCACTGTTTCCTGACAGCATGAGTGTTGACCTGTTTGCCGGATTCTTGTCGGGTGCCGCACTGATCATTGCCATTGGCGCTCAAAACTCGTTTGTCTTGCGCCAGGGCATTCGGTGTGAACATGTGCTGCCTATCGTTCTGGTCTGTGCCGGGGCGGATGCGTTGCTGATCGTGTTGGGCGTCATCGGTCTGGGCGCGCTGATTGAGTCTGCTCCCGGCGTTTTGGCCGTGGCCCGCTATGGCGGCGCCGCGTTTTTGTTGGCTTATGGATCGGTGGCCGCGCGACGGGCATTGCAGTCGAAGCAACTGACGGTGGACGTTGGCATCGGCACGTCGCTGGGTGCCGCCATGGCGACGTGTCTTGCCTTTACGTTTCTTAATCCGCACGTGTACCTGGACACAGTGATTTTGCTGGGTTCCCTTGCCAACCAGCGGGCAGGCAGCGCCCGCTGGGCTTTTTGTGTCGGCGCTGTGACTGCCAGCTTTGTTTGGTTTTTTGCCCTGGGTTATGGCGCGCGCCTGTTGGGGCCACTGTTTGGCAAACCGGTTGCCTGGCGCATTCTTGATTCCTTGATCGCGCTGACCCTGACAGGATTAGGGTTGAGCCTGTTGCTGGAGGGTTGACAACTGCCCTTGAAAGCCATGCCTAGCCGGCGTTACAGGGAATCGCTTGCGAAATCATTGGATCGCCGGTTTAATCCGGGCCAAGGGGGAAAACACGTCATGCAGAACGCCAATGGATATCCGCGGGTGAGTAAACCCAAATTGCCGATCGGAGTAGCCAGGATGCGATGGCTGGTGATGGGCATTGCAATGGGTGCTTTCTGTCCAGCGCTGGTGATGGCGCAAGCCGGCAAGCTCGGGGCCTACTCGGGGACCATCAATGTTTCGGGAACAGAGATCAGTCCGCAGGTGGTCTACCGCGCGACGGTTAAAGTAACCCTGCCGGTTACTGAACGCGATAGCAGTTCGATCACCTCAGATTTCATAACCGAGGACGCGCCCAATGCCAGCGTGTTGGTCTCGCAATGGGACTCGTCGTTCACGGAAAAGTCTGCCGATTCGGATGGCAAGTTCAGCAGTTGGAGCTGCACGTTGGCAGCGCCGGTGGAGGTTTCCATGAAGCCGACTGGCATCCTCGACGTGGACCTGAGTAAAAAGAACCACGCGCTGTCGCTCACCCTGCTGTCGACCCAGGATGTTGCCTTTAACTGCGTGCACTCACGTTCGGGCGCGTACAAGAAGAAGCAGGGGATCACGTTGTACATCGGCACTGGCGGGCCGGGTGCGCAGGGTAAGTCGCCGTTGCCGTTTTCCGATGCAGGACGTCTGAGCGCAAAATACACCTTGATGCCCACCGCCCAGACCAAGGGGAAGTACGGACCTATTGTTCAAGAATGGGATTTGCGACTCACGCGTTGATCGTGCCACCCTCGGGCGACACATCGCAATGCAACCAGACTCCAAACGCTGCACCTGATGAAACTTCGCCAGAGTCGCCGATGTTGGTGGCACGGATGGCTCCACCGTAACGCTCCACCAGCCCCAAGCTGATCCACAGCCCCAGTCCGGTGCCATCGTTTTTGGTGGTGAAGAATGGGCTGAACAGTCGCTCCCGAATGGCATCGCTCAGTCCGCCTCCGGTGTCGCAAACCTCTGACAGCACACCCGGGTGGCCTTGCGCATCAGATTGGTCGCGCGTACGCAAAGTCAGAGTGCCCCCATCGGGCATGGCTTGTATGGCGTTGGTCATCAGGTTGATAAACACCTGCTGCAGTTCCTGCCGATTGATGGATGCATGCAAGGTGGCGGCTAACTGTCGCTCCACCCTGATTTTTGTGCGCCCCAGCAAGTGTTCGACCAGCACGAGTGAACTGCTGAGCGCGGCGTTCACATCTACCGCTTCCACGTAGCCGGCGTAGTCGTTGGGCCGGGCGTATTGCAGCAACTGGGTCACGATCAGGCGCATGCGGTCCACCTGTTGGTCCATCAGCTTGAGTTCGGTCTGCACGGGTTCGACATGCTCGCCCAAAATCTCGCGCATCAGGTCCAAGTTGCCCTGCATTACCGCAATCGGGTTGTTGATTTCGTGTGCCACGCTGGCCGTGAGCTGGCCGATGGTCGCTAGCCTTTCCGACTTGACCAGCTGCGCCTGCGCCTGTTGCAACGACTGGTTGCTGAGCGACAACTCCTGCGTGCGCTCGGCCACGATGGCGTCGAGCTCAAAACCCCAGCGTTGCAGGACCTGCGTGTTGTCGTCAATCAGGTCCAGCAGTTGGTCGAGATGGTTGGCCAGCGCGCCGAGTTCGTCGTGGGCGACGGCCTCGCCTACGCGCGCATTGAACTCACCCTCCTCAACACGCTGCATGGTGCGGTTCATGCGCTCGACCGGTTGAAAAATGCTGCGGGCTCGATGGACGGAAAACCATGCTGCCAGTACCATGGCCACCCCAAATATGCCCACAATGAGCAACAGAATGCCGTACTTGGTCATACGGTAAGGCGTCTCCAGGTAGCCGACATACAGCATGCCCACGCGCTGACCCGCGCCATCGACCAGAGGTTCGTAGCCCGACACATACCAGTCGTTGACGACAAATGCGCGGTCCAGCCAGGTCTCACCGCGCTCCAAGACGGCGTCGTGAACGGCTTTGGATACGCGGGTGCCAATGGCCCGTTTGTCCTGGAACAGGCGCACGTTGGTGGTGATGCGAACATCGTCCAGAAACAGGGTGGCCGTGCCCACGCTGCCCAGCGGCAACGAGCCTTGCGGGTACACAATTTTGTTGATGTGGTCGATGAGCGGAAGGTTCTGGTTCAGCAATACACCGGCGCGCAACCAGGCCACCACCTCCCCCGTAGCACTGCGCACGGGTACGGTGGACAGCATGACCAGCGCCTGCTCCTCGTGTGTGTGCTCGCTGGGGACGGCGCCCGCGGTGGGGATGAGGGGTATATGCAGACGGTCGACCAGATGCGGCGCCAGCGCCGATAATTCGGTCTGGTTGAGGCGCTGAATTTGTGCGGATGCGCCGTCCTGGGGTTGGTCGGCAGGTAGGGCGACGGCGGTGTCGGTGTCTGCACCGCTATCAGCGTCCCAACTGGCGGTCAACAGCTGTCCCTTGGGGCCATAAAGGTTGAGGAAGTCAAAACCCAGACGCTGCTGGGCTTGTGTAAGTTGCGCCTTGAGTGCCGGTTTACTCTTCCCGTCGAGCGCCAGCGCCAGCGCGTGTGATCCGGCGATGGCCTGTGTGCCCGATCCCACTTCGTTTTGCACCTGGCCAAAATAGCCGTGCGCCACGGCCAAGTCACTTCGTACCTTGGTGATCAGCAAGCGATCAAAAGCCGAGTTACCCCAGATGACCAGGGCACCTAGCAAAAGAGGTAACACCACCACCAGGGGCAGCAGCGACAACACTATCAACTTGTGGCGCACCGAAAGGCGTTGCCACGGTCTGTTTGTCTTCGACCAGGCGGTCATGGGCTGGACCATTCGGCACAGCGTCGCTCCAGCGTGCGCCGGGAAATTCCCAACAGCGCAGAGGCGCGCGTTTTGTCGCCCTGCACCGAGTCCAGTACCGACTGGATGTGCTGCTTTTCCAAAGACTGCAAGTTGGTGGCCGAAGTACCTGCAAGGCTCGCTGGGGCGGGTGCCGCGCCGTACAGCGCGGAGACATTGAGTTCGCCCAATATCAGCGAACGCTCTACCAGGTTACGCAACTCGCGCGCATTGCCTGGCCATGCGTACTGCATCAGGTAGTCCATCTGCGCGCCTGTGATCTGCAGCGGTGATATGCCGTTGCCAGACACCAGGTGGGCCATGAAGTGCTGCACCAGTTCAGCGATGTCTTCCTTGTGCTCGCGCAAGGGCTTGAGCGCGATGTCCACCACCTGCAGACGGTAGTACAGGTCTTTGCGAAAGCGTCCTGCTTCCACCTCGTGTGGCAGGCATCGATTGGTGGCCGCCATGATGCGCACGTTGACGGGCACCAGTTGGGTGCTGCCTACCGGTCGCACGCGCAGGTCTTCCACCGCGCGCAGCAGGGCGGCTTGCAGCGGCAGCGGCAGGTCGGCCACTTCGTCCAAAAACAGGGTACCGCCTTGGGCGTAATAAAACAGGCCATCGCGCGCGCTGGATGCGCCCGCGAACGCTCCCTTGGCGTGACCAAACAGTGTGCTCTCCATATGCTCTGGCGAAATGGATGCGCAGTTGACCGGCACAAACTGTCCGCTGGCGCGCGGACTTAAGGCGTGCAGGGCGCGAGCGACCAGTTCTTTGCCGGTGCCGGATTCACCTTGTAACAGCACCGTGCTGTCCACCGCAGCCACACGGGTCAGCGTTTCACGCAAGGCACGCATGTAGGCCGAGCTACCAATCAAACCAGTGGTACTGCCGGTCTGGCGTGAGAGGGTGTGGCGCAGCACGAAGTTTTCGCGTTGCAGGCGCGACGATTCGAAACAGTGTTTGATGGCGTTGAGCATCTGAGGAACCCGAAACGGCTTGAGGATGAAGTCTGACGCGCCCGCGCGCAGCGCCTCAATGGCGGTTTCCAGGTCCGCAAATGCGGTAATCAAAATCACGTGACCACGGTAACCCCCATCGCGCAGAGTCTTGAGCCAGCCCACACCGCTTTGGCCGGGTAGTGCAATGTCCAAAATGATCAGATCAACGTGCTGTGCCTGAAGGAATTGGGCACCCTCTTCGGCGCTGCCCGCACTGTGCACGGTGCGACAGCGTGGCACAAGCGTTTTGGCCAGAAAATTGCGCATGCCGGGTTCGTCGTCCACGACCAGGATCGACCAGTCGGGCCAGCCTTCGACCGGTCGTGAAGGCGTAGCTTCTGGCAAGGTTGGTGTCATCGGGTGGGTCATAGGGCGTTTGAATTCTATTGGCAGACCTGAGTAATTTAGTCGGGTAAAAATATATCTGGAACCAATTTTCGGTCTAACTTGTTGTGAGCTTACAGGCCAGTGCGCGACTGTGTGTCGATGTTTTGCGACAACTTGTCGCAGGCGATTGCGCAGTCTGGCATTTTTGGTGGTTGAGTGCCCGATTTTTTGAAATCATTTTCTGAGATCCCGAGTTGACCGAGTTTTCTTGATGAGTCCATGTTGTCTGGCATGAAAGATGCGTTGGAGCAACATGCATGCGACGCACGTGTGCAATGGTCGCGAAGGGCACTGGTCTGCGTGGCGCCGCCTGACTTGCCCTGAGAGGGTTTGCCCACTTGTTGATGCGTGCGCTTGTTGCTAAATTCCGCCGCAAACCCGCTATGCATTTCCGTGCATACGAGCGAATCACAAGAGGAGCCTGTTCATGTCTTCATCCCCTTCCAAACTGTCGCGTCGCACGCTGTTTGCCGGCGCCGGCACCGTGGGTGCATTGGCCGCCGCAGTGGGCGTTCTGCCTGCCGCGCCAACTGTTGTGCAGGCGTCTGTACCCAAGCCCAAGCCAGAACGCGGCGGCGGGTACGAGTTGAGTGCGCACGTCAAGCAGTATTACAAGACGACTCTGGTCTGATTTCGCATTTTTTTCCCGGCTTTCGGAGACATTCATGTTGCTAACCAAAAAATCTGAATCGGTGGGTGCAAACCAGCGCTCGACCTTTGTGCACAGCCTGCGCCGGGGCTTGGCGCACGCCTTGCCTACGATGGACAGGCGCGCATTTTTGCGTCGCTCGGGCCTCGGCGTTGGTGTTGGCTTTGCGGCTTCGCAGCTCACATTGGTGAAGAAGGCGCAAGCCGCGATCGGAGAGGCCGCGGTTGGTAAGGGCAAAGTTGAAGTCAAGCGCACAGTGTGCACACACTGCTCGGTTGGCTGCGCGGTGGACGCGGTGGTAGAGAACGGCGTGTGGGTGCGCCAGGAGCCGGTGTTTGACTCGCCGATCAACTTGGGGGCGCATTGCGCCAAGGGCGCTGCACTGCGTGAGCATGGCCATGGTGAGTACCGCCTGCGCTACCCCATGAAACTGGTCAATGGCAAATACGAGCGCATCAGCTGGGACACAGCATTGACCGAGATCAGCGCCAAACTGCTGGACCTCAAGAAGGCCAGCGGACCCGACTCGATCTACTGGATCGGCTCGAGCAAGCACAACAACGAGCAGGCGTATCTGATGCGCAAGTTCGTCAGCTTTTGGGGCAGCAACAACTGCGACCATCAGGCGCGCATCTGCCACTCCACCACGGTGGCTGGCGTTGCCAACACCTGGGGCTACGGTGCGATGACCAATTCGTACAACGACATGCAGAACAGCAAATGCGCCATGTATATCGGCTCCAACGCCGCTGAGGCGCACCCGGTCAGCATGCTGCATATGTTGCACGCCAAGGAAACCGGCACCAAGATGATTGTGGTGGACCCGCGCTTCACTCGCACCGCCGCAAAGGCTGACGAATTTGTACGCATTCGTTCGGGCTCTGACATCCCGTTCCTGTTTGGCGTGCTGTACCACGTCTTCAAGAATGGCTGGGAAGACAAGCAATACATCAACGACCGCGTCTTTGGCATGGACAGGGTCAAGGAAGACGTAATGGCCAAGTGGACGCCAGACAAGGTGGAAGAGGCCTGCGGCGTGAAGGAAGAGCAGGTCTTCAAAGTCGCCAAGATGATGAGTGACAACCGGCCCAGCACGCTGGTCTGGTGCATGGGCCAGACCCAGCACACCATTGGCAACGCCATGGTGCGTGCGTCGTGCATTTTGCAACTGGCCCTGGGCAATGTGGGCAAGTCGGGCGGCGGCACCAATATCTTCCGCGGTCATGACAACGTGCAGGGCGCGACTGACGTGGGCCCCAACCCCGATTCGCTGCCAGGTTACTACGGCATTGTGGACGGCTCCTGGAAACATTTTGCCAAAGTGTGGGGCGTGGACTACGAGTGGATCAAGAAGCAGTTCGCATCCCCCGCCATGATGACCAAGCCTGGTATCACCGTGTCGCGCTGGATTGATGGTGTGCTGGAAAAGAACGAGCTGATCGACCAGGACTCCAATCTGCGCGGCGTGTTCTATTGGGGCCATTCGCCCAACTCGCAGACGCGTGGTCTGGAGATGAAGCGCGCCATGGACAGGCTCGACCTGCTGGTGGTGGTGGACCCCTACCCGTCGGCAACTGCTGCCATGGCGGCCATGCCTGGCAAGGCTGAAGACCTGAACCCCAACCGTGCCGTGTACCTGCTGCCCGCCGCCACGCAGTTTGAGACTTCGGGCTCAGTCACTGCATCGAATCGCTCGCTGCAGTGGCGCGAAAAAGTGATCGAACCGTTGTGGGAAAGTCGCAGCGACCACATGATCATGCAGCAGTTTGCCGACCGTCTTGGTTTTGGCAAAGAGCTGTCCAAGAACTTCAAGATGCAGCAGGTCAAAGGTCTGGACGAACCGGTGCCAGAAGACATCCTGCGCGAGATCAACAAGGGTGTCTGGACCATCGGCTACACCGGCCAGAGCCCTGAGCGCCTCAAGGCCCACATGCGCAACATGAACGCGTTTGACGTGAAGACGCTCAAGTGCAAAGGCAAGGTCATCGACAAAGAGACCGGCTACGACATGAGTGGTGACTACTTTGGGCTGCCATGGCCTTGCTATGGCACTGCCGAACTCAAGCATCCCGGTTCGCCCAACCTGTACGACACCTCCAAGCACGTCATGGACGGTGGCGGTAATTTTCGCGCCAACTTTGGTGTCGAGCGCGAGGGTAAGAGCCTGTTGTCCGAAGATGGCTCACATTCGCTGGGCGCCGACATCACAACGGGCTATCCCGAGTTTGACCATGTGCTGCTCAAAAAGCTGGGTTGGTGGGACGATTTGACCGATGCCGAAAAGACTGCGGCCGAGGGCAAGAACTGGAAGACCGATTTGTCGGGAGGCATTCAGCGTGTGGTCATGAAGGTGCACGGGTGCCACCCGTTTGGCAACGCCAAGGCGCGTGCTGTGGTGTGGAATTTCCCTGACCCCATTCCACAACATCGCGAGCCGCTGTATGGAATTCGCCCCGACCTGGTGGCCAAGTACCCGACACACGACGACAAGAAGGCCTTCTGGCGCCTGCCCACGCTGTACAAGACGGTGCAGCAGAAGAATATTGCCGACAAGGTGCATGAGAAGTTCCCGCTCATCATGACGTCGGGTCGCTTGACCGAGTACGAAGGCGGCGGCGAAGAGACCCGCTCCAACCCCTGGCTGGCTGAGTTGCAACAGGAAGCATTCGTGGAGATCAACCCGCAGACAGCAACCGAGCGCGGTATCACGAACGGCGGGCGCGTCTGGTTGTCCACTCCTACCGGTGCGCGCTTGAATGTGCAGGCCATGGTGACCGAGCGTGTCGGCACCAATACGGTGTGGATGCCGTTCCACTTCTCGGGGCGTTGGCAAGGTGCGGACATGTTGGCCTATTACCCGGATGGTGCACACCCGGTGGTGCGGGGTGAGGCGGTTAATACTGCAACCACCTACGGCTACGACAGCGTCACCATGATGCAGGAAACCAAGACAACCATCTGCAATGTAGAGAAAGCTTGAAACTTGCGGGACAGACCGAAGCGCAGCGTAGCTCTGTCGCCAACTGATTAGGAGACTTTGATGGCAAGAATGAAATTTATTTGCGACGCCGAGCGTTGCATTGAGTGCAACGGTTGTGTTACCGCCTGCAAGAACGAGCACGAGGTGCCCTGGGGCGTGAACCGCCGCCGTGTGGTCACCCTCAATGACGGTGTGCCAGGCGAAAAATCTATTTCGGTGGCCTGCATGCACTGCAGCGATGCACCCTGTATGGCGGTCTGCCCAGTCAATTGTTTCTACAAGACCGACGAAGGCGTGGTGCTGCACGATAAGGATGTCTGCATCGGCTGCGGTTACTGCTCTTACGCCTGTCCGTTTGGAGCACCCCAGTTCCCGTCGCAAGGTGCGTTTGGTGTGCGCGGCAAGATGGATAAGTGCACCTTCTGCGCGGGGGGACCCGAAGAAAACGGCAGCCAGGCCGAGTTTGAAAAATATGGACGCAACCGACTGGCCGAGGGCAAGCTGCCGGCCTGTGCCGAAATGTGCTCGACCAAGGCTTTATTGGCCGGCGACGGCGATGTGGTGGCCGACATTTTGCGTAACCGTGTCGTGCAACGCGGCAAGGGTGCCGAGGTGTGGGGCTGGGGTACCGCTTACGGGTCGAAGAAAGCCGGTCAGCCACCCGAGACAGGAGCCAAATCATGATGCGTCTTTTGATTGTTATGGCGGCTTTGGCCACTCTTGCAGCCTGTGGCGAGAAGCCGCAGGCGCTGGGATTGCCCAAGTCAGATGCACCGTCCTACACTGGCACCGGCGGCACCTTCACCGCACCTGGCTGGAAAGCAGGCGACAAGACGGGCTGGGAACAGCACCTGAAGGCGCGCCAGCAGAATAGTCAGAACGACTATTCGAGAATGAACTAAGAGGCACCCACATGATGCGCCCATTGATTGCCACCCTGTGTGTTGCGTTTGGAATGCTGGGTCCGGTTTGTGCACAGACGCAGACTGCGCCGGTTCAGAGTGCCAACATCATGGATGTACAGCCAGATGCCAGCACCGACCCCAACTACGCCAAGCAAACCAATGGCGAGCGCAGCAAGGTGCAGCCGGGCAATAACGCACCCATGTGGCGACAGGTTGGTGGTGGTGTGACGGGTACCAGCAGCCTGCCCAAAAGCGAGGCGCCAGAAGCCGGCAACCTGATACAGCCGTTTGTTCAGTATCCCGGCTCGCGTTTGACTAACGCGGGTGAGGCCTGGCGCCAGGTGCGCAACAACTGGCTCATTCCCTACGGCGGCTCTTTGCTCCTGATTGTGCTGGTGGCCATTGCGTTGTTCTACTGGCGCGTCGGCGCCTTCAAGCTACACGGTAAGCCGACTGGCCGTCTGATTGAACGGTTCACACCTTTTGAGCGTTCGGCCCATATGGTCAATGCGGCGGCCTTCAGCGTTCTGGCGATTTCGGGTGTGGTGATGGCGTTCGGGAAATTCTTTCTGCTACCCATCGTCGGTACCACCATGTTTGGCTGGCTGGCATTTGCGCTGAAGAACGCCCACAATTTTGCAGGCCCGCTGTTTGCCGTGTCCTTGGTGATCGTGATCGTCACTTTTGTCAAAGACAACCTGCCCGCCAGTGGTGACCTGAACTGGTTGCTCAAGGGCGGCGGCATGTTCTCTGAGCACGAGGTCAAGTCGGGTCGTTTTAACGCCGGTGAAAAAGTGGTTTTCTGGGCCGGAGTATTCGCTTTGGGTTTGGTGGTGGTGGGGTCTGGCCTGGTGATGGACAAACTGCTGCCGGGCCTGGTCTATGAACGCAGCACCATGCAGATGGCGCATATGGTGCACTCGGTATCGAACATTTTGATGGTGGTGCTGTTCATGGGCCACATCTACCTGGGCACGTTGGGTACCGAGGGTGCGTTGCAAGGCATGCAGACCGGCTACGTGGATGAAGCCTGGGCCAAGGAGCACCATGAGCTCTGGTACGACGAGGTCAAGGCGGGCCGAGTGCCAGCGCAACGTAGTACAGTCGCTGGTACAAGCGCAGCGCCATCTACCGTTCAAACATAAAACAAGCAAAGGCCAGTATGAAATTGTTTTTTATATGCGTTGCAGCGTTTGCACTGGCGGGGTCTGCTTTGGCAAAATTGCCGGCACCCGCAGATGAGGCCAAAGCCAAGGCCGCTGAGGCCGCGGCCAAAGCAGCGCACGCCGGCAAGGTAGACGCCTACCAACTGTGCAAGGCGCAAGACAAGGTTGCGGCTCGGACCAATAAGGCCGCCAAACCGGTGGGCAAAGACGCCAAGAGCGCTGCAGCCCCGGCCTCAACCTGTGTAGATCCAGGTGCCTTTGTCTACATGCCTGCGGCACCTGTCACCGCTGCGGCGTCCGCACCAGTGGCTGGCGCTGCTGCTTCTGAAAAGCACAAGAAGTAGTGGACGTTTGTCCGTCTGCCTATGACCCGTACTGAACTCCCTCGATTTACCCAAGCCCGGGCACCGTTGACCCGCGATGCCATGGCCGTTAACGAGTGGGGCGAGGCAGTGAGCAGCACCATTCCGTGTGAGCGTGCGCTTACGGTCTACGTGGACAAGCGTGAACTGGTCACTCTCATGACTCTGGGTGGCCACCCTGAGTTGCTGGTATTAGGATTTTTGCGCAATCAGCGCTTGGTCCGGTCAGTGCATGACATTGAGTCGATCACCGTTGATTGGGAGGTTGGGGCCGTTGCGGTCAAGACCCGCCACGGCATTGAAAATATTGAGCAGCGAACAGCCAAGCGTGTGGTCACCACCGGATGCGGGCAGGGCAGTGTGTTTGGTGGTCTGATGGACGATGTGGACAGCATTGTGTTGCCCCCTGCCACTTTGCGTCAGTCGCAGCTGTACGGCATTGTCAACTCCATCCGGGTACGGGAAAGCATTTATAAAGCCGCTGGTTCAGTACATGGCTGTGCGCTGTTTCAGGGCGATGACATGCTGGTTTTCATCGAAGATGTGGGCCGCCACAACGCCATTGACACCATTGCAGGGTGGATGTGGATGAACCGATCGGTCGGCGGCGAATCCCTGACGGGCTCTGACAAGGTGTTTTACACCACCGGTCGCCTGACCAGTGAAATGGTGATCAAGGCTGCACAAATGGGCGTGCCCATTGTGGTCTCGCGCAGCGGCATCACCGAGATGGGGCTCGAGGTTGCCCAGCGCGTGGGTCTGTGTGCCATTGGCCGGGCAACCAATAAGCGCTTTCTGTGCTACACCGCGCTTGAACGGCTTCAACTGGAGCCTGAGCTGGCCGGCGCCAAGTTGCGTGCCGTGGCCTGATTTTCGCTACCGACCAGCCTTTTGTGGGCCGCGATTCGCCATGGAAGTCAGGGCACGTCCGGCACTCCAGAAAGCGCTGCTGACGACACCAGGGCTGAGCTGTGGCTTCGCTTTTCCCCCACTTCAGTAGGCCGATAAGTGTATTCGAGAGGACCGAGCGTTGTGACCGGAGCGCGGATGCCCTGAGACGCGCAGGAGTCGCACACGACAGGCAGCCTCCGGGTTGCACAATTGCCCGTCAAACGCCGTTCCTGCCGCACTTCTTCGTGCTCCATTGCGGCTGCTCCCGCTTGCGTCAAGCTGACAGTGGCAAACTCTGTTGGCATTTTCCAATCGCAAGACTCTTGTCGGGCGGCGGGAGCTGACGGTCACGAATACCGGCTACGTGGACGCACAAATTCCATTCGGGGGGAGTGGCTGAATGTTGCTTCGATTGTGATAAGGTTATGCCGTAAAGTCAGGTGTTTAGGTAGCCGGTGTCGATGTATCAGTGTCGATGCATCAGCATGGGCACTTGAGCTCAGGGTGTGCGACCAAGCGCCAACAGGGCGAAGCCAAAGTGGTCAGCCCTTGTCGTGATTGTCGTACCACCAACGTTGACTTGGAAGCCTATGAACAAAGACATTGCAGGTGACGTGTGGGGCGGCCTGGCGGCGATGTTGGTGGCCTTGCCCTCAGCGATTGCATTTGGCGTCACCGTCTACTCTGCACTGGGCGGAACGCAAGCGGCGCAGGGCGCAATGGCCGGGATCCTCGGCGCCATGGCGCTCGGCCTCGTCGCTGCGAGCCTGGGTGGTGCACCACGGCTGATCAGTGCCCCGTGCGCACCCGCTGTGGCGATTCTTTCCGCATTTGCCATAGAGCGGGTTGCTCATGGTTCCGATGCGGCAAGCATTGTCTTAATGCTTACTTTGGTGGGCTTGATGGCGGGAGGCATTCAGGTGATGTTTGGCGTTCTGCGCCTTGGGCATCTCATCAGGTATATGCCCTACCCGGTGGTCAGCGGATATCTGAGCGGGGTTGGGCTGATCATCATAGGCAGCCAGATTCCAAAGCTGCTGGGCACCACGGGAGAACTCAAAGTTTGGGCAGCACTAGCAACACCCGAACAGTGGAATGCCAGCAGTATGGTAATTGGCGCAGTCACTGCTGGTGTCATGATCGTGGCACCACATCTCATCAAGGTCGTGCCTGCGGCAATCCTGGGTCTGTCGGCCGGGGTGCTTACCTACCTGGGACTTGGCCTGGCCGACATGGTGCCGTTGGTTACGCGCGAAAACGCGATGCTGGTCGGCCCGCTTATCAGTGGGGAAGGGGACGGCTTCATCACCGCCATGAGCGCGCGCTGGCAGGCGGCTAGTCTGATGCGCCCTGACGCGCTGGCGCCGTTGCTGTTTCCGGCACTCACACTGGCAGGACTACTGTCCATCGACACGCTCAAGACCTGTGTCGTACTCGACGCAATGACCCGCAGTCGACATGACTCCAACCGGGAACTGATCGCCCAGGGTTGCGGCAATCTGTGTGCCTGCGCATTGGGTGGCATGCCGGGTGCCGGAACCATGGGGGCGACACTGGTCAACCTGTCCAGCGGTGCTGTCAGCCGAAGATCCGGCATGATCGAAGGTATCGCCGCATTGGCAGCATTCGCGTTGCTGGGCGCCCTAATCGCCTGGGTACCGGTTGCGGCGCTGGCGGCGATTCTGATCGTGATTGGCGTGCGCATGATCGACCGAGATAGCCTGCATTTCCTGCGCTCACGCGCTACGCTGCTGGACTTCCTGGTGATCGCCGCAGTAGTGACTGCTGCACTGACCGTGAGCCTCATTGCCGCATCCGCCATTGGAGTGCTCCTTGCAATCTTGTTATTTATCCGCGAGCAGGTGAGTAACCGTGTGGTTCGCAGGCGTCTGCTGGGCAGCGAAACGTTCTCCAAGCGAGTGCGCACGAACGACGAAATGGCGAGCCTGGTCGCGCATGGCGACCAAGTTGTGGTTTGCGAACTGCAGGGCAGTCTCTTCTTCGGGACCACGCAGCAGTTGTACAGTGCACTGGAGTCCGATCTAAAGACACGCCGGTTCATTATCCTGAATATGCGCCGCGTACAAACCGTCGACGTGACGGCGGCGCACATGCTGGAGCAAGTCCGGGAAATGCTCGCCGAGCGGGATGGGCGACTGATATTGGCGGACATTCCGGCAAAATCGCCATCTGGCCTCGATATATATGCCTACCTCGTCGAGGCCGGTCTGCTGGTACCACAGGCGAAAGGCCACCGCGTCAAGGTGTTCGGCGAAGTCGACACCGCCCTGGAATGGACCGAGGATCTGATCATCAACGAAGCCGCGCTCACGCCGTTCGTCGAGTGCCCGTTGGATCTGCATGAAATAGAGTTGTTCAGCAGCCGCAAGCAAGAGACACTGGCCGCACTGGAAGCAAGCATGGAGAAGCGTACGGTCAATGTGGGTGGAAAAATTTTTTCACGCGGCGATGGGGGCGACGAACTCTTCTTGATCCGCCGTGGTGCGGTGCGCATCTTGCTGCCTGTCAGCGAAACGCAAAGCCACCACTTGGGCACTTTTGGACGCGGATCATTCTTTGGAGAAATGAGTTTTCTTGACGGTGCAGCACGTTCAGCTGATGCGGTCGCTTTCTCTGAAACCGAACTCTTCGTTCTCTCGCGCAAAGTCTACGACCGGTTCGCCCAGGAACATGGAAAAACGGCGCTGGCCTTGATGGAGGGCATCGCCAGCACCCTTGCGAGCCGTTTGCGTTACACCACTGCGGAGTTGCGCGCACTGGAGTCCTGAGTATTTCGGTTCGCTCCCCTCCCCTTTGCCGCTGGCGGATGCAGCGATACCCGAAATGGACGCCCGATCCACATCGCTTTGAGTCACACCCGGGAAGTCCCCAATCAGCATGTGATTCCCCGATATGCGCTAAGGTAGCGCCATGACTATTTCTTTCTGGACCCTGGGCTGGCGCACGTTGTGGCGGGATTTGCGCTCGGGTGATTTGCGGCTGCTGATTGTGGCCGTGACCCTAGCCGTGGCTGCGCTCACAGCGGTTGGTTTCTTTGCTGACCGGCTAAAAGGCGGTTTGCAGCGCGATGCGCGTCAATTGCTGGGCGGCGATGCGGTGGTGTCCAGCGACAACCCTACGCCCGAAGCCTTTGCTGCCAAAGCCCGTGAACTGGGTTTGTCTGCTGTGTCAACCATGGTGTTTCCCACCATGGCGCGCGCCACCGATGAGCAGGGCGGAACGGCCAAGCTGGTGGGCCTCAAAGTAGTGGAGCCAGGTTATCCCCTGCGGGGCTCACTGCGCGTGGCCAGTGCACCCGATGCTCCCGATGCAGTCACCCGCGACATCCCGGCTCCAGGAAAGGCCTGGGTGGATGCCGCGTTGCTGGAGTCGCTGGGCCTCAAGATGGGTGATGCCGTGTTGCTGGGTGATTCGCGCCTGACCATTGACTCCATCATCGCGGTTGAGCCCGACCGCGGTGCGGGCTTTATGAATTTTGCCCCCCGGGTGATGATCCACACGCAAGACATAGCCGGCACCAGGCTGATCCAGCCGGCCAGCCGCCTGACTTATCGGCTGGCCGTAGCGGGTGAAGACAAGCCAGTGCAGAATTTTGTGACCTGGGCAGATGGGCAAGTCAAGCAAGCCGGTGTGAATGGTCTGCGCGGTGTGCGGGTTGAATCGCTACAGGGTGGACGCCCCGAGATGAGCCAGACGCTGGACCGCGCCGATAAATTCTTGAGCTTAGTCGCCTTGCTGGCTGCGCTGCTGAGCGCCGTGGCGGTAGCCCTGTCGGCGCGCGCCTTTGCTGCCAGCCATCTGGACGATTGCGCCATGCTGCGCGTGCTGGGCCTGAGCCAGCGCACCATTGCGGCCAGCTATGCCTTTGAATTTGCACTGGTGGGTGCGTTTGCCAGCGTGCTGGGCGTGCTGCTGGGCTACGGCGTGCATTACCTGTTCGTGCTGCTGCTCGCGGGGCTGGTGGACGCCGCATTGCCTGCGGCTACGGTGTGGCCGGTGCTGCTGGGCATGGGCATGGGCTTGACGCTGTTGTTTGCCTTTGGTCTGCCGCCCGTTCTGCAACTGGCTCAGGTGCCACCGTTGCGCGTCATTCGCCGCGATGTGGGCAACCTCAAGCCCACGTCCCTTGGCGTGCTGGCGATCGGCGTGCTCGGGTTTGCGGCCCTGCTGCTGGCGGCCAGCAGCGACCTGAAACTGGGTCTGATTGCTGTGGGTGGCTTTGGTGCTGCTGCTGCCGTGTTTGCGTCACTGAGCTGGGTGGCGGTGAAGCTGCTGCGCCTGAGTGTCAACGAGAACACGGCGCCGCGCTGGCTGGTGCTGGCGACGAGGCAAATGTCGGCCCGCCCGGCCTTCACGGTGGTACAGGTCAGCGCTCTGGCCGTGGGCTTACTGGCGCTGGTGCTGCTGGTCTTGTTGCGAACCGATTTGATCAGCAGTTGGCGCAAGGCCACCCCGCCCGATGCGCCGAACCGTTTTGTCATCAACGTGATGCCAGAGCAGTCGGACGCCTTCCAGCAGATGCTTAAAGGCGCTGGTGTTAGACGGTTCGATTGGTACCCCATGATCCGCGGCCGGCTGGTGGCCGTGAATGGCCGTGCCACTGCGCCCGATGACTACACCGACGATCGCGCCAAGCGCCTGCTGGACCGCGAATTCAACGTGTCGTTCAACGCCCATATACCGCAGAAGAACGAAATTGTGGCTGGCAAGTGGACCGATAACGAATCAGGTGCCATCAGCGTGGAGGAGGGCATTGCCACCACCCTGAACCTCAAGTTGGGCGACACGCTGCGCTTTGACATTGGTGGCGTGCAGACCGAATCGAAAGTTACATCACTGCGCAAGGTCGACTGGGGCTCCATGCGGGCCAACTTCTTCGTCATGTATCCGGTGAGCCGGTTGGACAACGTGCCCACCACCTATATGGGGGCCTTCAAAGCGCCGATTACCAAAGGGTTTGACAACGCCTTGGTGCGCCAGTTTCCGAATGTGACCAATGTGGACATGACGACCACTATTGCCCAGGTGCAGCGGGTGCTCGACCAGGTGATCCGGGCGGTCGAGTTTTTGTTCAGCTTCACGCTGGCAGCCGGTCTGGTGGTGCTATTTGCCGCTGTGACTGCCACGCGCGAGGAGCGCGCCCGAGAGTACGCCATCATGCGGGCGGTGGGCGCACGGGGCAGTTTGCTGCGCCAGGTGCAGCGTGCCGAGTTAGCCGGTGTGGGCTTGCTGGCCGGCTTTTTGGCATCTGTTGTGGCCGCCGTCGTTGGCTGGGCGCTCGCGCGCTACGTGTTCGAGTTTGAGTGGACTGTGTCGCTATGGGTGCCGCTGTTGGGTGCGCTGGCTGGTGCGGTGCTGGCGCTGGCGGCAGGCTGGTGGGGGTTGCGCGAAGTCTTGAACCGCCCTGTGGTGGAGACGCTGCGACGGGCAACAACCTGAATAGGCCTTTTTGCTATGAATTTAGTAGCTTGTCACGCTTATTCCACGGGGCCTGGATGCCCATTCTATTAATGGTTGTCAGGCCTGCCCTGCTTCTGCCCCAGCTTGCGGTACACCGTCGCCCGGCTAATGCCCAAGGCTTGTGCGGCTTGCGCGATGTTGCCGCGGGCCTGGTCGATGGCTTTGCGGATCAAGGCGGTCTCCATGTCTTTCAACGCAACCGTGTCCCGCCCACCGTTCAACGGGGTGGCCTGCATGGCCTGTGCTTCCTGAGCGCGCAGCAGGGGTAGCGCCTGCAGGCGAAGGCCGGTCCACAGGGGAATCTCCAGCACCGGGTCGCTGCGGTGCGCCGCGTCAAACAGCAACTCAAAACCGATGCCGAATACCTCGCTCACATGCACGGCCACCGGGCGCTGGGTGTGTGCGTGTGCCTGCCGCGGCGTTGCCAACTGGGGCACCATCTGCCGTGCAGTGGGGTTGGCAGCCGAGATCCAGCCATCGGTGTCCAGGCAGACAATGCCGTCGGCGTCGGTGCCCAGTGTGTTGCCCGGCCAGTTCAGCCGCACCACCAGGGTGTGTGGTTGCGCCAGTACCAGCGCATTCTCAATGTGGCTGGCGGTCTGGGTGACCAGGTGTTTGAGTTCGGGGCGCTCCACGGCGTCAATACCGGTCAGGTCCAGCATGCCCACGCAGACACCGTCAGGCCCCCACAGCGGCGCACCGGCGCAACTGTAAACCGCGGTGTTGGAGAAGAAGTGTTCGCCCCGGTGCAGCCACACGGGTTGCAATTCGTTCAGGGCAACTCCAATGGCGGTGGTACCGACGCTGCGCTCTGACAAGTCGGTGCCAATGCGGGTGATCAGGTCAGCGCGCGGGTCCGAGCGATCAATGGCGCCGCTGGTGTCCACCACTACGCCGTCCCGGTTGGTCAAGATGGCGAAGTAGCGCGTGTTGACGATGGCACGCCCCAGCTTCTCCAGAATCGGTTTGGCGGTTTGAACCAGTTGCTGGTTGCCTTCCTGGGTGCGCTGCATCTGCTGGTGCGTTACCGTGTCAAAAGCAACCGGCTGTTGCGGCGCCAGCCCCAGGTGCAGGCAGCGTTGCCATGAGCGCTCCACCCAAGGTGCAATCCACCCAGCGGGCAGTTCGCTGCGGTCTTGCATGGCGACCTGTCTTGCCCGCGCAATGGCGTCAAGGCGGCTGGTCGCTTCAGCCAGCAGGGAAGGGTGCGTAGCGGTGCTCATGAGTGGTGGTTTGGCAGAGCCATGGTGTGATGCATTCTCCCGCACTAGGAGGTCGGCTGCAGTGTTTCATTTTGAGAATATCGTCACAAAGCGAATGTCCTACTAGGGTTAGTACTAGGGTTTTAATCGGGCCGAGTGCGAACAATCGCTATGTACTTTATTTCATAAGCAAGGCATTGCATAGGTTGCATGCCGTTACCCTGAGGAGAGACGCATGCAAAAGATGTTGCACATCAACGCGGACAAATGCACGGGCTGTATGCAGTGCGAAATGGCCTGCGCTTTTGAGAACTATGGCACCTTCGCCACAGCCAAGTCGCGCATCAAGGTGTTCGACTTTCACCACACGGGCAAAAAGGTTCCCTACACCTGCACCCAGTGCGACGAGGCATGGTGCCTGCATGCCTGCCCGGTGGAGGCCATTACGGTAGACAAGGCCACCGGCGCCAAGGTGGTTAACGAATCTACCTGCGTGGGTTGCAAGGTTTGCACCATCGCCTGCCCGTTTGGCACCATCAATTACGTTCAGGAAACCGGAAAAGTCCAGAAATGTGATCTGTGCGAAGGCTCACCGGCTTGCGCCGAGGCTTGCCCCACCGGCGCCATCACCTTTATCGATGCCAACTGGACGGGACTGGGCAAGATGGCCCAGTGGGCCGACAAGCTTGGCAACCAACCGTCTGCAACCTGAAACCTTGTGGGACAGACCAATGCGCAGCATTGCACTGTCCTCAACTGATTAAATTGGAGTAACGATATGTCTTGGGCTGGAAAAATTCTCCGCGTTAACTTGACCGCGGGCACCGTCAAGTCTGAACCTCTCAACATGGACTGGGCACGCGACTATATTGGTTCGCGTGGCTTGGGCACAAAGTATCTGGTCGAAGAGGTGGCGGCAACTGTCGACCCGCTCTCGGCCGACAACAAAATCATATGGGCTACCGGCCCGTTGACCGGTACCATGGCATCCACGGGAGGGCGCTACACCGTCATCACCAAGGGCCCTCTGACCGGCGCCATTGCCTGCTCCAACTCGGGCGGTTACTGGGGTGCTGAGTTCAAGATGGCCGGCTGGGACATGGTTATCTTTGAAGGTAAATCTGCCAAGCCGGTGTACCTGTATGTGAATGACGATGTGGCCGAGCTGCGCGACGCCGCCCATCTGTGGGGCAAGAGTGTCTGGGAGACCGAGGCGACGCTGAAGTCCAGCTTGCAAGATCCGTTGACCCGCGTGTCCAGCATTGGCAAGGCCGGTGAAAACGGCGTTCTGTTTGCAGCCGTGGTGAATGACCTGCACCGCGCCGCCGGACGCTCAGGCGTTGGGGCCGTGATGGGCAGTAAGAACCTCAAGGCGATTGCCGTGCGTGGCACCAAGGGCGTGGGCAACATCCGAGACCCCAAGGCTTTCATGGCGGCCGTGAAGACTGCCAAAAAGGTGCTGGCAGACAACGGGGTCACCGGTACCGGCTTGCCCGCCATGGGTACCCAGGTGCTGATGAGTGTGATTAACGAAGTGGGCGCCTTGCCCACCCGCAATCACCGCGACAACCAGTTTGAAGGCGCCAAGGACATTGGCGCCGAAGCCATGGCCGCGCCACGCAAGACCGATGGCAAGAAGCATCTGGTCACCAACCAGGCTTGTTTTGGTTGCACCATTGCCTGTGGTCGCATCAGCAAGATGGACGAGACCCACTTCACCATCGAGAACAAGCCGCAGTACCGTGGTGCCAATGGCGGCCTCGAATACGAAGCGGCCTGGGCGCTGGGTGCAGCCAATGGCGTGAACGACTTGGAGGCGCTGCAATACGCCAATCTGTTGTGCAACGAAGAGGGCATTGATCCCATCAGCTTTGGTGCCACCGTGGGTGCGGTGATGGAGTTGTACGAGATGGGTGTGCTGACCAAAGAGCAGATTGGCATCGACGCCAAGTTTGGCTCGGCGAAGACGCTCGCCTTTTTGGCCGAAGAAACCATCTATGGTCGCGGTTTTGGCAAGGAAATCGGCCAGGGCTCCAAGCGCCTGACCGCCAAGTATGGCCACCCGGAACTCTCCATGTCGTCCAAGGGCCAGGAGTTCCCGGCCTATGACGGCCGCGCCATCCAGGGCATCGGTCTGGCCTACGCCACATCCAACCGTGGTGGCTGTCACCTGCGCGGCTACACCATCGCCTCCGAGGTGCTGGGCATTCCGGTCAAGACAGATCCGCTGGAGCATGAAGGCAAGCCCGATCTGGTCAAGGCTTTCCAGGACGCCACTGCCGCGTTTGACTCGTCGGGCTTGTGCATCTTCACCACCTTTGCGTGGGGTCTTCAAGACCTGTCTCCGCAAATGCAGGGTGCATGTAATGAGGACTACACGATTGAAGAACTGGCCAAGATTGGTGAACGCATCTGGAACATGGAGCGCGAGTTCAACAACCGTGCTGGTTTCACCCACAAGGACGACAGTCTGCCCGCGCGCCTAACCAGCATTGAAGGTGCCTGCAAAACCGGCCCTGCCAAGGGCAAGTTCAACATGCTCGCCGACATGCTGCCAAAGTACTACGCCGCCCGCGGCTGGGATGCCGAAGGCCGCCCAACAGCGGCGACGAAAGAGCGCTTGGGCCTTTAGAGAGCCACAGCAAAGGTTTTTTGGGGTCGGATCACCGAAGTGAGCGAAGCGAACGCAGTGTGCTCTGACCCCAATAAACCGGACCGGAAACAACGAAACAGCGGTCGTCAATGACCGCTTTTTTCTGGAGATCCCCATGACCCACCACCTCATCCTCGGCGCTGGCCCGGCCGGCGTTATCGCGGCAGAAACCATCCGCAAGCTTGCACCCGATGACACCATCACCATCGTCGGCGATGAGCCCGAGCCGTCCTACTCGCGCATGGCCATTCCGTACTTGTTGATGGGCAACATTGACGAGCGCGGCACCTACCTGCGAAAAAGTGCCACCCACTTTGACGACATCAAGGTAAAAGTGGTGCGAGCCCTCGTCAAATCAGTGCAGGCTGCTACGAAAACGGTAGCGCTGGACAATGGTCAGTCCCTCAGCTTCGACACGCTGCTGGTCGCAACCGGCTCGCACCCGGTGCGCCCGCCGATCCCCGGCATCGAATCAGAAGGCGTGCATGCTTGCTGGACGCTGGCAGATGCCCGCGCCATTGCGTCGCTGGCTACCAAGGGTGCGCGGGTGCTGCAACTCGGTGCCGGTTTCATCGGCTGCATCATCATGGAAGCGCTGGCCGCGCGCGGCGTTGAGTTGAGTGTGGTCGAGATGGGTGACCGCATGGTGCCGCGCATGATGGGCCCCACCGCAGGCGGGATGATTCGGGACTGGGTCGAGGCCAAAGGCGTGCAGGTCTTTACCGGCACCAAGGTTGAAAGCATCACGCCAGGCAAGCCCTTGCAGGTCAAGCTCTCCAACGGCAAAACAGTGGCGGCTGATCTTGTTATCAGCGCGGCCGGTGTACGCCCTGCCATTGGCTACTTGAAAGACTCTGGCATTACCTGTTTGCTGGGAGTGCTGACCGACGAACATCTGCAGACGAATGTGCCTGGGGTGTACGCCGCAGGTGACTGCGCCGAGGCGCTTGACAAGGTGTCCGGCAAGATGATCGTCAGTGCTATTCAACCCAACGCTGCCGAGCAAGCGCGTGTGGCCGGGGCAAACATGGTGGCGTTTTCGCGCGGAAACGCGGCCACGTCGAACCTCAAGGGCGTCACGCAAATCAATGTGCTCGACACGCTGGGTTTGATATCCACCAGCTTTGGCGACTGGCAAGGACGCCCCGGTGGCGAGCATGTGGAACTGACCGACATCAAAGCCGGCCGTCACCTGAGTCTGCAATTTCAGGGCGATGTCCTGGTGGGTTGCAACAGCGTGGGCTGGACCGAGCATGTGGGCGTGATGCGCGGTCTGGTTGAGGGGCAGGTCAAATTGGGTGAATGGAAAGAGCGGCTCAAGCAGGATCCCACCAAACTGATGGAAGCCTATTTAGCCAACGCGCAGGCGCAAGGCCAGTGGGCCGGTGCACAGGACGAGCGACGTAGGTAAGCTGAAACCCTGCGGGACAGACCGAAGTAAAGCGGAGTTGTGTCCTCAACATATGAAAATCACGCTCAAACTATTTGCGTCACTCACAGACTACCTGCCGATTACCTCCAAGTACACCAATATCGTGGAGATAGAGGTGCTCGATGGCGCCACCATCGCGCAGATCACCGAGCCCTATCGATTGCCAACCGCCCTGGTGCATCTGGTGTTGGTCAACGGTCGCTACATTGCGCCCGAACAGCGCGCCATTCAGGTGCTGGTGGAAGGCGATGTGCTCGCCATCTGGCCGCCGATAGCCGGTGGTTAGCTAACCGCCAACATGCAATCTTTTTACGCCGAGCGCTTCGAGCGCGAAATGGGTTGTACCGAGGCCGACTGGCTGCGCTGGCTGCCCGGCGCGGTGGGCGACAACCACTGGAAATTGCAAGAGCATTGCGCTGGTGTGCGCATCGGTGAAGGTGCGCTCGGTCTGAAGTGGCAGGCGGGCGAGCCGCGCGTCATCGCGTTGGTGCGGATGCCGCGCCTGCTGGTGAGTTTTCGCTTTGCCGGGCTGGACGATGGCCAGCGCTATGCCTTCATGCAGCGTTTTGATTTGTATATGCAGCGGGGTGGCGGGTGAATCCCTAATCGTTAATGATCCGTGGATCCAGGCTGACGCGTTGTCCGCTTGCATTGACCAAATTGACGTCGTACTTGAACTGTTTCTTGTCGACGTGTTTCAGCTTCTTGCAAACAAACACGGTCGATGAAGAGCCTTGTTTTCTGCAATCCCCGTAATCTGTTCCATCTCCTGCAATGACGATGCCGTTATTGGCAAACGAATAACCGGCGGTCGCAAGTGACCAAACGATTTTTTGATGATTTTTTGACATGTTTGCCGGATCGGGGCTTACAGATATCACGCCGTTATTGACCGACACGTTTACGGCTCTATCGGAGTTCCCTTGGGCCAGAACGCCTTGTGCAATGGCCAAGCCGGCGAGCAATGTCAATTGAAGTCGCATTGAAAGTCTCCAGGTTATTCGTCAACCAAAACGGTGTCGATGATTTCATTCTACGCACAGTTGCCATAATGCAGAATGACCATAGAAAGACATCAGCTGGAAGTCACTATTGCCACTTTGGAAGCACAGCGTCCAGTGCTTGGCGATGCAGTGGTGGATCTGTCCGTGGCGCCCTTGCGCGCCAGGCTCGATGCGCTTTTGGCCCCATCCGAGTCGACGCCTGAGCATCGCGGTCAGACACTTAAACAGGTCACTATTCTCTTTCTGGATGTCGTTGGCTCGACTGCCCTAAGCCTTCAACTCGATCCTGAAGCGTTTCACGCCATTATTGACGGGGTGTTGCGGCGCGGTACCAAAATCTTGATAGACCATGGCGGCAAGGTCATCAGCTATGCAGGTGACAACATCATTGCCGTTTTTGGAGGTGTTGAAGCCAGTGAGGATGCCGCCGAGCGTGCGGTCCATGCCGGACTGGGGCTGCTGGAAGTTGGCAGTGACCTACAAGCAGATGTGTTGCAGCGCTTTGGTCTGGCGGGCTGCAATGTGCGAGTCGGCATCCATACTGGACCGGTTCTACTGGGCGGTGGGGTGCAGGCAGACAACACAATTAGCGGTCATAGCGTCAACGTCGCAGCGCGCATGGAGCAAACCGCCCCGCCGGGTGCCATGCGGGTCAGTCACACCACCTATGGCATGGTGCGTGGTGTGTTCGATGTCGAGCCGCAGGCGCCGGTCATAGTAAAGGGTATCGATGAGCCCATGTTGACCTACTTGGTGCTTCGCGCAAAACCACGTGCTTTCAGAGGCACCTCTCGCGGGATTGAGGGCATCGCAACGCGGATGATTGGACGCGAGGCCGAGATGGAAATGATGCAAGACGCCTTTTTTCGACTTTGCCAGAAACGTCGGCTAGAGGTGCTTCTCATTGTTGCTGAGGCAGGTCTTGGCAAGAGTCGCCTTCTTTATGAGTTCAACAACTGGGCCGACATTCGACCCGAAGTTTTTACAATATTTCAGGGCAGTGCCAACCCGCAATCCCAGACACAACCCTATGGGCTTTTGCGCGATATCCTCGCACGGCGCTACCAGTTGCTCGACAGCGACAGCATGCAGGAGACCAAGAGTAAGTTTGAAGCGGGACTGTCAGAGCTTTTTGCAGATGAAGGTCCCGACTATTCTTCCGCTCACGCGCATCTTCTTGGACAACTTGTCGGCCTTGACTTTAGCGACAGTCGCCACGTCAGGGGCATCATCGATGATGCAAAGCAAGTTCGCAATCGTGCGTTTCACGCTGCGGCACAAATCTTTCGACGAATTGCGCTGCGAACTGGGAATCCCATCGTACTTGAACTGGATGACCTGCATTGGGCCGATGACGCCTCGCTTGATTTTCTCAATTACCTTACCCAAGTAAACCGCGATGTTGCGCTGATGATTATCGGGTTGACCCGTGCAACACTCTTTGAACGTCGCACGGATTGGCGCAGCACTGAAGGATTTCTCAGGCGAATTGATCTTGAGCCTCTGGATAAGACTGGCAGCAGACTGCTTGCCAACGAGTTGCTAAAGAGGTTAGTTGAAATACCAGCGTCGTTGCGGGAACTGGTCACGGTAGGAGCCGAAGGCAATCCGTTCTACATGGAAGAACTGGTAAAGATGCTCATTGACCAGGGTGCCATTGAAACCACAGATGAAAAGTGGCGCGTTGATCCTGAAAAATTGATCAACACACAGGTTCCGCCGACCCTCACCGGGATCTTGCAGGCCCGTTTGGATGGACTGCCTTTGGCTGAGCGTCATGCGTTGCAGAAGGCCAGTGTGATCGGGTTGACGTTTTGGGATACAGCGCTTGGCGCTCTCGATCTGCATGCTACCGAGGCTCTGCCCGCGCTAGTGCGAAGAGGGTTGACGTTACAGCGTGAAGCCGGTACTTTGGACGATGCTCATGAATTCGCCTTTAAGCACCATATCCTCCATCAAGTGACTTATGAGACCCTGCTAAAAAGCTATAAGCGCGAACTTCATGCAAAAACAGCGCATTGGCTTGCTAACTTGACTGGAGCGCGCGCTGGCGATTTTCTCGGCGCGACAGCCGATCACTATGAGCAGGCCGGCGACTACCCCAATGCCATCGAGTTCTTCACCCGTGCTGCTGAACATGCCAAGGCCGGTTATGTTCACTTGTCCGCCTTGAATCACGTGGAACATGCGTTGAACTTGCTGGAATCGACGAGGACTGGCAACGGTGCAGATGTCTTTCGCGCGCAGTTGCAATGGAGGCTGTTGGACGTACGCGAGTCAACGCTGAAGTTGCAAGGAAAGCGCGACGCACAGCGTGCTGACCAGATAGCTATGGAAACTGTAGCGAATGCGCTTAACGACAGCAAGCGCAAGGCGGAAATTGCAAGTCGGCGTGCGCATTTGGCCATGCGGATCTCGGACTTCCAGACACAAGAGGCTACTGCTCGCATTGCCATCCAACTTGCCAGCGACGCTTCGGAAATTGAATGGCAACTCAAGTCGCAAAGGGTACTGTGTGCTGCGTTGGCCGGTCAGGGAAAGGCGGCCGCGGCCATGGATCTTGCGCGCAGCGGGTTGTCCGAAGCGCGACAAAGGGGCTTTCGGCAATTGGAAGGATTGATCCTCTCTGATCTTTCCCATATGTTGTTCAACCAGGGGAAAATAGTCGTTTCAATGGAAATGACTTCTCAGGTATTGGAGATCAATCGGGAAGTCGGAGATCGCGTTAACGAGGCCAATAATGTGGGCAATCGGGGAGTCGGCTGGCTCCAGTTTGGCGCACTGAACGAAGCTCGTGCGGATATCGAAGCGGCCTTGCAAATGAGCCGCATGGTTGGCGACCGTACCAGTGAGGGAGCACATTTGGCAAACCTCTCCCGGTTGACGCTTATGCAAGGTAATGAGGCCCTGGCATTGGTCCATGCACGCGCGGGGTTGGACATTGCCGTGGCAACCGAAGCGGCCTCTTGGGAGTTGGTTAGTTTGGTTTACATGGGCAACGCCGAGATGGCACTTGGCCGGCTGGCGGATGCGAGGCGAGCCTTTGTCCGCGCAGAGTCGATTGGACAACGAATTGGCAGTGCTTGGCGTTTTGACGCAGTTGCTGGTCTGGCACGCGCTGCGCTCGAAGCCGCAGACCTAGACGAGGCAACGAGACAAGTGGAGATATTGCTGGGCCAAATCGAAACTGCATCTGCCTTGGATGAGGTCGATCTTCCGCGCTTGATCGAATTGACCTGCTACAGGGTCCTTGCTGCGGCGGGAGATTCCCGTGCGCATGCAGTGCTAATGCGTGCCCATAATCTTTTGCTGACTCAAGCAGATGACATTCCCGATGCAACCCTACAGCAAAGCTTTCTTGACAACATTCCAGAGCACCGGGAGATTGTGAGAGCTTGGGCGGCGCGCAAGTAGAGGTACGTGAGACTTCGTCAGTAGGGGTATTTGATTTGCAGCAAACCATTTAAATACCCCATGGGGTATATTAGGCGGGTTAACAAACTTTCAGGAGCCTTCCCATGAGTACCTTTGACCATGTCGGATTGATCAAAGACATCAACACCAACCTTTCGCCCTTGCGTAAGGCACAACCCGAAGCCATGCAGGCGTTTGGCCAATTGGCCGGTGCCGCGATGAAGGAGGGCACCATCAGCGCAAAACACAAGGAACTGATTGCCTTGGCCATTGGCGTGACCCAACACTGCTCCGGCTGCATTGGCTTTCACGTCAAGGCGTTGCATAAATTGCAGTGCACCCGCGCCGAACTGGAAGAAATGCTCACTGTTTGCGTCTACATGGGCGGTGGCCCGGCGCTGATGTACACCGCAGAGGTCATCAAGGCCTGGGAAGACATGGCTCCAAAATGAAACATCTTCTATTGCCCCGTCGTTTGCTCGTTGCGATGCTTGGCCTGGGGGCGCTGGGTTTGACCCATGCCCAGGCACGGCTTGATTCGGAGTCCGTCACGCTGGACGTAGCCCGTAAAGAGCTGGAGAGTGGCACGTCACGTGTCATTGACATCCGCGAGCCGCAGGAGCACGCTGCCGGTGTGGCAGCCGGCGTGCAACTGTTGCCCATGCGTCAACTGGCGGCCCGCATCAGCGAAATTCCCAATGACCCCAAGCAGCCGGTCCTTTTGATCTGCAACACCCAGAACCGATCCAGCGCAACCTGGAAGTACCTGCGTGACAAGGGCTACACCAACGTACGGTTTGTGCAGGGCGGCATGAGTGAATGGACCCGCCGCGCCTGGCCGCTGGTCAAGCCTTAGTGCGGTTGCCTTTAACGGCGGGCCGCGGTTTGCGACGTGGAAAGCTCCACCATGGCAGTACCGCACGCAAGGACAAAACGTGGCCGCTTTCATCTGGTGTGTAGCCGGGCAGAGTTTTTAGCCGCTGCTGCCAGTCGGCACTTTGCAGAATCGAGCGCAACGCAACGATGGCCGGGTCGTCCAATGCAGATTTATGGCACACCAAGTGATAGTTCTCCTGCACCATCGGTACAAAGTCCAGCCCCTGCGTGCGTGCCGCCACTTCAATGCCCAGGGCAACATCGGCAGCGCCCGATGCAATGGCATGCGCCGCTGCGGTATGTGATGGCTCGGTGCGCTCAAACCCATGGATATCGTATGCTGAAAGACCTTGCTGTTGCAACAGTTCATCGAACACCACACGGGTGCCAGTGCCCAGTGCGCGGTTGATAAAACGAGCCTTGCTCAGTTGCACATCCTGCAGCGTTTGAAGCTTGAGCGGGTTCCCCGTTGCCACCATCAGGCCCTGGGTGCGCTGTGCAAAACCAATGATCTTGTGCAGCCCTGGCTGCAGCAGCGGCTTGTACACACGCTCGGCCAGTGACCCTGGTGCCGGGTGCTGCAGGGTGTGGAAACCCGCCATCACGCAGCGCCCCTCGTTCAGGCCGCGAATCGCATCCACGCTGCCGCAATAGCGAATGTCCAGATGCAGTTGCGCAGGCTCCAGCGCGTGCTCACGCAGGGTCGCCAGGGCGTCGTCGTGACTGGCGTAGAGCGTCACCACATGCGCGCCGGGGTCAAAAGCCACGGCAAATGCGCGCTCCAGGTCGCCGCGCAGTGCTTCAATTTGTGACGCCAATCGGGCCTGGGCCTGGCTCTCGGCCCACATCAGCTTGGTGCCGAATTCGGTCAGTCGCGCAGACTGGCCTTTTTCCCACACCACCAATTCATTGCCCAGTTCGTTCTCCCAGCGCTTGAGTTCACCCCACACATGGCGGTAACTCAAACCCAGCGCCCTTGCACCCGCCGAGATGGACCCCTGAGATGAAACGGCTTGTAGCAAGTCCATGAGCGGGTTGCGTACGAGGGCAGGGCTGCTGTCGCGGGAAAGGGTGTAGTGGAACTGGAGCCTATGCATGGCATTTCATATCGCTGGAGATTGTGTCAGTGGCTACGATACAGCAACCCATGACCACACTCAACGATAGTGCATCGACCGCGCTCCAACTCATCGTTTCCCTGGACCCCGGCCTGCTGGCTATCGTGGGACGCTCCCTGTCCATCAGTGCCACTGCCTGCGCAATCACCTGCGCCGTAGGATTGCCGCTCGGCGCCTGGCTGGGCGTGGCGCGCTTTGGGGGCCGCACCGCGGTGCTGGCCTTGCTCAATACCGCGCTGGCCGTGCCATCGGTGGTGGTGGGGTTGGTGGTGTACTTGCTGTTATCGCGGTCCGGACCGCTGGGTTATTTGGGTTGGCTGTTTTCCTTCAAGGCCATGGTGCTGGCGCAAGCGCTGCTGGTCTTGCCCGTGGTTACTGCACTGACCCGACAAGCGGTTGAGGATGCAGAAAACGCCCACGGCGAGCAATTGCATTCGTTGGGCGCACGCGCGTTGTTGCGTAGCCTGCTGCTGGCCTGGGATGAACGTTATGCGTTGCTGACCGTCGTCATCGCTTCCTTTGGCCGTGCCATTTCTGAGGTGGGCGCGGTGATGATTGTGGGCGGCAATATCGACGGCTTTACCCGTGTGATGACCACAGCCATTGCACTGGAAACCAGCAAGGGTGACTTGCCACTGGCCTTGGGGCTGGGGCTGGTGCTGTTGGGTGTGGTGTTGTTGCTCAACGCGTTGATCACGGGTGTGCGCCATTGGCGTGAGCAGGCAGAGGGCAGCAGCCTGACGGCGGCAACGGTGGGTGGTACCACGTGAAGCCCGTGTTTGACCTGGTATCTGTTGGCATCCACTACGGCCGGGCGTCGGCTGGCGTGTCGGCGTTGCAGGGTGTGAGCCTGTCCGTGCAGCCCGGTGAACGCATTGCTCTGGTGGGCGCCAACGGCAGTGGCAAGAGCACGCTGCTGCGCCTGCTGCATGGGTTGGCAACGCACACATCAGGCCAAGTGGTGCGCGACACCGACATGGCGCACGCCATGTTGTTTCAGAGGCCCCATCTCATGCGTATGTCCGTGCTGGGCAACATTGCCCTGGGGCTGTGGCTTCGGGGCACGAATTGGCGCAATGCAAAGAACCATGCCCAAGCGGCCCTTGCGCGCGTGGGCCTGACCGACCTGGCGCACCGCAATGCCCGCACACTCTCGGGCGGCCAGCAGCAGCGGGTGGCGCTGGCACGGGCATGGGCGCTTTCGCCCCAAGTGCTGCTATTGGATGAGCCCACCGCCAGCCTTGACCCGCACGCCAAGCGCGAGGTGGAGGCGCTGATCCACGAGTTTGCACACCGCAGCGAATCCATGACTCTTGTGTTTGCCAGCCACAACCTGGGACAGGTCAAGCGCCTTGCCAGCCGGGTGATCTACCTGGAGCAGGGCCGCGTGCATGCCGATCTGCCGGTGAATGATTTTTTTAGCGGGCCGTTGCTGCAGCAGCAGTATCCGGCGGCCCATTTGTTTGTCAAAGGAGAGTCTGTATGAAGTTGTTTAAGTCTTTTTTGCCTCTAGCGCCCGTCAAATATGCGTATACAGCTATCATTTTTGTAGCATCTGTGGCGGCCCAGGCGCAAAGCATTGTGGTGGCGTCCACCACGTCAACCGAGCAATCGGGTTTGTTTGCACACCTGCTGCCTGAATTCAAGAAAGCCAGTGGCATCGACGTGAGGGTGGTGGCACTGGGCACCGGCCAGGCGCTGGACATGGGCCGCCGGGGTGACGCCGACGTGCTGTTTGTGCACGACCAGGTGGCAGAAGAAAAGATTGTTGCTGACGGTTTTGCGGTCAAACGCTTCCCGGTGATGTACAACGACTTTGTGCTGGTGGGCCCAGCGACCGATCCGGCCCAAACGCGGGGCAAGGACGTGGTTGAGGCGCTGAGAAAACTGGCGGCGGCCAACGCCAGTTTCATTTCGCGTGGTGACAAGAGTGGCACCCACGCGGCCGAGTTGCGTTTCTGGAAGCTGGCCGGTCTTGCGGATGCCAAAGGCAGCGGTTACAAGGAATGCGGCTGCGGTATGGGCCCGGCACTCAATATGGCGTCTGGCACCGCCGCGTACGCGCTGGCTGACCGTGGCACCTGGCTCAGCTTCAAGAACCGGGGCGATCTGACAGTATTGGTGGAGGGCGACACCAAGTTGTTCAACCAATATGGCGTGATGCTGGTCAACCCGGCAAAGCACCCGCATGTCAAGGTGGCCGAGGGCCAGAAGTTTGTCGACTGGGTGGTGTCTGCCCCCGGGCAGGCGGTCATTTCGAGTTACAAAATTGGTGGTGAGCAGTTGTTCTTTCCCAATGCCGGGGTTGCGGGAAAATAGGGCATTTAAGGAAATCATCATGGCAACCATCGCATTTCTCGGTGCCGGCCTGCTCGGCGCCGCATTCGCAGAGGCTGCAGCCAAGCGCGGCGATACGGTCTCGGCCTGGAACCGATCGCCTGACAAAGCGCTGGCGCTGGTGCCGTTTGGTGTCAACGCTGCAGCAACACCGGCAGACGCCGTGCAGGGCGCCACGCGGGTGCATCTGGTGCTCAAAGACGATGCGGTGGTGGACGATGTCATCACCGCTGCGTTACCCAAGCTGGCGCCCAATGCCATCCTGATCGACCACACCACTACATTGCCGGTGCTGACTGCCGAGCGGGCAACCCGTCTTGCGGCGCAAGGTATTGCCTACCTGCATTGCCCTGTTTTCATGGGACCACCGGCCGCGCGCAGCGCCCAGGGTTCGATGATGGTGGCCGGTCCGCGGGCGCTTTTTGATCGTGTGCGGTCCGAACTGGCCGCCATGACCACGCGGCTGGAATACATGGGCGAGCGTACCGACCTTGCGGCTGTGAGCAAGCTGTTTGGCAATGCCATGATCATTGGTGTGTCGGCCATGATGGCCGACGTCCTTACACTGGCGCAGGCCAGCGATGTGGATCCACAAAATGCTGTCAAGTTGCTGGGCATGCTGGACCTCAACGCCATGGTGGCCGGGCGCGGCGGGAACATGGCCAGAGGAAACTTTGCCGCCAGTTTTGAGCTGACCATGGCGCGCAAGGATGTGCGCCTGATGCTCGAGACTGCCGGGGACCGCCCGCTGGCCGCGCTGCCGGCAATCGCATCGCGCATGGACCAGCTCATCGCGCAAGGGCATGGCGCTCTGGACGCCAGTGCGCTGGGCATTGACGCGGTGCGCGCCGGCTAATTCCAGTCCCTAGCCGCGCCGACGCCGGTACAGCGTGTTGCGGCTGATACCCAGCGCCCGCGCTGCCTCGGACAGGTTGCCTTCGCATTCGGCCACCGTGCGCTCAATAGTCTGGCGCGACAGGGTGCGCAAATCCGAGGTTGCATCGGCGGCGGTTCCGATACAGTCCGCACGGGCCGCAGGTGCATGTGGTTTCAGCGCCAGCAGCAAATCATCAGGCAGGTGTTCCCAGTTGATGGCGTCTTCGTCGGGCTCTACCAGAGCGCAGGCGGTTCGCAAGGCGTTGAATAACTGGCGCACGTTGCCAGGCCAGCGGTAGGCCTGCATGGCTTTCATCACTTCGGGTGACACCGACATGGCGCGCTCCGGCATGAGGCTGTGCAGTTCGCGCTGCAACAGCTGGTCGAGGTCGGTGCGCTCGCGCAGCGGAGGCAGGCGCAGCGTCAGGCCGTTGAGGCGGTAGTACAAGTCTTCACGAAAACGCCCGGCCTGCATTTCGGTGGGCAGGTCGCGGTGCGTGGCGCAGACCAGGCAGAAGTCCACGCTGACCGGCTTGCCGCCACCCAGCGGCACCACCACGCGCTCCTGCAACACGCGCAGCAGCCGCGCCTGCAGGGGCAGTGGCATGTCGCCAATCTCATCCAGAAATAGCGTGCCTCCGTGCGCCTCGCGAATGCGTCCGGGCGCACCCTCGCGCCGCGCACCCGTGAAGGCACCGCCCTGGTAGCCAAACAATTCGGCCTCGATCAGGTTCTCGGGCAAGGCTGCACAATTCACCGCCACAAAGGGCTGCTCGCCCCGCGGACCACTTCGGTGGGCGGCGCGGGCAAAGACTTCCTTGCCCACCCCCGATTCACCTTGTAAAAGAATGGCAATGGGCTTGCCCATGAGCTTGCGTGCGCGGGCTATTGCTGTCTGAAAAACCGCGTCTCCGGTGTCCAGCACGGCCAGCGCATCGGCGTTTTTATCCGTTGCGACAGCTTCCCGAACGTCGGTGATCGGTCCGTGGCGTGTCCCATGCGGCAGGCGTCCGGCTTCCACCCGCACCCATACCGCGCGAGCCCCGCGCGTATGCACTACATGCGGCGTGGCTGACGAGCGCTGCCCCCAGTCCATTAGCTGGGCCAATGTCTCGGCCAGCACTGCATCCACTCGCGTGTGGGTCAGGCGCTCCCAGTCCAGATCAAGCAATTCCAGCGCGGCTGCGTTGGCCCCCGCCAGTTGGCCATCTTCGGTGACCGCCAATAGCCCCTCGGCCACCGTACCTATGCCCTCTGGCTGAATGTGAAAGCGCAGGCGCAGGCCGCTCCATTGCCGCGGGTCGTGGCGGGTGTCAAACAGGCGGTGCTCGATCATGCGGGCGGCCGAGCGCACCAGGCCCAGGGTGTGGCGGTGGTAGCCCCGGTGGTCCCCAGATACATCCAGCGCGCCCAGAATGCGGCCCTTGGGGTCGTGGATGGGTACGGCCGCGCAGGTTAGGAATCCGTTGCGTTCCAGGTAATGCTCTTCAGCGTGTACCACCACGGCTCGCGCGTCGGCCAGCGCGGTGCCAATGGCGTTGGTGCCCCGGAACTGCTCTTGCCAGATGGCGCCCAGGCGCAGCGCAACGCGCTCGGCGCGGCCAATGAACTGCGGGTCGCCCAGGGTGTGCAGCAGCATGCCATCGGCCCCGGCCAGAATGCTCATGCTGTCGGAGTCGCGGGTTTGTTCGTGCAAGAATTCCATCACCGGGCGGGCATGTGCGACCAACTCGCGCTGGCGCTCCAGCTCACGCGCCAGTTGCGCGCCCGAGGCGTTGGGCGCACCGGGCATGCGGCCCATGGGTTGCAGGCCGGCCTGCCAGCTGCGCTCCCACGAGCGCGCCAGGTCACTCTGGATCAGGTCCGCCGGCAAGCGCCCGTTGCTGACCAGTTGGCGGCGTGCCTCTCGCAGGCGCGCGGGCGCCGAGCGGTCCTGTAGTGCGGGTGTGGTCATGGCCGTTGTCTCCTGTGGGGTAGCGGGACGGGTGTGCCGTCTCCTGCTGTGCGGCTACGGCGATAGCGGCACACGGTGAATTGTGCGCCAGTGCTGGCCGCCATTTCAACCGGATTGTGCCGTGACCTGTTCCGTTTTGACACAGGATGTGCCAGCGGCCTGCGCAGTTGGCACAGTCCAGCGGGGGTCGCACGCTGATCAAAGCCCCTATCGGGCCGATTTAGTCCGATTTTTGGTTCAAGTGGCGCCTTGGCACAACCCGTGCAAACAGCGGCCTGCGAAACCGCCGCACCCCGTGTGCGGGCGGGATCGACACAACCATTCAACCAGCAGGAGACACAACATGATTTATGCAGCCCCCGGCGCCGCAGGCGCCAAGATTGCCTACAAGGCCCAATACAACAACTTCATCGGCGGCAAGTTCGTCGCACCCGTCAAGGGCCAGTACTTTGACGTCATCACCCCCATTAGCGGCAAGGTCTACACCCAGGCCGCCCGCTCTACCGCAGAAGATGTGGAGTTGGCGCTGGACGCCGCCCATGCCGCCGCAGACGCCTGGGGCAAAACCGAT
>CANNRR010000015.1 GCA_947508055.1 Burkholderiales bacterium
CAGCAACTCTGGACTTGATCCAGCGTGCTACGCGGGGCAGCGCCCTGTCCAAGGCGCTGGGCAAGCAGGGCTTCTATCGTCAGGTTGATTTGCCGCAGCAGCAGGCCTATGCTTTTGCCGTGGAACGCATGGCCAGCGCTGCACTGCTGGCGGATGCGCAAGAAGGCATTGCCGCATTCTTTGAAAAACGGCCTGCCACCTACAAGCAATTGCCAGACCGGGACAATTGATTTAGGACAACCCGCCAGGTGGTTATTGAGGGCGGCTCGAAATATGAATGGTATTCTCGGATAAACACATTTTCTGTGGGGTTATTCCATGCAAGTCGCCAAAATCGTTGTCCTGTCACTCGGTCTTCTATTGGGCGTCGCCGCATGGTCTCAAGGCACCGACAAGCGGGTCATTGCCTTCGCGCAAGACACGATGAAGAATGACTTCCGCAAGGCGCAGGTTAATGAGGTGCGTGACGCAGTGGCCAAGCAAACGGGGTTGTCCTTTATCTACTCGGATGCACAGGGGCAAACATCGCTCCTGATTCGACAGATTGATCAGTTTATTGATCAGAAGGTTGACGTGCTGGTGATCGGTACCAACGACGAGCGGGCGGTGGTGCCGGTTGTCAGCAAAGCCTACAAGGCGGGTGTCCCGGTGATTATTCTGGACCGGGGTATCAAGGGGACGGACTACACCACCTTTATCAATTCGGACAACGTTCAGATTGGCGCCATGGGCGCAGAGTTCATCGCAGGCAAACTCAAGGGCAAAGGCCTGGTGCTTTTGTTTGAGGGGCTCAAGGCCGCTGACGTGACGCAGCTGCGTAGCAAGGGTTTCCTTGATGAAATGGCGAAACATCCGGACATCAAGGTCATCAAGCGCACCGGCAACTACCTTCGCAAGGATGCGGTGCTGGAGATGGAAAAATTGCTCAAGCAGGGTATTCGGGTGGATGCGATATTTTCTGAAAGCGACAGCATGCTCAGCGGTGCCCGCATGGCGTTGGAAGACAATAAACTGGACCCGCGTTCGATCATTTCAGTGGGTTGTGATTTCACCAGCGAGGCGCGCGATGCCATTCGGGCCGGCACGCAGACTGCCTCCATCCTGTTCCCCCTGGGCGGCTTCAAAACGGTCGAAATCGCACAGAAGCTGCTTGCCAAGGAGTCGGTTCCCAAGCACGTCATCAACCCGGTCAAGTTGGTGACACGGGACAACGTTGAACAGGTTGCGCCCATCTTTTGATCGGCTATAGAGCGTGATGCTGCTAATGCGCTTGCGGCGCAATCTCACCACCAAGCTTGCATTGCTGGTCATGCTGGCGGTGTCGCTGGTGCTGATGGCGCTGGGTGTCTACTTCGATATTTTTTTGCGGCAGAACTTTCTGGCGGTAACCAGCCAGCGCATGCAACATGCCTACCAGCGTCTGGGTTACAACCTGACGCAGATCGAGGCGGGACTGAGTGAAGGCGCGTCGTTCGCGAAGACCGATGAGCGACTGGTGGCGTCAGTAGAACTGATCAATCGCTACCAGGACAAATCCCACTACAACACCTTTCTGATTGATGAGGAGAAGAAGACACTGGCTGCCGAGTTGCTGGACCGCGTGAAGTTGTCGATGAACAGTGAGATTGCGCTCTACGATGCGAGGGGGGAGTTGATTGCCTACGCCAGTCAGGGGCGCGATGGTTACCAGCTGGGATATGTTTCTTTTGATGGTGGGAAGCCTCTTGTGCTGAATCGGCATGAGCGCTATGCCGATTTTCAGCCCGGCAAATTGCCCGAACTGGGCACAGTCCACGCCGACCACGTCGTCTTCTATCCCAACGAACCGATCCAGCAGAACGGCAATGTGGTGTACCAGCGTCTGGGCGATAGCCTGGTGATTAGCAACCACCAGAATGTCTTTGAAAGCCGCTCCGGTCGTGTTATCGGGCACCTTGAAATTGTTCGCAAGCTCGATGCCGCTTACTTTGCGCAAATTTCGAGGGAGATGGACATCGGTCTTAGCCAATCATTCGACAACGAGTTCTCAGCGCAGGCCGGGTTGCTCGAAAGCAAAGAGGCGGTGGCCGCGCTGAGCATTACGCCGCTAGGCGACCATTACGTAGGCGTGATGAAAAAGGATATTCTCAATGGCCCGGTGTACTTTTCGGTTGAAGTCGACAGGGCGCAACACAACGCGGTTATCAACACGCACCGGTATCGGTTCCTGTTTTTGATGGTGCTGGTGGCTGTGCTCCTGCTTCTGCTCATGCGCGTGGTGATTCAGCGTAGTCTGGCGCAGCCTCTGGGTAAATTGATGGAGCAGATCCGTAGCGTGGAGCGAGGAGAATACGCGCTCCTGCCCCCGGTGGAAACCGGTGACGAGTTGCAGGAAATATCCGTCAGTGTGAACAAATTGGCGGCGGCAGTGGCAGAGCGTGAGGGCTCACTGGAGCGCGCCCGCAATGAGCAGGAATACCTGTCGAACCACGACTCGCTCACGGGCTTGCCCAACCGGCGCTACTTTGCCAATCGCCTGGAGCACGCGCTGGACCTTGCGCGGCGCAACCGCACTGAGCTGGCGGTGTTTTTCATGGACCTGGATCAGTTCAGGCAGGTCAATGACACCCTCGGGCATGGTGTGGGAGACGAACTGCTGATCCAGATTGGTGCGCGACTGCGGAGCAGTTTTCAGGGCAACGATACCCTGGCCCGCATTGGGGGCGACGAGTTCAATGTGCTGCTGGAGAATGTGCAGAATATTGCGCAAGTGGAATCGGCCCTCTCCAGGTATCTGAACTTGTTTTACGAGCCCTTTACCTGTGGACCACACGAAATCAGCACCACCGTAAGCATTGGTGTTGCGCAGTACCCCAAGGATGGCGCCGACAGCGTGACCCTGCTCAAGCATGCAGATCTGGCGGTGTACAAAGCCAAGGAAAGTGGCCGCGACAAGTACAGCTTCTTCTCGGAAGATCTGGCCAAACGCGCCAATCAGCGTGCCGAGACAATTCACTCTTTGAACGTGGCGCTGGAGGCTGGCGACCAGTTCACTCTGTATTACCAGCCCAAAGTCAGCGCGGCAACCGGTCGGGTGGTATCGGCAGAGGCGCTGATTCGCTGGAATTGCCCGGGTTTTGGCATGGTCCCACCGCTCGAGTTCATTCCGCTGGCAGAAGAAACCGGCCACATTCTGGCCATTGGCGAATGGGTGATTCATCGCGGCTGCAAAGACCTGGTCGCGATGCAGGGTGAGGGTATTGAACTGTCGCACTTGAGCATGAATGTGTCGAACGTCCAGATGCGCGGGCACGAGCTCGACAAAATACTGCAGCGCGCCGTTGCTGATAACGGCTTGCGTGCATCACAGATAGAACTGGAAATCACCGAGAGCTATGTTGCCAATGATTTGGCGCAGGCCATCGTTACCCTGAACAGCTACCGTGCCATGGGTTTGCAACTGGCGATCGACGACTTTGGCACCGGTTACTCATCCATGAGCTACCTGCAGAAGTTGCCGTTTACCCGCATGAAGATTGACAAGTCGTTTATCGATGGTCTGCCCTTTGACCATGACAGTGTTTCGATCACCCGGGCCATCCTGGGGCTGGCGAAGAACTTCGGCCTGGCGGTCACTGCGGAAGGGGTTGAACGCATCGAGCAACTCCAGTTCCTTCAGCAGGAGGGGTGCGACGAGATACAGGGCTATTACTTTGCCAAGCCCATGCCACTCGATGCCTTCATGGCGTTCTGCAACGGCAATCTGTCCGGCTGAACGTCTTATGCATTGCTCGCCTGCGTACTGGCGGCTGCCAGCGCCATGCGCTTGGCTCGGGCGCGAATGTTCAACGCCTCTACGCCCAACGAAAATGCCATCGCGGCATAGATGTAACCCTTGGGCACATGCTGATCAAACGCCTCCGCAGTCAGTGCCATGCCGACCATCACCAGAAACGCCAGCGCCAGCACCTTGACCGACGGGTGGCTGTCCACGAACTCGCCAATCGGTTTGGCCGCGACCAGCATGACGCCCACCGATGCGACCACGGCCGCCACCATCACCCCCAGATGGTCGACCATGCCCACCGCAGTGATGACCGAGTCCAGCGAAAAAACGATGTCAATCACAGCAATCTGGCCGATGGTTCCCCAGAATACTTTTTTGCCTGCTGCCTTCATTGCGGCTGAGTTGGCCGCGGGTGGTGTGTCCAGCTCAGGCGCCTCAACCTCAACGAAGATTTCGTGTGAAGCCTTGTACAAGAGGAAGACTCCGCCGAACAGCAAGACCAGGTCGCGCCCGCTAAAGCCCATCTGCATCAGGCTGAACAGGTCCGCGGTCAGTCCCATAACCCAGCTCAACGAAAACAGCAACAGCAGTCGCGACACCATGGCAAAGCCCAGCCCCAGTCGGCGCGCCTTGTCCCGCAGTTCAGCCGGTAGCCGCCCAACCAGAATGGAGATGAAAATGATGTTGTCGATGCCCAGCACGATTTCCAGTGCGGTGAGCATGCCGAAGGCAATCCAGTGATTGGGATCGAATAAGAATTCCATAGACCACATCCTACTGTGAAGTAAAAATGCTGCAACCGAGTGCCGATTCGACCCCGAAAGTGCCGGGGATAAGGGCCTTCAAGCGCTATTCGCGCGCCGTCGCCATCAAAGCTGCAAAACCAACGAACACTCCCCCGGTCAGGCGGTTGAACGCGCGCATCACCGTGGCGCGCTGCAAATAGAGCGACAACCGCTTGCCGCTCATGGCGTAGACAAAATACCAAGTCACTTCAATGACCGTAAAGGTGGTGAGCAGAATTGCAAACTGGGGCAGCTTGGCCAGGCCTGGGTTGATGAACTGCGGAAAGAAGGCAGCGGCAAACAGAATCGCCTTGGGGTTGCTGGCGGCCACCAGAAAGGCCTGGCGGTAAATGGCGTCTTTACGCATTACCGGGGTTGCCGCACGCGAGGCGCCGGACACTCCATCGGCCGACTGATCCTGAACGGGCGAGCGCCAGCACTTGACACCCAGATAGGCCAGATACGCCGCACCGGCCAGGCGCAACGCTTCAAACACGGTAGGAAAGGTCTGCAGCAAGGCGCCTAAACCGGCTGCCGAAATGCTCATCATGGCCAGCAAAGCGGTCATGCAACCCAGCATGGCGGCTACTGCAGATCGAATGCCGTGGCGCGCACTTGTGCTCATGATGAACAACATGTTGGGGCCTGGCGTTGCAGAGACCACGAACGTCATCACAATAAACAGCCACCAGGTGCTCAGGGTCATCGGAACTTCTCGGTGCTCGAATGGGGCAAGGGTGGCAGCGCAGAGTGCACTTCGTGCGCCTGTACGTCCACAATATCCGCACCGTCAGGGCGTGCCCCTGCCGCAGGGTCAGACCAGCTACCGGGGCGGAACTGCTGGGCGGCCTGGGTGAATCGGGTGTAGGTGGAGAAGACGGCGGGCTTGCGACCGGTCAGCAGAAACCGTATCACGTGCGCCAGCACCAGAATGAGCCCGATGCACAGCACGCCCAACACAAACACGACGGTCATCGCCAACAGGACCACTTTGATCACACCCCGCAGGACACTCCGCACGAAATCAGATATCAGATGCATACGGCTATTCTGCCTGACCCGACAAATACCACACGGTGTTCTATTGGAATAGGAGTAGGACCCGGCTGAGGTGTTTGCGGAGCCGCCTTACTCAAAACTCACTTGCTTGCGGTTGTCCGACGAGACCCGGTCGATCATCTTGTTGTAGGGGTCTACGCCCACTTCAAAGGGCTTGTCCTTGACCGTCACGGTGATGCTGGGCTCGGCACCATCCAGCCGGCGCTTCGCATTAAACAAGACCTTTTCGTCCGACTCCTTGCCACCGGTCGGACGTGAAAAGACGGCAATTTCGACCGGCTCGTCATAGATTCGCGGCGTCTCCTTGCCGGTGCCGTCGGCTTCCAGTTTGGCCAGGCGCAGCTTCATGGTTACATCCCATTCGCCGTCGGAGCGTTGCTTGGCGCTAGCCTCCATTACCCGGTTGTCGTAGAACACAATTTTCTCAAACAGGTCGGTAATCAGTTCCTGTTTGTCGGCGCCGGCCTCGGCTCGGATGTAGGCCAGCAATTCCCGACTGGTCGTGTACGGCGGCGCCTGGTAGGCTTTGTCTTGCAAGAAACGTTTGAGTGCCCGGTTTAGTGCATCTTCGCCAATCTCCTCACGTACGCGATAGAACACCAAAGAGCCCTTGTTGTAGTGAATGTATTGCTGGTTCTCAACCCGAAACAGCGGCAACTCCTCAATCTTTTCACCACGGCGTGAGCGCAGGTAATTGTCCAGCTCCTCTTTGAAAAATTTGCGCAAATGTTGGCGGCCATATTCCTTCTCCATCACCATTAGCGCGGAATACTGCGCCAACGATTCCACCAGCATGGTGGCCCCCTGGACGTTGGCGCCTATCACCTGGTGCGCCCACCACTGATGCGCCATTTCGTGTGCAGTTACATAAAACACCGTGTCAACATTCTCGTTGTCGCGCAGATCGGCAATAAAGCCAATCGATTCGGAATAGGGGATGGTGTTTGCAAACGACTGGGCAAAAGTTGCGTAGCGCGGGAATTCAAGGATCCGCACCTGCTTGTGCTGGTAGGGGGTGAAGTTGGAACCAAAATAATCCAGCGATTTCTGCGTGGCCGTGATCATTCGGTCCACGTTATAGCCGTGCTTGGCATCGAAATAGATTTCAATCGGCAGCCCATGCCAATCCCCCTTTTTGACTTGCCAACGTGCCGACAGGTAGGCGAAGAAGGGCAGCATGGGCCGGTCCATCTTGTAATGGAAATAGCGTCGTCCGTCCTGCTCCCACGTCTTTTGCAAATAGCCCGGCGCCAGCGCAATCTGATCGGCGCTGGTGGAGACGGTGGTGTCAAAACTGACCCAGTCGGCTTCAGCGTCCAATTGGTGGTTGCCGCGGGCTGCTTCGTCTTCCAGTTTAGGCATGCGATGGGGCTCGCCCAAGCCGCGTTTTCTGCGCTCATTGCGGTCCAGCAACTCATTGCCGCTGTAGCCCAATGCCGGGAAGAACTGTGAATTATTGAAAAAGGTTCCGTTCAGGTTGACGCTGTCCGGGGCGCCGCTGTTGGTGAACCCCTGGCTGGTGACGATCACCGTGAAATCCATGTCGAACGCTGTGCCGGGTTGTACTGGCTGCGTCAGCTTGAGAATACGCATGCCCAATAGCGGGTCGTCCAGGGTTACTTGGTGCGGAGGCAGGTTTTTCAGGATCGTCTGGACATCGGGCACTACCTGTACGTATAAGGTGTCCAACGCAGCAGCGTGCTTGTTTAGCACCCGGTAGTGGCCATTGATGACCACCCGGCGCTCGGCCGGGAAGATGTCAACATTGGCCTGCACCTCGGTGACGCGCGGTTGCGGCAATCCCTTGTACTGCCGATACAGCTTTTCGTAGTTGGCCTGGCGATCCATGGCTACATCACCGGGAACGTAGGGATTCAGTACGTTGGTGTTGTAGAAAATCCAGCCACCCGAGGCAACGAAGCCGCTCAGACACAGGGCCAAGGCACCGCCGGACTTGCCACGCATGCGCAACCTGGCCAGTTGCAGCCGAACCCGCCATTCATGCGACAGGCCACGCACCCAGAATCCTTGCGCCAAAATCAGCAGGGCCAGCACAAACAGGCCCCAATACAGCACATACCAGGACCAGCCCGTCAGAAAATGGCCGTATCCATTCATGTCGGAATACTGGGTTTGCGGCAATCCGGCAATGCTGTACAGGTTGTGGTCGAAGTGCAATATGCCCAGCACGACTTGCGCCACCATCACCAGAATCACCGCCAGGTAGCCAATGAATCTGTTGTTGAAAAGTACCTGAAAGGCGATCCCCAGCAGACCCATCAGGACGAAGTACACCGAACTCAGCATGGCTCCCTGCAGGTACACACCCAACTCAATCGTGGTTCCACCTTTGATCACCTGAAAGACCATGGCTGCGATCACGCCGCAGCCCAGGAAACCAGCCACCACAGTTACCAGTGCCATGCTCTTTGCCACCAGCGGTACCCAGTTGGGCATGGGCATGGCATCCAGCACGTCGGCCAACTTGGCCTGGCGTTCCTTGAAAATCAGCTCGCCGCCATAAAAGGTCACGATCAGCACCAGCAAGAAGGTGAAGCTGCCATTCATGTTTTCCATTAACAGGCGCGACACCGGGTACACCGGAGTTCCAAACATCTTGGCACTGGCAATGGCACCCCCAATGAAGTTAGCCAAACCCACCAGCAAAATAATCAGAAACGGAATGCTCTTGAATACGCCCACTGTGTCAAACCGAAACAGGTTCCAGCACTGCAGCCATGGCGTTGTGGTCCCATAGATGGACGCGACCGGGCGGTAGCGTCTGGGGGTGGGCTCAGCAGCCATGGGCATAACCGCCCTGGCCCGACCGAACCAGCGTTTACCGGTATCGGCTCGTTGGGGCTTAAACAGCAGTTGCGTCACGCCCAGCAATACCAGCGCCACCACGCTCCACAGCGCCCGGTTGGCGAGCAGGAAGCCCTTGAATGGTGGCAGGCCGCTATTGGCTTCGGCGGTGGTGAAATAGCGCGTCATCCGGCCAAAGGCACGCAAACCAAACGGGTCGGTCAACACTGCCACCCACTCATTACTGATGTCACGGGACATCACGCCGGCCACGCTCCACAGAACGAAAAACGCAATCACCCCGACATAGACCAGCAACATGGAGCGGGTCGTCGCCGCCAGCAGCATCAGCAATGCCCCGATCAATAACAGGTTGGGAATAACGAAAACGGCAAAACCCCAGAGGTAGGGCGTGATCGAAAATGGACCGATGCGGGCCACATCGACCCAGGGCATGACTGTGCCCAGCATGATTCCCAAGGAAATGAGCACAAAGATCGTCAGGCACGCCAGTTGTCCGGCCAGAAAGCGCCCCAGCAGATAGTCACGCTTTTTCATGGGCGTGGCAAAGATCATGTCGGAGATGCCCAACTCGGTGTCGCGCAGGACCGACCCGGCCACGAAGATCGTGACGATAAACATCGACATGACGGTGAAGACACCCAGGAACTGGGCGATGACCATGGGCGCATTGCGGTACACATTGCCCACTGCCCCGCCAATCATCACTGCGTCACTGCTGGACGCGCCAAACGCCAGCAAGGCAAACACCAGACCACTGACCCACAGCAGAGGCTGGCGCAGCTGAAATCGCAACTCGAAGCGGAAGAATTCAAACCACATGAACCGCTCCTTAAGCCACTGCGACCAGGGGGGCTTGACTGGCGCGTATTTTCAGAAAATACACATCCTCCAGATCAGCCTCGACCTGCACAAAACCTTCCTCGGGCTGGCTATCGGCGTGGACGTTGATTTGTGGCTCGCCCCCCACCAAGCGCGAGGACAGTACGTTAAAGCGCTGCTGGTACTCGCTTAGGGCGGCCTTGCTTACCCGCTTGCGCCAGACCTTGGATTTGAGCATATCGATGGCTGCCTGGGGTTCGCCCTGCAACATCACCTCTCCCTTGACGATCATCGCCATGCGCGGGCACAAGTCGGTCACATCTTCCACGATGTGCGTGGACAAAATGACCACCACCTGCTCGCCAATCTCGGCCAGCAGGTTCAAAAAGCGATTGCGCTCGTCGGGGTCCAGGCCGGCCGTGGGCTCGTCCACAATCACCAGCTTGGGCGCACCCAGCAGGGCCTGGGCGATGCCAAAACGCTGGCGCATACCGCCCGAGTAGGTACCCAGTTTGCGTTTGCGGGTATCCCATAAATTGGTCTGGTGCAGCAGTCCTTCGACCATCTCCTGGCGTTCGGCCTTGGCGGTCAGGCCCTTGAGTACCGCAAAATGGCTCAGTAAGTCTTCGGCGCTGACCTTTGGGTAGACCCCAAAGTCCTGCGGCAGGTAGCCCAGTTGGCGACGCAGCCCTTCGTTGTCGCGTAAAACATCAATCTGATCGAATTGAATGCTGCCGCTGTCGGGCTCCTGCAAGGTTGCGATGGTGCGCATCAGTGACGATTTGCCTGCCCCGTTGGGGCCCAGCAGACCGTACATGCCCCGTGGAATATCCAGATTGACATCTTTGAGTGCTTGCACCCCGTTGGCGTAGGTCTTATTGAGTCCCTTGATGGATAGCATGCGCGTTCTTTCTGGTGTGGGTTGACGACACGGGCCCGATGCAGGGCGAGCCGCAAAATGTACGGCATCTGGCACGCAACAGCCAGCCCGATGCGATGAAGTGCAGAATTGAGGTCGCGGCCTACTGCCGTTCGAGAGGCCCTCAGCGCGGTGGACCGCGGCGGCGTTCAGTGTTTCGCTTCGTTGCGACCAAGCCACGCGACCACTACCACCACTATCGCGGCCTGCCGAAACAGTCCAAAGTCTCGAAGGTGTCGGTGTCAATCAGCCAATTCACTGGTTTTGGGCTAGGATAAGTTCTGAGCCCTAAACTGATCCGGAGACTGGCACATGAAATCACACGTTTTCTCGGCAACTGCCGCAGCCGCAATAGCATTGACCGGTTGTCAGTCCGTTTCGCCTCCGCCCACCTCTGCCGAAGTGGTTGGAGAATTCCGACCTGGCTCAGGTTATGTGCTTGGCTACCTGGACCCAAAGACGCTGCCCAACAGCCTTGCCATATTGCCTAAGCCGCCTGCTGACGACTCCGCCCAGAAGGCGGCCGATGTGTCCACCTACCAAGCCACGCGTGCGACGCGTGGAACGCCGCGTTGGGACCTGGCCGCGCGGGATGCAAACCTGAAGTTTCCGCAGGCTACCGCTGCGTTTGCGTGCACTCTGGATGTGCCCATCTCTGTTGAACAAACGCCACACCTGAACATGCTTCTGCGGCGGACCTTACTTGATGCCGGGCTGTCCACCTACGCCGCAAAGGACACGTATAAACGCCAGCGTCCCTTCGTTTCCATGGGTGATTCAACCTGCACGCCTGCCGAAGAAGCGGCTCTGGCAAAGGACGGATCCTATCCGTCGGGTCATTCGGCATTGGGGTGGGCATGGGCGTTGGTCTTAAGCGAAGTAGACCCGGATCGCGCTACAGCACTTTTATCGCGCGGCTATGCGTTTGGACAAAGTCGGGTTATTTGTGGAGTGCACTGGCAAAGCGATGTGGACACTGGCCGTGTAATGGGCGCCGCGACGGTGGCACGCCTGCACTCCAACTCGACGTTTCTTGCTCAAGTGGCCGCAGCCAAAGCCGAGGTGCAAGCTGCCCGCAATCAGGGTGTACGTGCGTCTGGCGACTGCAAGGCTGAAGCCGCAGCACTGACGCTCAATTGATCGCAACATCATTCGGCTGTGCAGCGCGAGCGGTTCGTGGTAGTTGGCGCCTGATCGACAAGATTCTGATGACGCTCTGAAGAATTGACCCTGCAACGATATCAACCATTTTTAGGCGGAGCCAATCATCATGGGCGATGGGTGCTTAATTGCGGCGGCGGCGAGGCATTGTCCAAATGCAACCGCTGCGTCGCGGCATCGAATTCAATTACCGCGGTCAACCAGGGGAACGAACAATGAAAATCCACCTCGAATGTCTGCTGTCCGCAATTGCTGCGCTCGCCATGGCCGGCAACGCCACCGCCGCCACGCTACCGAAAGAAGGCAGCTACGACGTAACAGTTTGCTGGTCGGGCAACGCGAATCGTATTGACTTTTCCAAAACCCATTGGGCACTAAGCTCCGAATTCATGGGGACTGCGCTGAGCAACCCGTCAGGCGGGTTTGGCGACAGAAATTCATTTCGGTGCGTGGGAGCGATCAGTTCGTTTGACGGCAAGCTTTCAGGAGGCAACGTGTGTGAAGTCACTGATCTCGACGGTGACAAACGTCTGAACGTGTTTACGCAAAATGCGGATGGAACGGTTTCCCGGGAAACCGTCGCCGGCACAGGAAAATACGAAGGTATGGTAGTCACCACCAAGGTCGAAAACATTCCTCCTTTCCCGACCGCAAAACCGGGGACATTTCAGGGCTGCAATCGCCAGACCGGAACCTATAAGCTGAAATAGCTTGCGCTTAATCTCAGGCGATATATGCCGTGCTCGATGGGCGGCCTTGCAAATGCAGCGTGCTGCTCCAAACTGGCGCGCAGGCCAGTAGCCGGCCTTTTCGGAAAACCTGTAGCCGGTTAGCACGCAGGCGCAGCGCCTCCACCGGGTCGCGCGCTTGCAGCAACACAAAGTCGGCATTGCAGCCCGCTTCCAGTCCATAGCCGTTCAACCCCAAAATGCGGGCGGGGTTGACCGTGACGGCGTCAAAGCACTGGCGCATGGCGGCCTGGCTGGTCATTTGCCCAACGTGCAAGCCCATGTGGGCAACCTCCAGCATGTCGGCGCTGCCCAGGCTGTACCAGGGGTCCATCACACAGTCGTGGCCAAACGCCACGTTGATGCCGGCGGCCAGCAGCTCGGGTACGCGCGTCATGCCCCGGCGCTTTGGGTAGCTGTCGTGGCGGCCCTGCAGTGTGATGTTGATGAGCGGGTTGGCCACCACCTGCAACTGTGCCTCGGCCATCAGGGGCAGCAGCTTGCTGACGTAGTAGTTGTCCATGCTGTGCATGGAGGTCAGGTGCGACCCCGTGACGCGGCCGTGCAACCCCAGTCGCTGCGTCTCAAAGGCCAGAGTCTCCACGTGGCGCGAGTGCGGGTCGTCGGACTCGTCGCAATGCATGTCCACCCGCAGGCCACGCTCGGCCGCCAGTTCGCACAGCAGCCGCACGCTCAAGGCACCGTCCGCCATGGTGCGCTCAAAGTGGGGAATGCCACCGACCACATCGACTCCCATGTCCAGCGCGCGTTTGAGGTTGTTGATATGTTGTTCCGGCCCTCGTGCGCCGCGCAGCACGCCATCCTGCGGGAAGGCAACCAGTTGCAGATCGATATACGGCACGACCCGCTTTTTAACTTCCAGCAACGCCTCGACCGCCAGCAGGCGCGGGTCACAGACATCGACGTGGGTGCGAATGGCCAGCAGGCCCTTGGCCACGGCCCAGTCACAGTAGGTCAGGGCGCGTTCGATCAGTGCCTCCTGGGTCAGCAGTGGTTTGAGTTCGCCCCACAGCGCAATGCCTTCGAGCAGGGTGCCTGACTGGTTGACGCGCGGCAGGCCATAACTGAGTGTGGCGTCCATGTGAAAGTGGGCATCGACAAACGGCGGGCTGAGCAGATAGCCTTGGGCGTCGAGCATCTGATGCGCAGCTGCTTGTATGCGGGCGCCAACCTCCACAATCTTTTCGCCGAGCACGGCAACCGACATTCCGGTACGCCCGTCCGGGAGCGTTGCGTTCTGGACCAATAAGTCGAGCATTTAGCGTTCACCTTTGCGGTAAGGCTTCATCAGCGCTTGGGGGTAACTGGCTTTGCGGGCGACCAGCACCAGCGCCACGATGGACAGGACATAGGGCAGCATCAGGTACAGCTGATACGGCAGCGCGGCATCGCCTGACTGTTGCAAGCGCAGCTGCAGGGCATCAAAAAAGGCAAACAGTAGGGCACCCAGCAGTGCTTTTCCGGGACGCCAGGAGGCAAACACCACCAGCGCCACGCAGATCCAGCCGCGCCCGTTGACCATGTTGAAAAAGAAGGCGTTAAAGGCCGAGAGCGTGAGAAAAGAGCCCGCCACGCCCATCAATGCCGAGCCCGCCACTATGGCACCGGTGCGCACGGCCGCCACCGACACGCCTTGGCCCTCAGCCGCCTGCGGATTTTCGCCCACCATGCGCGCCGCCAGGCCGACCGGGGTTCGGTACAGGGTGTAGGCAATGAGCGGTACCAGCAGAAGGGCTAGCAGGGTCAGCGCAGTTTGCTGCGCCAGTATCGGCAGGGCCAACCAGTCCATTTCTGCAAACGGGGTAATGGTGGGTGGCGTGGAAACTTTGGGAAAACTCACGCGGTAGCCGTAGTAACTCAAGGAGGTGGCCAGCAGCGTGATGCCTAGGCCAGATACGTGCTGTGACAGTGCCAGCCCCACCGTCAAGAACGCATGCAGTAAGCCAAACACCGCCCCGGTGAGCGCTGCCACACCCACACCCGCCCATAGCGGCGCGCCCAGATAGACCGCCAGCCAGCCGGTAAACGCCCCGGCCACCATGATGCCCTCGATGCCCAGGTTCAGCACCCCGGCACGCTCGCACAGCAGCACTCCCAGCGTGCCCAAAATCAGTGGCGAGGCAATGCGAAGCACGGCGACCCAGAACGCCAGGTTGCTCAGAATGTCAAAGAGGTCGCTCATAAGATAAACGCCCCTACGCTCTTCGTGGCGGCGCTCATTTGCGTTTGACCCGGTATTGCGCGAGCAGCGTTGCTACCAGCACCGAGATGAGCGACGTGGCCACAATAACGTCGGCAATGAAGGTCGGCACGCCCACCGCCCGGCTCATGCTGTCGGCACCCACCAGCACGCCTGCTACAAACACACTGGCCAGCACCACACCCAGCGGGTGCAGCGCGGCGAGCATGGCAATCACAATGCCCGAATAGCCGTAGCCCGGCGACATATCGAGCGTCAGGTAGCTGGTGCGCCCGGCCACCTCAATGGCGCCGGCCAAGCCTGCCAGCGCACCCGACATCATGGCCACTAGCACTACCGTGCGCGTGACCGGAACCCCGGCAAAGGCCGCGGCCCGGGCGTTGGCCCCCACCGCCCGAATATCAAAACCCAACACCGTGTACTTCATCAGCGCCCACAGGCCGACCGCCAAAAAACCCGCCCATAGCAAACCGGTGTGCACGCGTGTTTGCGGAATCAGTTTGGACAACTCCAGCTCGCCCATCAGGGCCACACTTTGCGGCCATCCCATGGCGGCGGGGTCTTTCATGGGGCCGTCGAGCATGAGAGAGACCAGCAGCAGCACGATGAAGTTGAGCAGCAGCGTGGTGACCACCTCGTCCACTCCAAGTTTGGCCTTCATCAGTGCCGGACCGAGCAGCAGCAGTGCCCCTGCCAGCGCGGCGGCCAGCATCATCAGGCCAAACAGCAACATCGGGTGCAGCGCAAAGCCGGTGCCGTCACGCAACCCGCCCACCGCCACGGCGGCCAGCGCGCCGACATACAGTTGCCCCTCGGCCCCAATGTTGAACAGGCGCGCCTTGAAGGCCACCGTGGCCGCCAACCCGGTAAGCATCAGGGGGATGGCGCGGGTGAGTGTCTCGCTGAAGGCAAAGACCGAACCAAAGCCGCCATGCAGCAGCAACCCGTAGGTCTGGCTGACTGGGGCACCCGCCCACAACACCAGCAACGCACTCACCAGCAAAGTGAACACGATTGCACCCACCGGGGCCAGTAGCAGCGCCAGGGGCGATGTTTGGGTGCGCTTTTCAAGCCGCATGCTCGCCCTCTGCACCAGCCATCGCCAGGCCAATGGCTTCGCGACTCCAGTGCAGCGCCGGGCGCGCCGGACTCAAGGCTCCGCCATGCATCACGGCGACCCGGTCACCCAGGGTGAGCACTTCATCCAGGTCGTCCGATATCACCAGCACGGCAGCCCCGCCGTCGCGGGCCGCAATGAGCTGTGCTTGCACATAGGCCACTGCGCCAATATCAAGACCCCACGTGGGCTGGTGCGCCACGATAAGCCGCGGCGCACTGTTTGGTTTGGAGGGGGGCAGCGCTGCACACGAAGTGGCAAGCGTGGGGGCAATTACCTCGGGATGTGTCAGGGCCCGGCCCAAAATAAGCTTTTGCATATTGCCACCAGAGAGCGAGCGAGCTGCCGTATTCGGCCCCCCACCGCGCACATCAAAAGCGGCGATGACCTGCTTGGCGTAGTTGCGCGCCGCCAGCCGCTTGACCCAGCCAAAGCGAGAAAAAGAGCGGCTGCGCAAACGCTCGGAGGCAGCGTTTTCCCACACCGGCAAGTCGCCCACCACGCCCACCGCATGGCGGTCTTCGGGAATTCTGGCCACCCCGAGTTCGACCAGACGTGCCGGATGGGGCGGCATCGGTTGCCCTAAAAATTCGACGTGCCCGGAAGTGGCGGCGCGGGTGCCGCACAGCAACTCTGCCAGCGCCACCTGCCCGTTGCCGGAGACCCCCGCGATGGCCACGATCTCGCCTGCATGCAGCGTGAGGGACACGCTGTGGAGCTTTTCGCGACCGGCACCGCTGCTGACTTTTTGCAGTGTGCAGACGGCCTGGCCCACGCTGAGTGCAGGGCGGCGCTGCGGTGCCTCAATGGCGTGCCCCACCATCCACTGCGCCAATTGGCTCTGGGTGGTGGTCCTGGCGTCGGCCTCGCTGACCAGTTTGCCACCGCGCAGCACGGCTACCCGGTGCGAGACGCGCAGCACCTCGACCAGTTTGTGGCTAATAAAGATGATGGAAAGTCCTTGCGCCACCATCTGCGCCAGCACCGCGAACAGGGCCTCGCTCTCTTGCGGTGTCAGCACCGCCGTGGGCTCGTCCAGAATCAATACGCGTGCGCCCCGGTACAGCGCTTTCAAAATCTCGACCCGCTGGCGCTCACCCACCGATAGGCTGCCAACCCGGGCCTGGGCGTCCACGTGCAAGCCAAAACGCTGCGCCACCGCCGTCAGTTTGTCGCGCGCGGCGCGGCGGCGGATGAAGGGCTGAAACAGCGGCTCGGAGCCCATCATCACGTTGTCCAGAACGCTCAGGTTATCGGCCAGCGTGAAGTGCTGGTGCACCATGCCAATGCCAGCGGCGAGTGCCGCCTTGGGGTCGCCCGGCGGCAATGGCTGCCCAAAGACCTCGATGTGACCCTCATCAGCCGTGTAGTGCCCAAACAGAATTGATACCAGAGTGGATTTGCCAGCCCCGTTCTCTCCCAATAGTGCCAACACTTCCCCGGCGTTAAGCTGCAGCGAGATGTCGTCGTTGGCCACTAAAGCGCCGAAGCGCTTGGTGATGTGCGAGAGCTTGAGAACGGACTCACTCATGCCGCGTGCTGGGTTGCGCAGTACACGCAGTGACAAGCGTGGGGGCCACTAGCGTGCGCCGCGCCGGGCCGCCCCAAGCAAGCACAGCCCCCTCGGGGGGCAGCGCAGTACACGCAGTGACAAGCGTGGGGGTCATTATTTAGCGGTGGACTTGGGCTGGTTGTCGTCCACCTTGACCGCAAAACTGCCATCCACAATAGCCTTTTCTTTGGCCTTGACCTTGGCCATGATGTCGGCGGGGACCTTCTTCTCGAAGGTGCCCAGCGGCGCCAGTGACGAGCCTTTGTACTTCATCATGGCGTACTGGCCATAGTCTTCGGCGCTGAACTTGCCTTCTTTCACCAGTTTGATGGCGCGGTCGGCAGCGGGCTCGAAATGCCACAAGGCCGACGCCACCACGGTGTCGGGGTACTGGGCTTGCGTGTTGATCACGTTGCCAATGGCGAGCTTGCCCTTCTCTTTTGCGGCATCGCTCACGCCAAAGCGCTCGGCATACATCACGTCGGCTCCCTTGTCGATCATGGCGAAGGCGGCTTCCTTGGCCTTGGGCGGGTCAAACCAGCTGTTGATAAAGCTGACGCTGAATTCCACCTTGGGGTTGACCTCTTTAGCACCCATCATGAAGGCGTTCATCAGGCGGTTGACCTCGGGGATAGGGAAACCACCGACCAGACCAATTTTGTTGCTCTTGGTCATGCTACCGGCGACCATGCCCGACAGGTAGGCCGGCTCCTGGATGTAGTTGTCAAACACGCTGAAATTGGGTGTAGCGGGTTTGCCGGAAGAGCCCATCAGGAACGACACCTTGGGGAAATCCTTGGCCACCTTACGGGCCGCAGCCTCGACCGCAAAGGCTTCGCCAAAGATCAGGGTGTTGCCCGCCGTGGCGTACTCGCGCATGACGCGCTCGTAGTCGGCATTGCTGACGTTCTCGCTGGCTTTGTATTCAATTTCACCGCGTGCCTCGGCGGCCTTGAGCGCGGTGTGCAGGCGTCCGGCCCACTGCTGCTCGAAAGGCACGGTGTAAATCCCCGCCACCTTGGGCTTGGCTTGCGCCAGCACCAGATTGGGAGCCAGGGTGGCCAGTGCGGTGGCCAAAACGACTGCACGACGGCGAGTGAGAAGTTGCATCGACATAGTTACTCCAGGTTAAACACAGGTTACCAACACTACAAAAATGATAGCTGCCTGCGCAAGTAGCACGGCGGCTATCGACCTATTCCATAAAATCTAGGTGCCGGCTCGCTCCAGCATGGCATGCAGCAGCACATTGCAGCCGGCGGTGATGTGCGCGGGCTGGGCTGATTCAATCTCGTTGTGGCTGATGCCGTTCAGGCAGGGAATGAAGATCATGCCACTGGGTGCGAGTTTGGCCATATACACCGCGTCATGCCCGGCCCCCGAGACGGCGGGCATGTTGCTGTAGCCCAACTTCTTGGCAGCGCGGCCGACGGCGTCCACGCAGTCGGGGTGAAATACTTGCGCCGGGTAGCTCGATACCAGTTCAATCTTGACCTCCAGCCCGCTCTTTTGGGCCATGGTTGCGGCAAACGCCTTCACCTCGTCGGCCATTTGATCCACCTGTGCATCGGTGGCATTGCGCAGATCGATGCTGAACTTGACCCGCCCCGGAATCACGTTGCGGCTGTTGGGATGCACCTGCACCATGCCCACCGTGCCGCGACCGTGCGGGGCGTGGCGCAGCGCGGCCGCCACGGTCTCCTGCATGATGTGGGTCGAGATTTGCATCGCGTCCTTGCGCAGCGCCATGGGCGTGGGGCCCGCGTGGGCCTCCATGCCTGTCACTGTGCAGTCAAACCAGCGAATGCCGAGCACGCCCTGCACCACGCCGATGGTCACGTCGTGGTCCTCCAGCACCGGGCCTTGTTCGATGTGGGTCTCAAAGTAAGCGCCAATCGGGTGATCGCCCGGCTCCTGCTCGCCGATGTAGCCAATGCGTTTGAGTTCTTCGCCCACCGATTTGCCGTCAGTGTCAGTAGCGGCGTAGGCGTGCTCCAGCGTGAAGGCCTTGGCAAACACGCCCGAGCCCATCATCACCGGCACAAAGCGTGAGCCTTCTTCGTTGGTCCAGAAGGCGACTTCAATCGGTGCCTCGGTGGTGATGCCGTGGTCGTTGAGCGTGCGCACCACTTCCAGCCCGGCCAGTACGCCATAGTTGCCATCAAACTTGCCACCGGTCGGCTGGGTGTCAATGTGGCTGCCCGTGACGATGGGTGGCAGCGCGTTGTTGCGCCCGGCGCGGCGCATGAAGCCGTTACCAATCTTGTCGATGGTGATGGTTAAGCCAGCCTCACGCGCCCAGCCGAGCACCAGGTCGCGTCCTTGCTTGTCCAGATCAGTCAGCGTCAGGCGACACACGCCGCCCTTGGGCGTGGCACCAATTTTTGCCAGTTCCATCAACGAGCCCCACAGGCGCTCACCGTTGATACGGATGGATTCAATATCGTCCTGGGTTGCTGAATTCATGGTATGTCCTTTAACGCTTAACCGCAGAAGGTGCCATCGTCTCAGCCCGCAGCTTGTTAGCCGCGAAATTGGAACTGAACGGCGCCCGCTTGATGTACCGCCCCTTGCCCTGCACCGCCCGCAAATCCCCCTGCACAAGCACCAATTCTCCCTGACTGATGGTGTGGCTTGGAATGCCCCTAACCGTGCGACCTTCAAAGATATTGAAATCGCCCTTGCTGTGCTGCGTTTTGGCGGACAGGGTTTTGGTGCCGGCCGGATCCCACACCACCAGATCGGCATCAGCTCCCACCGACACGCTGCCCTTTTGTGGATAGATGTTGAACAGCCGTGCGGTGTTGGCCGATGTCACGGCCACAAACTCCGATGGCGTTAGACGCCCGGTGTTGACCCCGGCGTCCCAAATAACGGCCATGCGCTCTTCCACGCCGCCGCAGCCATTGGGAATCTTGCTGAAGTCGTCCTTGCCCGCTGCCTTTTGCGCCGCGCAGAAGGTGCAATGGTCCGTCGCCGTGGTGTGCAGATTGCCGCTTTGCAGGCCGCGCCACAAAAACTCCTGGTTGCCCTTGGGTCGAAACGGCGGACTCATCACATGCGCAGCGGCGGTGGCAAAGTCGGGGTGGCGGTAGACGCTGTCGTCCACCACCAGGTGCCCGGCCAGCACCTCGCCATAGACCCGCTGGCCGCGTGCACGGGCACGGGCAATGGCTTCGGCCGCTTCAATACATGAGACGTGCACCACGTAGATGGGTACGTTGAGCACGTCAGCAATGGCGATGGCGCGGTTGGCGGCTTCGCCCTCTACACCCGTTGGACGCGACAGCGGGTGGCCCTCCGGCCCGGTGATGCCCATCTCGGCAATCTGACGCTGCAGCAGGAACACCAGCTCGCCGTTTTCGGCGTGCACCGTCGGCATGGCACCGAGCTCCATGCAGCGTTTGAAGCTGTTCACCAGCGTTTCGTCGTCGCACATGATGGCGTTCTTGTAGGCCATGAAGTGCTTGAAGCTGTTCACGCCCTCGTTCTGCACCAGCGTGCCCATGTCACGGCGCACGCTGTCGTCCCACCAGGTTACCGCGACGTGAAAGCTGTAGTCGGAGGCGGCTTTCTCAGCCCAACCGCGCCAGGTCTGGTAGGCCTCCATGATGTTTTGCTGCGGGTTGGGGATGACGAAATCAATGATGGTGGTGGTGCCACCCGCCATGCCTGCTGCGGTGCCGGTGAAGAAGTCGTCCATGGTGGTGGTGCCCATGAAGGGCAACTGCATGTGGGTGTGCGGGTCGATGCCGCCGGGTATGACGTATTGGCCGAGCGCGTCCACCACGGTGGCACCCGCCGGGGCAGTCAGGTTCTCGCCCACGGCCACAATCTTGCCATCCTGGCTGAGTACATCGGCTCCAAAAGAGCGGTCGGCGTTCACCACGGTGCCGCCCTTGATTAAAATGCTGCTCATGCTGTTGCTCCTAAAATGGTAGCTGCCTACGCAATAGTTACGGGGGCTAGGTCCGGATTTGGCTGCCAAACATCCGTCTGGTCACACCCGCATCGGGTTATTTGGATGGGTGGTCCAATCTGCGTGTTTATCGCTCACAACCCGGTCGGTGCGCAAGTCTTTTTCACCGGGGGCCAGTGTGCGCAGGGTGATGCACTCGGGCACCGGGCATACCAGGGTGCACAGGTTGCAGCCGACGCATTCGTCTTCTTTGACCTCAAAGAAGCGTTTTCCATCCTTCACGGCGCTGATGGCCTGGTGCGAGGTGTCTTCGCAGGCAATGTGGCAGCGCCCGCACTGGATGCAGCTGTTCTGGTTGATGACCGCTTTGCTGATGTGGTTGAGGTTCAGGTAGCGCCAGTCGCTCACGGTGGGTATCGCCTTGCCACGGAAGTCTTCAATCGACGTGAAGCCCATCTGGTCCATGTAGTTCGACAGACCATCACTCATCTCCTGCACGATCTTGAAGCCGTAGACCATGGCGGCGGTGCACACCTGCACGTTGCCCGCGCCCAGGGCAATGAAGTCAAACGCATCGCGCCAGTTGCCCACGCCGCCAATCCCGCTGATGGGCAGACCGGCGGTGAGCGGGTCGCGCGCAATCTCGGCCACCATGTTCAGCGCAATAGGCTTCACCGCCGGGCCGCAATAGCCACCGTGCGAGCCTTTGCCGCCGGTGGATGGGTTCATGGTTAGCGTGTAGGGGTCCACGCCGATGATGGAGTTGATGGTGTTGATCAGCGAGACCGCATCGGCGCCACCCACTTTTGCGGCCCGCGCGGGCATGCGGATGTCGGTGATGTTTGGCGTGAGCTTCACTATCACCGGCAGCGTGCTGTACTGCTTGCACCACTCGGTCACCATCTGGATGTACTCCGGCACCTGGCCCACGGCGGCGCCCATACCGCGCTCACTCATTCCGTGCGGGCAGCCAAAATTGAGCTCAATGCCGTCGGCGCCGGTGTCTTCCACGCGCGGCAAAATCGCCTTCCAAGCGGTTTCCTCGCAGGGCACCATCAGCGACACCACCATCGCGCGATCCATCCAGTTACGCTTCACCTCGGTAATCTCTTTCAGGTTGAGTTCCAGATCGCGGTCGGTAATGAGTTCGATGTTGTTGAAGCCCATCAGCCGCCGGTCGGGCGTCAGCAACGCTCCGTAACGCGGGCCGTTGACGTTCACTACGGGTGGGCCGGCCTCGCCCAGCGTCTTCCAGACCACGCCGCCCCAGCCGGCTTCAAAGGCGCGATTGACGTTGACGGCTTTGTCGGTGGGCGGGGCGGATGCCAGCCAAAAGGGGTTGGGGCTGCTGATGCCGGCAAAGGTGGTGCGTAAATTGGCCATCGTGGTCTCCAAATTTGGGGGTGCAGCGCTCAGGCGCGGGTCAGATAGGCGTGGATGGCCAGTGCGGACTGTTTGCCGTGCTCCACGGCCTGTACCGTCAGGTCCAGTCCGCCAGCACGGCAGTCGCCACCGGCCCAGACGCCCGTCAAATTGGTCTGGCCGACGCCGTCCGTGGCAATGCGCCCGTCTTGCAGTGTCAGCCCGGCGTCGGTCAACATGGGGTTGCCCAGTTTCTGGCCAATCGCCTTGAGCACCATGTCGGCGCGCCGGACCACCGACTCGCCGGTTGGCATTAGCCTGCCGTTGACCATCTCCTGGCGCGCAAAACGCACCCCGCGCACATGGTTCACGCCGCTCGCGTCGTCGGTCACTGCGCCAACCATGCCCGGGCCAGCATCGTCGAGTGTGCCGATGATCTCCACCGGCGCCAGCCAATGCGCAATGGTGACGCCGTGGGTTTGCGCCCACTCCTGCTCCACTTGCGACGCCGACAGGCCCTCTGGCCCACGCCGGTATACCATGTGGACGGTCTCGGCGCCCAGCAGCCTGGACTGCACGGCTGCATCCACCGCCGTCATGCCGCCACCGATCACCACTACGCGGCGGCCCACCGGCAGGGTCGACAGGTCGGCGCACTGTCGCAACTCGGCGATAAAGTCCACCGCGTCGCGCACACCGGCCATCGCTTCACCGGGGATACCCAGCGCGGACGTACCGGCCAAGCCCATGCCCAGAAATACGGCGTCAAAGTCTTTGCGCAGGGTTTCCAGTTGTGCGGCGTTCTCCAGCTTCCAGCTGTTACGCACGCTGATGCCGCCAATGGCCAGCAGCCACCGCACCTCGGCTTGGGCAAAGTGGTTAGGCGTTTTATAGCTGGCCAGGCCGTATTCGTTGAGTCCACCGGCCTTGGGGCGGGCATCGAAGATGACCACGTTATGCCCGTTGCGGGCCAGCGTGTAGGCGCAGGCCAGTCCGGCAGGGCCCGCGCCGACCACTGCGACGGTCTTGCCCGTGGCAGGTGCTCGGGTGAAAATTTGCGGACTAGCGCTTTCCATCAGTGCGTCCACCGCGTGGCGCTGCAAGCGGCCAATGGCTACCGGTTTCCCCTCCTGTGTGTTGCGTACGCAAGCCGCCTCGCACAGGTTCTCGGTCGGGCAGACCCGCGCGCACATGCCGCCCAGCGGGTTGGACTCCAGAATGGCGCGTGCTGCACCGCGCAGGTTGTCGTCCGCAATGCGCCGGATGAAGGAGGGCACGTCAATGCTGGTCGGGCACGCCGTAGCGCAGGGCGCATCGAAGCAGTAAAGGCAGCGCTCGGCTTCCAGCAGCGCCTGCGGGCGTGTCAGGCGCGGGCTGGCATCGGCGAACGCGTTGGCGTATTCGGCTGCGGCCAGGCGACCGGGGCGAACGTCGGGTTGGTGGGTGGTGGGCATCCTGACAACTCCTGATTAAAAACTGACCGTTTGGTCAAGTTCTGTGCTGGATGCTAGCAATCTGGTGTCAGTCTGTATCTAGGGGTTTATCCGTAAAATAGCGGCACTCAGTGCGGAGTTTTCTGCCAGTTTTTGAGTTTTTTTCATGTCTATCGTGAGTTTTTTGATTTGTGATCCCAGTCCAGCCTTGCAAACATTTTTACAGCAGGTGCTGACGGGTTATGGCTTCGATGCCGCAGCCATCAAGACCACGGGCAACCCGCACGCGGCGGCCGAAATTGCACCGTCCCATAAGCCCGACTTTTTGGTAACCGACTGGTTTGCCAAAGAGTCGCTGTCGGGCATTGGGCTGCATCGCCAACTGGTAAGCGCCAATCCCGGTTGCCGGTTCGCCCTGATGGCGCAAAGCGCTGGCGCGACCCTCGCACAGGAAGCACGCGACGCAGGTGCGCTGTTTTTCTTGCCCAAACCCTTTTCTGCCGACAGCGCCCGTTCCGAAATGGCGCGGGCCCTGGACCAGTTGGCCGCCAACCATCCGAAGGTGGCAAAGCAGGTCCAGTCCTGGCAAATGGGCGCAACAGCAACCCGTGCTGCCATGGTGCAACTGCCGGCGCTGCCCAAATTCAAACCCGGTGACCGCGTGGTCTACAAGGGCCAGACGGAAGTGGTGCAGCATGTCATTCTGCGCAGGGGCGAAATGGTGGTGCAGTTGCGCGATGTTGCGGGCCTGATTGAGTCGAGCAAAATTCAGCCGCGCTAAATTGAGCCAAGTCGCCACAGCAATTGCGACCCGGCACGACAGGGGAGTCGTCTCGGTGATATCCTGACGCACCGTCGCCGCGTTGCGCGACCCAATTCGCCAGACGGCATGAAGCAATCCTTCACCCCGATCCGCCTTTTCGCTGAAGTTTTACTGGTCGTGGCACTCGCGGAGACGCTTGTCATGCTGGCCTTGCCGACGCTCGCACCCGGATTGACCGGCCTTGCGGAAGGTTTGGTGGATGTCACCCTGCTGACCCTGCTTGCAGCCCCGGCCGTTTATTGGCGCAGCATGTCCGCCACGCGACGCTCGCTTGCGGCTCCCGATGGGGACAAAGAGAATACCGACAAACGTTTCAGTTTCAGTTTGCGGGCCGCTATTGGCATGGTTGCCGCAGCTCAGTTGCTGGGGCTTGCTGCCACCGCGGGAATGGTTTTTTGGCTAAAGAAAAACCTCGACAGCGACGCGCAAGCGCTCTTTGACCGAGGCGCCGAGCGTGTTCAGGCCGAAGTCAAGCGCCGCTTCAGCCAGCCCATGTATGGGCTCAAAGGTGCGCGCGGCACCTATGCCGCCAGCCGGGGCATCACCCGACAAGAGTTCAGGGCGTACGTAGAGTCGCGCGATTTGGCCGTTGAGTTTCCGGGCATACGAGGCTTTGGCTTTATCGCGCGGGTGCCGCGTGGTGGCCTGGGTGCCTTTGTCGCAGCCCAACGGGCCGACGTTGCACCCGAGTTTGAGGTGCAGACCCAAGGGCAGGCCCCTGACCTGTTCGTAGTCCAATTCGTCGAACCGATTGCCGACAACCGGGCGTCGCTCGGGTTTGATCTCGGGCAAGAGCCGGTGCGCAGGGAGGCGGCTGAGCGGGCCATGAATACAGGACAACCGGCGCTTACCGGCAAAATTTCTCTGGCACACGATGGCAAACAGTCGCCCGGCGTGCTGTACCTTTTGCCGGTCTATCGCAATGGCGCAGACCCGGTGACCGTTTTGCAGCACCAGGCTGCACTGGTAGGCCTTTTGTACGCGCCCATGGTGGCGGATGAACTCTTCTGGGGCCTCGCTGGCGTGGCGGACAGCACCTTGCGTGTGGAATTGTTTGATGGAAAGGACAGTCAGCCAGATCGTCTGCTCTATGACTCCGACAGCGGCACGGCTGCGCCGCCGGTCGCCGAGGTTGCGTCACGTCGCGCATTGCCGGCGTTCGATGAGCCTTTTCCTATCGACGTCGGCGGACGCACGATGACACTGCGCCTGAGCAGCACTGACGTATTTAATGCTAGCCAGGACCGTTCCATTTTGGCGCTGGCCGGTGTTGCGGGCGCATTGGCCAGCACGCTGATCGCCCTGACGATTTGGTTGCTCGCCGTTGGCCGCTTGCGCGCACAAAGACAGGCCCAACGCATGACCGCTGACCTGGACCGCCTGGCCCGAGTGGTTCAGCACACCAACAACGCGGTCACCATTGCGGATACGCAGATGCGCATTACCTGGATCAATGAAGGCTTCACCCGTTTGACCGGCTACACCCTGGAAGAAGCCCGAGGCCGAACCCCGGGTGAGTTGCTGGGTAGTGCCAACGCGGACCCGCAAACCATACAAATCCTCGTGAGTGCTATGGCAATCGGTGAGCCCTGCCGGGTTGAAGTACTCAACCGGGCCAAAGATGGCCACGAGTACTGGGTGGACACCGAAGTTCAACCCACTCGCGATGCCATGGGCGTGCTGACAGGGTTTATGGAAATTGGCTCCGACATCACGCTGCAGAAGCAAACCCAGAAAAAACTGGAAGCTGCGCTGCGTGCATCAAGCGCCATGCTCAGTACCGTGGAGATGCACACCATTGTGTCGATCGCCGACCGACGGGGAATCATCACCGAGGTCAACGAGGCGTTTTGCGACAGGTCGGGCTACAGCCGCGACGAATTGATCGGGCGGGACCACAAAATTGTCAATTCCGGCGTTCATTCCGCACAGTTCTGGATTGACATGTGGGGGCAAATATCGGCTGGTGCTTCCTGGCGCGGTGATATTTGCAACCGTGCCAAGGACGGCACCCTGTATTGGGTCGATAGCATGATTGCCCCGTTCGTTGGCGACGATGGACTGGTTGAGAAATATGTCTCCATGCGCACCGACATCACGGTGCGCAAGCAAGCCGACGAGCAACTCAAGGTTCTGGTAACCCGTGCCGAGCAAGCGAGCAGCGCCAAGAGCCAGTTCGTGGCCAATATGAGCCACGAAATTCGCACACCCATGAATGCCATTCTGGGCATGCTCAAACTCCTGCAAAACACCGACCTGACGGTGGGCCAGCTGGATTACGTCGAAAAGACCGAAGGCGCTGCGCGCTCGCTGCTGGGGTTGCTCAATGACATTCTGGATTATTCGAAGGTGGAAGCTGGCAAGATGACGCTGGATCCACGTCCGTTCAGAGTCGATCGACTGATGCGCGACCTGTCGGTCATTCTCTCGGCCAATGTGGGAGCCAAGAACATCGAAGTGCTGTTTGATGTTGACCCGAACTTGCCAAAATGTTTGGTCGGCGATGACATGCGCCTGCAGCAGGTGCTGATCAATCTGGGTGGCAACGCCATCAAATTCACCAGCGCCGGAGAAGTGGTTCTGCGATTGCGTGTGGTTGAGGGTGACGCGCAGTCGGTACTGGTGGAATTTGCAATGAAGGATAGCGGCATTGGCATTGCACCCGAAAACCAGGCCCATATCTTTAGCGGTTTTTCGCAAGCCGAAGCATCCACCACGCGCCGCTATGGCGGTACGGGCTTGGGTTTGGCCATTTCCAGCCGCATGGTCGGTTTGCTAGGTGGCACACTGGCGTTAGATAGTGTGCTTGGGGAGGGAAGCACCTTCCATTTTCAGATTCGTCTCTCCGTGGCCGAGCTCGAGACCATGCCAGTGACTGGCGCCACACCTGAGCCCGCGCCTGGACTATTGCGTGTCTTGATCGTGGACGACAACGACGTCGCTCGTGAAGTGCTGGGCCACCTCATTGCGCCCATGGGCTGGATAGTGGAAACGGCCGCCAGTGCCGAGCAGGCGATAGCGGATGTGCAAGCGCGCTCTGCGGCAGCACTGCCACCGTTTGACGCCATCTTTATGGACTTCCAGATGCCCGGCATGGATGGATGGGAGGCCAGTCAGCGCATTCGCAAATTGGCGGGCGGCGAGGCGGCCCCGATTGTCATCATGGTCACGGCCCATGGCCGTGAGTTGTTGTCCGAGCGCAGTGCCGCCGAGCAGGCCCGGATCAACGGATTTCTGGTCAAGCCGGTCACCGCTTCCATGTTGTTTGATGCGGTGATGGACGCCAAATCTGCCGCGGCAGCAGCGGTCCTGGGTCGCAACCCGACTGCGCCCCAAGCAATTGTCAAGCCCAAGCGGCTGCTGGGCCTGCGCCTGCTGGTCGTGGAGGACAACAAGATCAACCAGTTGGTAGCCAAGGGCTTGCTGGGGCAAGAGGGCGCCGAGGTCACGCTGGCAGATGAAGGGCAGTTGGGTGTGGCGGCCGTGAAGAACGCAAGCACGCCATTTGATGTGGTGCTGATGGACGTGCAAATGCCGGTGATGGATGGCTATGCCGCCACGCGGGTCATTCGTGAAGAGCTGGGCCTGACCGTGCTGCCCATCATCGCGATGACGGCCAACGCCATGGCCTCCGACCGGGCCGCGTGCCTGGCGGCAGGCATGAACGACCATGTCGGCAAACCATTTGACTTGGACCACCTCGTCGCCATGCTGATACGGTATGCTGGCAAGGCAGACGCCACACAGCCCGCACCGCAAGACCTGCCAAATTGATTGACCGGAGAATCACCGTGACTCACTTGAAACCCATGAATCGTCTGAGGCGCTCCATGTTCATGGCTGCGGGTCTGGCCGCCATGTGTACCACCCTACCGGCGCCGGCACAGGAAAATGGCGTCTATCGCTTTTCACCGGTGAACCAATATGGCATCGAACTGACTGCCAGTTACTGGAATCCGATCATTGATTACGTCAGCGCCAAGAGTGGTGTGAAGTTGCAGCTCAGGATCGGGCGCACCTCGGCAGACACCACGGCCTATGTGCTGGCGAATGAAGTGGAGTTCGTGTTTTCCAACCACCTGTTCAGCCCGGACCGCGACCAACTCGGCTGGAAAGTGTTTGGCCGTCGCGCCACCACGGCGATTCGTAGCCAGATTGTGGTGCTGGCCGATTCGCCCATCACCAAGCTGGAGCAGTTGGCCAACGAGGCAGTGGCCTTTCCTGGACCCGAGGCCACCGTTGCCTACAAGTTTTCGTACGCCAACCTGCTGAACCAGAAGATTCCGGTGCAGGTGGTGTTTGCCGGTAATATGGATGGTGCTTTTGCGCAATTGGCCAGCGGCAAGGTCAAAGCGGTGGGCACCCACACGCAACTCAGCAGCGGCTGGTCGAAGCGCGAGGGCAAAGCGGTGCGTTCGCTGTGGGAATCCGAACCGCTCAATGACCTGGCGTTGATGGCGTCCAAAAATGTCGTCGCCAAGGACCTGGCGGCAGTTAGCAAAGCCTTTCTGGAGATGGGCCGCGATCCGCAAGGGAAAAAAGTGCTGGCCAGTGCCTGCGAGTTGGTGAAGTTGCCGCCTGACACTGTTTTTGCTCCCTCCACGGGGGCTGATTACAGTGCCTATCGCAACTTTTACCAGACGGCACCGGCTAATCTGCGCTGACATTTTGGAAACGGCTAATTGACGCGACCATGAAATTCCTCGCGCGCCTCGTCCCTTCCTCGCTCACCAACCGGGTGTTCGCGCTGTACGCCATCACCTTGCTGGTGTTTGTGGGTGGCGGGCTTGGGCTGTTTTTGAAATACCAGTTCAACCAGCAGGTGGAGGAAACGGAGCTTTCTGCGGTCATGTTGATTGAGGTGGTTGCGCAGTCTGTTCAGGATAGCGTGGTCATTGGGGACTTTGATTCGGTACAGAAAATCCTGAATAAGGGCGTGCAGGGGTCGCAGTTTTCGACGGCCGTGTTTATCGACATCAGTGGCGGACGGGTGCGTGCTGAAAACTCGGCCAAAGCCAAGGGCACTGCACCGGGCTGGTTGATCGAATGGGTTCAAAAATCACTCGACGACGTGAATCGCAATGTCTCGGTGGGCGGCAAAGACTACGGCATTTTGCGTTTGCAATTCGATGTGCCGTTTGTTGCTGCAAGGCTGTGGTCGGTGACCCTGTTGGCATTGGGTGGGGGCCTTTCCAGTTTGATCATTGGTTTGGTATTTATTCGCGTGGCACTGGGCCGTTGGTTGGGTGGGTTGGTACTGTTACGAGAAACGGTGGAAGCTCTTGGAACGGGTGCCTCCACCACCAGGGAACTGGTGATCGACAACGCCCCGCTGGAAATTCAGAGCCTGGTGGATATGGTCAACCGAACGGCGACCCTGGTGCGGGAGCGGGAGTTCTCCCGGCGCGCGCTGGACCAACAGAAGTTTGCGCTGGACCAGCACGCCATCGTCAGCGTAGCGGATTCCGATGGCACCATTCTGTACGCCAATGACCGCCTGTGTGACATCACAGGCTACAGCCGTGCAGAACTGCTGGGACGCAAACTCAGCGAGCTTCGGTCGGGCCTGCATCCACAGTCGTACTTTGACCGGTCCAGGCATGCCTTGGCTGAGGGCAAAGTGTGGCGAGGTGAAATTTGCAGTCGCAAACGTAGCGGAGAACTGTACTGGGTCGACGCAACCATGGTGCCGCTGCTGGCCGAAGATGGCCATTCGAGCCAGTACATCACCATCCGCACCGATATCACGGCACGCAAGCAAGCAGAGCAGGAGCGCCAGGCGGCCAATGAAGTTTTGGCTGCGCGCACCACACAGCTACAAATTACGCTGGACCACATTTCCCAGGGCGTGATGATGGTAGCAGCCAATGGTGACGTCGTATTTCAGAGCCGCCGTGTACTCGATTTGCTGGAGATTCCGCAGCATCTGCACGCTGCCGGGCTGGCCGAAATCACCCTGTTCCAGACCGAGCGTGGCGATTTTGGTACCGATTTTGACCGGGTCGATGAAGTGGCTCGCCCCTATTTACGCTCGGTAGGCAGCTCAGATCGTGCTATTGCACCACCGGGCGTATATACGCGGCGCACGCCGTCAGACCGTACGCTGGAAATCAAGTCAACACCCTTGCCATCCGGTGGTTTTGTGCGAACCTTTAACGACGTCTCAGGTTATGTGCAGGCACTGGCGCGTGCCGAGCAGGCCAGTATTGCCAAGGGACAGTTTTTGGCCAATATGAGCCACGAGATCCGTACGCCCATGAACGCCATTCTGGGCCTGCTCAATATGTTGCAGGACACCGCGTTGAACGCGACCCAGCTCGATTTTGTCAGCAAGACCGAAGGTGCGGCCCGTTCGCTACTGGGCCTTCTGAATGACATTCTGGATTTCTCCAAGGTAGAGGCCGGCAAGATGACGCTGGACCCACACCCATTCAGTCTGGACAAGATGCTGAAGGATTTGGAGGTCATCCTCGCTTCCAGCGTGGGCGACAAACCGGTCACGCTGCGCGTTGATGTCAAGCCTGACGTGCCGCGGGTGCTGCTGGGTGATGACATGCGCTTGCAGCAGGTGCTGATTAACCTGGGCGGCAACGCCATCAAATTCAGCAACGGGGGGGATGTGGTGTTGCGGGTGCGCCAGGTGGAACGAAGCAATACGGACACGGTGCTGGAGTTTGCCATGTGCGACAGTGGTATTGGTATTGCGCCCGAGAACCAGGCGCATATTTTTAGCGGCTTTTCTCAGGCCGAGGCATCTACCACGCGCCGCTTTGGCGGAACCGGGCTGGGCCTATCCATTTCCAGCCGGTTGGTGGCGCTGTTAGGAGGCGAACTGCAGTTAAGGAGCACCGAAGGGCAGGGCAGCACGTTTTACTTCCAGATTCGCTTACCTCTGGCCAGTCTGCCCGTCGTGGAGTTGCCGGCACCTGCGGTGCAGGGAGTCGCCGCTCCCGACCGGGTCAAACGACTGCAGGGACTGCGGGTGCTGGTGGTCGAGGACAACAAGATCAACCAGATGGTGGCCAAGGGCTTGTTGTCGAAGGAGGGGGCCGACGTTACCCTGGCCGACAACGGCCAATTGGGCGTAGATGCTGTGGCAGCGGCCCAGCCTCCATTTGACGCGGTGTTGATGGATGTGCAAATGCCGGTGATGGACGGTTACGCCGCCACCCGTTTCATCCGCCACCAGATGGGGCAAATTGCTTTGCCCATCATCGCCATGACCGCGAATGCCATGGAGTCGGATCGAGCTGCCTGCCTGCAAGCCGGCATGGATGAGCACATTGGCAAACCCTTCGATTTAAACCACCTCGTGGCCACGCTGTTGCGCCTTTGCCGACAGCGACCCGCGTAGCGGTGGAGCGTGGGGGCAGGTTTCCCCGCCGGGCCGCCCCAAGGGGAAACGCTCCCCCTCGGGGGGCAGCGACCCGCGTAGCGGTGGAGCGTGGGGGCAAAATTAGCCGGGCTTGCCCAGCACTTCCCAGCGATCGAGTGCGGCCATCAGTTCATCGTCGATTTGGGCGCTGCGGGTGGCCAACCGCATGGCCCGCACGTTGTCGATGGAATACAGGCTACCGTCGGCCAGTGCGCGGCTGATCTCGCTTTGCTCGGCTTCCAGCGCGGCAATCAGGTTCGGCAGGCCGTCGAGTTCGCGCTGCTCTTTGAAGCTGAGCTTTTTCGCCTTCGCAGGCGGAGGTGCGGCGGGCGCGGTCGCTGACACAGCGATGCTGGCTTGCTCTTGTTTTTGTAGCTGCTCACGCTCGTAGTTAAAGGGCTTGGCGGTTGTTTTCCCAAGAGCCGCATTGATTTCATTGGCCCGTTTGGTCTGAATCAACCAGTCGCTTACGTCACCTTCGTACTCGCGCCACTTGGCATCGCCTTCAAAGGCAATGGTGCTGGTGACTACGTTGTCCAAAAAGGTTCGGTCGTGACTGACCAGAAACACCGTGCCATCGTAGTTTTGCAGCAGGTCTTCCAGCAGTTCCAGCGTGTCAATGTCCAGGTCGTTGGTCGGCTCATCGAGCACCAGCACATTGGCGGGGCGGGCGAACAGGCGCGCCAGCAACAGGCGATTGCGCTCGCCACCACTCAAACTGCGTACCGGCGAGTTGGCGCGCGCGGGCGAGAACAAAAAGTCGCCCAGGTAACTCTTGACGTGCTTCTTCTGGTTGCCAATCTCGATCCATTCGCTGCCGGGGCTGATGAAGTCTTCCAGTGTGGCGTCCAGGTCGAGTGCGTTGCGCATCTGGTCGAAATAGGCCACCGATATATTCGCACCCTGACGCACGGTGCCCCAGGGGCTGTGGCCGGGTTCCGGTGCAGGCGAATTCGGAGGTGCCGGGTCGGCCTTGTGCTCGCCCAAAATGAGCTTCAGCAAGGTGGTCTTGCCGGCACCATTGGGCCCCAGCAAACCAATCTTGTCGCCGCGCAGGATGGTTGCAGAAAAGTCGTGCACGATCGTGTGATCACCAAAAGTTTTTGACACATGTGTGAGTTCGGCGACCAACTTGCCGCTGGCCGCGCCACTGCTCACATCCATGTTGACGCTGCCCACCACCTCGCGCCTGGCCTGGTGCTTGGCACGCAATTCACCCAGACGCACGATGCGCGCTGTGGCGCGGGTGCGGCGGGCCTCCACGCCCTTGCGAATCCAGATTTCTTCCTGTGCCAGCAACTTGTCGGCCTTGGCGCTGATCACGGCCTCTTGTGCCAGTTGCTCTTCCTTTTGCAACAAGTAGGCGCCAAAGTTGCCGGGATAACTGAGCAGTTTGCCCCGGTCCAGTTCCACAATGCGTGTGGCCACGTTGTCCAGAAACGAGCGGTCGTGGGTGATGGTGATGATGCTGCCTTTGAAATCGACCAGCAAGCCTTCGAGCCACTCGATCGAGTCCAGGTCCAGGTGGTTGGTCGGCTCATCGAGCAACAGCACATCGGGCTGCGCAACCAGAGCCTGTGCCAGCGCCACCCGCTTTTTGGTGCCGCCAGACAGGGTGCTGACAATCGCTTCGGGGTTCAGGTGCAGGCGTTGCAGGGTCTCGTTGACCCGTTGCTCCCAGTTCCAGCCGTCCAGCGTCTCGATCTCGCTTTGCATCGCGTCGAGGTCTCCATGGCCCAGACAATATTCCTCAATCAGGCCTATAACCCTCTCCAGGCCTGCGCGAACAGCTATAAAAACGGTAGCATCTGCATCCAGCTGGGGCTCTTGCGCCACGTAAGAGATGCGGGTGCCGCTTTGCACCTGCACCACGCCGTCATCCGGTTTTTCCATCCCACCCAAAATCTTGAGCATGGAGGACTTGCCTGCACCGTTTCGGCCAATCAGGCCCACGCGCTCGGCGGTTTCCAGTGAAAAATCAGCGTGGTCGAGAAGCGGGACGTGCCCAAATGCCAGCTGGGCGTCAAGTAAAGTGATAAGTGCCATGTGGGCAGGATTATCCCCTGTGCCGTTGTAATAGTCGAAGTGTCCGTTGGGGTAACGCTTCTCTTCTGCGCGCGCGATGTCCCGGCTTGAGGTTGGCAGGTCAATACATGATGTCTAAACCTTTAGCTGAACGAGTATCACCTACTAATTGATCTCTTGAACGCAGCAACAGCACTTCAATAAGAAACCAAAATCGGCTCACTGCGGACAGTCACTGAAGTGGAAGTCACCGGATTAACTACGGTCACAGCCAATACAGCAGTCACAGAGACCGTCGGAAGTATTACGACCCAAACACCCTTATTAAATACAGCATTGTGGAATGAAAACTGGAATCCCAATGTTCCTGCAGTTGTCGTGTTGGTGGCCCCAACTTTGGTGGCTAAATAGCCCCCATTGTCGTAGCCATTCCACGGGTTGAGGTACGGAGGGTCTTGGTATGCATTGAGCCACGTCTGTGAACAATTGGCGCCGGACACACCAATCGGCGGGCGGTCACAAAGCCGCACTGCGCTGCTGAATTCCCAACGCGCATTGACCGTAACAGCGTCCGCCGTACCGTCCGTATGCACGACTGGCTTGATTTCCATCCCTGTGGTCTTGAAGGGGACTTCAACCTTAAAGTATCGGCAGCAGTCGCCTGACGCCAAGTCTCCTGCCAAAACAGTGGGTACCCCTAACTCGATTCTGGCAGCGGCGGCCCTGGGTAAGACAAACGGTGAGGGGAACGCGTAATTAGTGCTCGGTAATGTTCCTGATTGTTCTGGCGTTTGAGCGTCGTTCAAATAGGCAAGAACTCGGACCTTGGCGTTGGGCTTTGCTGGCACGCTGAAATTACCTGCTCCGTCAGTGATGTCAATTGATATACCAACGTAATCAACGCCGATCACCGCCACGGTAACGCCAGCAAAAGCAGCACCGGATTCATCAACAACCTTACCGGTCACCTGGATGGGATTCACGACTGCCCCCACCAGCCAGCTTGAAAAGTGTGAAACGGTTCCCTCGTAATATGCATTTGGAGCCGTCCCGACTAATGTTGCGGTACTGTCCAGCAGCCACCTGCCGGCTTGGGCGTCGAACGAAAATAGCTGGGCAGAGGCTGGGAGGTTAGCAACAGTGGCGATGGTCGGAAACTGAACTTTCGCCGACTTGCCAGGTGCAAGATTCAGGGCGTTTCCAGCGCTGTCTTTGAACACAATCGACACTGCCCCGTACGCCTGAAGATTTCCACTGGCCGTTGTGTAGTCACCTGGAATACCCGATGGCCTTGAAGCGTCATTCAAGAGTGTCAGTTCGGCAGTGACGCCACCTATGGGAGTGGCGCCTGATCCACTGAGGAATGCATTGGCTGGCAAGGTCACTTTCGCCAACGAGGATGGGTCTGCCAGGACTTGCGCCAAGGCAGAATCAAACGTGTAACTCATGCCAGTTGGATATGCAGGCAACTTGACCCGCTGCCTGCCCTGGCTGGCATTGAGATTGACCACAATGGAGTTGTCGGCGTGACCCGCGGCCGAGACCGAAACAACTGTTCGCCCAAGAGCCAAATCCTTTACCGAGAAACTCCCGTCTGGTCCGGTGACTACTGTCTTGCCGCCAGCAGTGACTTTGGCACCCAGAAGTGGCGTACCGCTAACTTGGTCAAACGCAATGCCAAATACGGTTCCTGATGTGTCAAATACAGCGGGTGGCGATGTTGAACTTGGAGTCCCCGCTGAACTTCCTCCCCCTCCCCCTCCGCCACCGCATCCGGCTAGTGCCACCAAAAACAGGCTTAAAAACCCCTGGACCAGGATGCGGAAAAAGTTGCCCTTCGGAATTGACATGTCAGCACCCATTGTCAAAAAGGTGACCGACAGCGGCGCTGTCTTCAGAGCTTTGTGGATTCATGCTAACAGAGGGACCGAACGCGAAGCTCTTGTGAGGAATATCCGGCCATTGGAAAAGGTTATTGTCGCCTTTGACCCAGGTTAAAGGTCAATTGCCCTATCGGTGCACACCTCAACCCTGATGCGTTTGGGACGACACAGTCGCGTGCCGCCAGTCCAGTCGTTGATGTGTTGGCGTCGGGTGCGACGGTTGAAAAACACCTTCGTAGAATCCATGCCTCACTTTTTAGTGAGGTGTTGGTAAGCTGCGCCACCCGCACCGGCCGATAAACCGCTGCCCGTCGCAATTGCTGCCACCTTCGCTACGTCAACTCCTTTGCGTGTGCCATCAGACACTACAACTGAAGCCCTGACTAGTGCAGTCTTTGCGATTCGTATCCCATCGCCGATATTTGCTCCTGCCGCCTCAGCCATTGTTGCAGCTGATTTTCCTGTCTTTTGCCCCAGTTCTTTTGCATCAACCCTCAGTTTGGATGCTGCCGCTTTAGCGTCAGCGGTGATTTCGGTGAAATTCTTCATATCCTTCTGGCTTTGATTCGTTTGATGCGGATGGCAATCCTACCTGAGTCCCAGGCGGCGCAATGAGGAGCCATCGGGCCCGTCATTGCGCCGCAGTTGTTGCGATCAATGGCGCCACCCGTACACCAAGAGGTTCGTCGGCAAAGAACACGAGCACTACGGGAGTCTTGGTCGCCTTCCATTGAGGCTGTTCAACTACCCACTTCTGCACAAACTCAGCCACAGTCTTTCGCGCTGATTCACGTTGAACTTGAAGGAGTTCCTGCGTAGCGGCTTTGGTAGCAAGCGAAGCAGTGATTGATTTTTGCAACCCCGCGACCTGGTTAGGCCCAGTTAATGGCGACCAAATGCCATTCGAGAATGAATGTAGCTTGCCAGTGTCTATTGCAACGGGTAATGAGGGGCGGACCGCTGGAGCGACGACGATCAAAGTTCCACCTTCTGCCTTGAAGGCCCACTCTTTAGCAAGCTCGATGTGGTAGCGATACACCGTAGGCACCTGAATCTGGGATACGGTCACTCCGACCGGTACACCGAGAATCGTATGGTCTTTCGAGGACTGAAAACGCTCTGTCGTGGTGACAGCACTAACCTCAAGCAAACCTCCAGCGGTTCGCATAACCACTGGAGGGATCACAGATTGTGGGACTGGCGGAGGTGGCAGTGTCGACGTCTGATACCACAACCGAAATCCAAGGTAACCATTGACCAATAGACTTGCGACTGCGATAACCGTTAAGACGAATCTCATGGTGAGTAATTGATGTTGACCGCGTTAGCAGTGCTGCGAAGCAAGCTCAATTGTCGCTCGATAGCTTGCGACTGACGAGGCATATTTGGTCGTTCGCAAGAAGAGGTAATCACCAGTGCACGTCACCCTGCGCAAAACACTCCAAAACCACCTGACACCCCGACGCCTCGACGGCAAAATTTGGCCAGCAGGGACCTTTCACAGTGCACAATCGTCTGCTCAATATCTGTCCAGTCTCGACTCAGAATATCTGAACATTTGGGGGTGATGATGAAACGATTGATGATCTTCTTGTTCCTACTCTATTCTTTAGCCGCAACGGCCGCGCCGACAAGTTCGACTGCCGCGATTCATCGAGATATTGATAAATTGGTTTCGGTATACAACGATGGTTTCGACCGCAGCAAGATCAAACCTCGCCATGTTACGTTTGGTGCACTATTTGGCCCAGTCTCTGAAACATCCAGGCAAGATGCTGTGGCATTTTTTGCTCTAAGTGACGTCGATCTCACGAACATTCATCAGGAATACATTGCCATCTTTGTTCAGGGCCGAGGAAGGGACTTGTCGGAAAACAATGGCCCTAAGGAACGCCCTTACCATCTGATTGCGACTGCCATGGTCGGTAGCCGATGGACCCGCACGTTGGATTGGAAAACTGCCAAGATTAGCAAGGGGCAAATCATTGTGCAGGGAAGCGGCTGGGGAGAAGGCGATGCTGGATGCTGTCCAACAAAACCGATCGAAGTGATCTTCAACATCGCTGCCGATTTGGCAGACAACTTGACACCAAAACACTATCCGATACTGACGGAGACCGAGGGGCCTGCACAGTCCAAACCAGAGAAAGCCGAGAAGTAAGCGTCAACAGCGAGTGGCTGTTGGCGGTGGACTTCGGGTTGAAATGTCAATGGTCAATTGGGCAATGACACAACCAAAAAAACTAACCTAGTACCCTTTGTCGGCAGGATCAGCTTGCTTTTTTGACCGGCATCCAGATAACGCCTACGAGCATGATCGTCACGACAACCCAAAAGACAACGCTCGCAGGGTCTCCAAAGACATTGAATTGGGGTTCAATCCCCGCTGCCGGGACAAAGGGCGTACTCAACATTGCCTCGGCTTGTGCGCTGAGTGTCTGGCCAGATGCCTTAAGGGTTCTCAGCCCCTTCGCGACTGCAGAAAACGAAAGCGCCCGAGCGGCAAACAATAGCATCCCCTGCCAGATGATCATCAGACCAAAAATAGTGGTCATAACTTTCGCAAATACGGTGCCACCGCCCTCGCGCAATCTCCCGGCAAACCTGAAGGCAACCCACAGGAGGAAAAAAGTCGAAAAAGTGTAAATTGCATTCGTATTCAATGCCGATTGCAGGTAAGTGAGGGTTTGATATTGGTCCATTTTGATTCCTCGTAATGGGTTGATTTAGTGGGGAAATACGAATCGAAAAAACGTGTTTAGACTCGAATCAGTCGTCCCCACGCTGCTGCAAAAAAAACATAAATTGCGACACCTGACCAAATCAATGGGTTCATCGCGCCTGTGATACCCGCATGGGCACAAAGCCCACCGGCTAACAAGCAGTTGGCAAAAAATGCCTGGCCTAACCTTGTTTGAACCTGCGTGTCAGAAAAGTCTCGAACAACAAAGGAGAGTAGCGCCAGAAAAAGAAATGCTGCGCCATAGAGTCGTCCAACAGCTACGGTACCGGAACTCCATTGAGTTATTCCATAGATGCCGCCGGCCATTTCCGGCGCTAATAGAAAGCCAAGGCCGAACGGCAAACTGACCAGCCCAGCGAGCGTGGTTACCAATTTAAAGTTCATAGATCCTCCGTTATGCCGAAAAAGCGTCGGCGCGCCTGTCTCTACTTTGAATCCAACGAACTTTCGGCAACTGTTCCGTCACCTCGCCGCATTCTTAACCTGAGTCAATTGATTGTCAACGCTCACGTATTTCAGGGCGCCGACTTGAATTCGCAGAACAGTGATTTGCGCGTTGCAGACGACCGATTTGGCGGAAGCAGTTCGGTAAGTTGACTGACTCCAACCAGCCCACTGGAGTCATCCACGGCGTCAAATCCCATGACTCCTTGCGCCCCTCTGCCGAAGTAGATCTGACGCCGAAACCGTCATTGATTTTGTCAGCCCTGGATGTGGTTGAGGTGCTATAGACCGTTTCCTTCGGTACCAATCGATAGTGGCCATCACCGATCGTGAAAATTAGTCCGTCAAATTTACTGATCAAGCACAACTCGCCACCGCGCTTTGAATCCGCCCGTTGGGCATCCCTTCGGGCACTTCGCGGTCATTTGGAAATCCGACCCAAAAACTGCTAATTGCAACTTTCAGCTCTACATCGCTTCGAATCGCACCCTGGCGCGGGTGCCCGTTTTGCTGGCACGCTGTACAGCGTGCAAAATGGGTGTCCTATGAAGCATTATCCCGCGCAAATATTCAGTCAGGTGGCAAAGGCCGTGCCTGCGCTCGTCCTGCAGCGGCGCTGGTGGGTCGTACTGGTTCTGATATGGGGTGTGGCCGTCTGGATGATGCTTGCAATCCGCATGACGGACATACGTGAGCAAAGCATTCGGGTTGCGACCGAGGGCGCCCGCAACATGTTTCGTATGGTGGTGTTGACCCGCAGCTGGAACGCAAGCCACGGCGGCGTTTATGTGCCCATTACCCCGCAGACCCAGCCAAACCCTTACCTCGAGGTTGCACGGCGCGACGTCATGACCACCGATGGACAGGCAATGACCCTGGTCAACCCCGCCTACATGACGCGTTTGATTGCGGAGAAAGCCGAGTCCGACTCGGGCGCCATCTTTCGCCTGACCAGTCTGCGGCCGATTCGTCCTGAGAACGCTGCCGATGACTGGGAGCGCGTGGCCTTGCTTGCGTTCGAGAACGGGACCAGCGAGAGCATAGCCGTCACACCGGGCGCACGCGGGCTGCCGGGCCATCAGTTGCGCTACATGGCCCCGTTGCTGGTGCAGGGAACCTGCATGCCCTGCCATGCCAAGCAGGGCTACAAAGTGGGGGATGTGCGGGGGGGCATCAGTGTGTCGCAAGACTACGCGCCCATTGAGGCCGCAACCACTGCGGGCGTGCAACAGTCTCAGTTGACATACGGTGCGGTGTTTGTCCTGGTGGCGGCGTTGGGTTGGGCTTTGCTTGAGCTGTTACGCCGGCGCTGGCTGGATCTGGATGGCAAGATTTACGAGCTGCAGCACACCCGGGAAGAGTTGGTCCAAAGTGAAAAAATGGCCTCGCTAGGTCGCATGGTGGCGGGCTTTGCGCACGAAATCAACACGCCGGTCGGGGTGGCGGTGGGTGCAGTTTCGCAAAACGAAGACGCGCTGGACCGCATCTCCGCCATGCTGAGCCAGGAAGAGGTCAGCGAAGAGCAATTGCGGGAGGAGTTGGGTGATTTGCGGCAAAGCAGTGCGCTGGCCATGGCCAACCTGCGCCGGGCGGCCAATCTGGTGCAAAGTTTCAAGCGAACCTCGATCGACCAGACATCCGAGCAAGTACGCACGTTTGATATGAAGGAGCTGACCAACGATGTGCTGTTCGC
>CANNRR010000016.1 GCA_947508055.1 Burkholderiales bacterium
CCATGCGGCCAAATTGCACAGGCCAATGTGGCGCACTTTGCCAGAGCGAACCATATCATTCAGGGTGGAGAGCACTTCATCCAGAGGCGTAACAGGGTCATAACCGTGCAACTGGTACAGGTCGATATGGTCCAGTTGAAGACGCTTGAACAACATCATTGAACAATTCGCAGTCGCCAATCAAGCTAATGTGCAAGCCTTTGAAGGCTTCTCCACCAAGGCTTTTTCCAGTGTAGAAAAGCTGGTTGAACTGAACATGGCAACCACCAAAGCCATCATGGGCGAATCATTCAGCCACGTCAATGCACTGGCTTCTGTTAACGACGCACAGGAACTGATGGCTCTCCAAGCAGGCTTCGTCCAGCCTGTTGCTGAAAAGACCGCGGCCTACTTCAAGCACGTTCAGACCATCGCGGCCAACTCAGGTGCAGAATTCACCAAGGCAGTTGAAGCCAAGACCGCTGAAGCGCAAAAAACTTTCGATGAGGCCTTAGAAAAGATGGCAAAGAACGCTCCAGCTGGAACCGAAGGTGCTGTTGCCGCGTTCAAATCGGCTTTGTCCGCTGGTCAAAACGCAGTAGAAACTGCACAGGCTTCCGCAAAGAAGGCTGCACAGACTGCCCAGGCAGCGTTCAACACCGCGTCTACTCAGGCAGTTGATGCCGTCAAAAAGGCAACTAGGGTAGCTTAATACCTTGCTGCCGAAAGGCAGCAGCCCTATACAACGGCACCCACGGGTGCCGTTTGTCATCAGTGTGCCGCTATTTCCCGTGCTTCGCCAATTCCAACCGCCCCAAGTCAAACCCCTGCGCCTCCAACCGGACCAAAAGCGCATCGTAAGACTGGGGGCTTACGGTCGGTGTGCGTGAAAGTACCCATAAGTACTCCCGCTTGGGCTCGCTCACGGCGACCAACTGATACCCATCATCAAGGTCGACGACCCAGTAGTTCCCCCAAACGAATGGCAACAAAGACAACCACGATGGCGCAAAACGCACCTGCAGTTTAGGAGAAGTGGCGACACCTGTCTGCCTGGCCTCACCAATAGCCTCCTCTATTTCGCCAGTGTCCCTTCGGCATCTGTTGATAACCTGCACGGAGCCGCCTACCTGAAGCTTGTATTCCGCCCGTGTCTCAGCGACGCATTTCTTTTGAAACCAGTTTGGATACTTGGCGATCTCGTACCAAGTACCCATGTAACGCTGAACATCCAACGTCGGGATAGTGACAAGCGGACCAGATGACTGGGCCGCACTGCCCTCAGTTGTCTGCGCAGTCGCCACTGACCACCCAATGCAGGCAATGAGTGAAATTGCAGTGTATTTCATGGTGTACCCCTGAGAACTTGCTTTAGTTCTTCCTTGTCAACAGTGCGCGCTGCGCCAAAACCGGAAACATGTCTGGCACTATCGACATTGATGATGACGAAACTAAAGTCACCGAGCTCTGTCATGTACTCAACGTCCGGATATCGTTTCAGGTAAGTGGCCTTGCAAGCATGCCACTCAACACTCCCCCGCTCCGCCACGCTGGCATGCCCGTGAAGAGTGGCTCTTGGCAAATCGTGAACCGCATTTCCCGGCGTCTCTGCCACCATGACAAGAAGTGACACTTGGCTTCTAGCCTGCAAGTAGCGCGTATGTGCTGCCAAGCCGCTGACGTGGATAACCAGGCAGAGCAACTGCCTCTCAACTGCGAAGGGGACCATTGATACAAATGGAGTGCCGTCGTCCTGGGTCGTCGCCAGTGCCGCAACCCGATTAGTTTCAAAAAGGTTGCGCAGTTCACGCGTGAGTCGAGGTTCGTGGGTCATAAATTCCTGCTGGCACTTGCACCTGTCGGTAAAACGATTGTGACCCGTGAAACGGCACATGCATCAAGACTTTATGCCGCGCAGGCCGAGGTCGCCAACCGAAGAAGTTGACCATCCTGTCAACAAAAGGAAAGCCCTGCGGTATTGGCACCGCGCCAACTTGACTAGCTGGCCAGCGCCGGATAGTCGGTGTAACCCTTTTCACCCGGGGTGTAGAAGGTACTCATGTCCGGCGCACTGATTACAGCACCTGCCTTCATCCGCGCGACCAAATCGGGATTGGAAATAAACGGCCGCCCAAATGCAATCAGGTCAGCCTCCTTCGCTTGCAAAGCCTTTTCTGCACTTTGAGTGTCGAAACCACCCACAGCGATGAACGTGCGGGCAAAAGCGGCACGAAGCTTCTTCTTGAACTCGGCCGGAACGGGCGGCGCGCCCATGGCGGAGTGATCGACTAGGTGCAGGTAGACCAACCCCATAGCTGACAACTTCGTAGTCAGCGCCAAGAACTGCTCTTCGACACCGTCGAACGCTCCGGTGCCATTGAATACACCGTACGGAGAAATTCGAATGCCCACTTTGTCGGCGCCAATAGCATTTACGCAAGCCTCAGCCACTTCCAACGTGAAGCGATTGCGGGCCTGCGCGCTTGCGCCATAACCATCTGTGCGCTTGTTTACATTGGGGTTCAGGAACTGTTCCAACAGGTAGCCATTGGCGGCGTGAAGCTCAATGCCATCAAATCCTGCCTTGATGGCGAGCTTGGCTGCAGTCGCATATTCCTCGACTGCCAAGGCGATGTCCGCCTCGGTCATGGCCGTAGGAACCGTGTACGGTTGTTGTCCCGATTTGTCTGTCCACATTTCACCTGGGCATACGTCCATACTAGGACCAACCACGCGAGCGCCTGCGGGAAGGTTGTCCTGATGACCCACACGACCCGTATGCATGAACTGCACAAATATTTTGCCGCCAGCTTTGTGCACCGCATCCGTGGTCAGGCGCCAGCCTTGAACTTGCTCTTCGTTGTAGAGGCCAGGAATTCGTGCGTAGCCAATTCCATTGGGCGAAGGTGAGGTTCCCTCAGTAACAATCAGACCAGCCGTGGCACGTTGCTCATAGTATTTGGCAACGAGAGTGCCGGGAGCGCTATTGTGTGTCGACCGACTACGGGTCATGGGAGCCATGACAGTGCGATTGGCCAGGGAAATGCCGCCCAGGTTAAAGGTTTCAAATAACATCGGTTGTCCTAAGAGTGGATTGGGTTGCCTGGTGAAAACGCCCAATCATAGGGTGTTCAAACACTGGCCAACTTTAGGCTAGATAAGTGCGATGGGTACTTATTCAAGCCTAGCGACTAGGGATATGGATTATTTCCACTTTAAAAATACCCAAACAGTCAGCGCCGCTCCAATAGTCAAAAACATCCAAGTCTCTGACACGACGTAGGGATACAACATGAGCACTACGCCAGCAATGGTCATCTCAGTTCGGGACGATTTCCTGCCGTGCCTGTAGGTAACATAGCCGATGATGCCAAAGATGATGGAGCCGAATATGTTGAGCGGACTGGGTAAGGTCAACCCCATGGACTCGAGTGCTTTGATTTCATTCATGCAACATGTTACCTTCGCTTGAATTCACGGTCTTTGCCCACAGGGATTAGCTACCCCCTGCTGACGATTCCCGTTTACAGGTAACTTTGGTTGGCCTAACAGGGGCGGTCACCCGTTTGACGTCGCAGGTTTTATTGGGGAGGCAGACGACTTCAATGAGGTGTTCTTGCGACCCATGGTCTTGTCGCACAACCGGGCAAACGTTTTTGCTTTGGAGTCAAGCACCGATCTGGCCTGGTGCAGCGCACGGCATCTCCACCCCGCGCCAGCCGCGGCGCCTGCCAGTAAAACCAGTGAGTACGCCCCAGAAAGCAGAGACCAAAGCCCCAGCAGTAGTGTGCCTCCCACGGCCAACCTGCGCGGTGAACACCAGATTGCATTGACGCGGTCGATCGCATCCACCGCATCGACCTGCGCCTGCAAGGCCATGCTGGCGCTCATCAAACTGTCAAGCGAAGACCTGACTTTCGCGGCGTCCTCCTGGGCGGGGGCCAGGCGGATGACCCGGAACCCAGCGGTCTGCAAGTCCTCCAGCGCTTCGCGCAGCTGCAAACGTGCTCCCGGGGTGCGCAGTCCGGCACGCAACAGATCGACAACGCTCTGCATTTCCCGCAAGAGTGATCCAGAACCATCCTCGCCGGCTGCTACGCCCTGGTGCTGCGCGGAGGACATTCTTTCCTTCTCACGTGCCATGTCTTCCAACGCCAGCGGCAGCAACAACTGCGCCACGATCACGCCGACGGCATCGAGTTCATGCAATGACCCCAGGGCGAAAAACCACGGGCAGACATCACCGCTGGCCGCTACTGACGCAACGAGATTCGATCGAACCATGGACACAAATGCCGGCAAACATACCGCCAGCAAGACATGCCCATGCAAACGTTCCATGGGCGGATGGTTCATGCGCGCCGACTGCAGATACAAAGCGTAGTGCACGTCGACCACAACCTGACTGCTGCCGAACCAGGTCTTGGGTTCGCGGCGCCAGCGATCTTCAGCATCACGCCCCTTTTCCCACAAGCTGGCGAAACGCTCCAGACCCTGGAGCCACTGCTGGCGGAAAGTAGAGACTTCGTTGCGTCCCGCTAGCGCCAACGCCTCCAGCACGCCTTCGCCGTGCAAGGAGTGCAGCCAAGCCATTGAAGTACGGTCCCCGTTGGATGCCTTGCGCGCGGCAATCAGCAAAGACTCCCTACTCACAGGCAGTCCTTTCCATACCGCGGGGATATCGGGCACCGCCGCCAGCACAAACTTCAGCAGCCGCCAGTCATCGGAGACTCCCCGGACATCCGCAATGTCTTGCAACCTGCGCAACAGGTTGTGGTCGTGGAGTTGCTCTTCTAGCCAGTTCGAAACGGTACCGCGCGCCAGATCCTTGGCACCGATGTCCCAATGCTTGACGAGGGTCGCAGCCAGTTCCACTGCAGTGGTGCATTGAGAATCCGCGATACGGTAGGGACGCAGCGCCGCGTTAACCGCCCCTTCCTGCGGCTCGACCAGTGTCGGGTCTCCGGCGAGCCAGCGTTGCACTTCCGGCCAGCTCCAGCGCACGTGGGGGTCACGCATCAGCAGGCCACGGCACAGCTTGCGCAGCTCACCATGAAACACAGGTCTGACGTCCACGGGCTTGGTCGCAAGCTGGTGGTTGACGATCTGCTCGTTCAGGTCCTCAAAGGGATGGCGGCCCACCGCAGCCTCCAGAACGATCATACCAAGCGACCACCAGTCGGCACGCTCGTCGATGACTCCAGTCAATGCCTCCGGAGCGGCATAGCGGGTCGTACGCGCGCCGCCCGTGAAGTGTTGCGTGCCCATGCGTACCGAGGCAATGCCGAAGTCGGTGAGCACCAGCGACAAAGGTGTCATCGTTCTCACAAGCACGTTTTCCGGTTTGAGGTCCCGGTGAAGGATATTCATGGACTGCACCCGGGCCAGTGCCTGTCCGATTTCAGAGACGATCTCATAGATGCGGTCCACCGAAACCAGCCCGGCCTCGAGCAACTGTCGCAGACTGCCCTGTGCCAGGTACTCCATTACCTCGAAGCGAATGCCGCCCACGACGCCGGCCTCTACGATACGAATCACATGCGGATCATTGGCTTGCTGAAGCTTGGCCAGCAGATTCTCATCGCCCTGCAAGCCTTGGCGGTAAAGCTTGACGATCCAATCCACATTGTCGTTCTGTCCCCGTACGCGCAATAGGTCCGCCTCGGCTCCGGCGGTGGGCAAAAGTTCCAGAGCCAAATAGCGTTGGCGCAGCGCAGTAGGCAGACGCAGTTGCAGCTCCACCGCGCTGCTATGCCCGTCCGCGCCAGTCAGCTCGGTACTAAAGGGGCGATTGCAGTACAGACAACGCGCCGTGCCAGGCGGATTGGGTTGCGCACAGTCCGGGTGACCGCACACCTTCTGACCACCACCCTCAGTGACTTCAGCAGACAGAATCAGCGAGGAATCATCCTCCGCTGGTAATGGCTGGGGTGCTGGCGCTGCTGTTGATGCGTGAGCAGAGGCAGAGGCTGAGGTAAAAGCCGGACCAGGAACCTGAACTGGTGCCGGCCGCTCGTGCGGAATCTTCATGCTGAAGTCCACCCCCATCAGGGAGGAGCCACACCCACATCGCGACGCAGTCGCCGCGTTCTCACTTTCGCACACCGGGCAGATGCGGATGTAGTTCTCGCTCATGCTAACGCCGCCACGAAACGTCCTGCAGGCTCAATCCCCGGCTACTGCACAGGGCCTCAACCTTTTCCATATCCCCACGGGCAGGAATGCCGATCATCCAGATCTTGCCGTGCTCAACTGCCACCTGCATCTTCTTGTCGGTGTCTGCCAGTGGTTTGCTGACGAATTCATCAAAACGCTGGTGACCCAGATTGCTCAACGGTAACAGCAACTGGTTGGATGAGCCGCGCCAGACTGCGACCGGCTCCTGACTTTCAATAAAGGGCTCCGAAATCACAGCATCCAGCAAAGCAAGGATCGCAGCGTGCTTGTTGTGCAAAGTTTTCAGCGGATAGCCAGAATAGCAAAGGATGTCGAAATCGAGCTTATCTACACGTCGCCATTCACGCAGGCCCCGTAATAGAACGGTCAGCGCCTGCGCCTGATCGAACGGCTCACCACCGCTGATCGTCACCCCGTCAAACCCGCTCGCCCCTACCTGCCTGCACCACGACAGCAGATCGTCAATGTCAACCTTCTTACGCGGGTCCGCCCTCCAGGTGTCCATGGATATGCACCCCTTGCAGCCGATGCTGCAACCCTGTACCCACAGGCCAATGCGACGCCCGGGCCCAAGCACGGTGACGGGAAAGTGGGCCTTGTTAACCTCCAGAAACGTGGGGCGAGATTTCACTGCAGACTTACTGATACGATGCCGTCCGCATCCAGAACGATATCGGTCACCTCCAGTGTTTCCCGCCCGTTCAAGGGAAAGAGAAAAAGAGCACGGCTCAAAGGATTGATGAACGCCGACTCCAGACAATTACCGATACCCCGCCCGCCATTGGACATATCCCGTGTGCACTCCAGCAGAAGCTTGCTGCGCATCGCATCCGGAATGACCATCTGCACCCGGTGCTCTTCGCTTACCCGGGCAACCACATTAGCCAACATGCCGTCCATGATCTGGGCTGCGATGGCTTCTGCTATGAATCCAAATACCACGATGTTGTCGCCCAGACGATTAAGAATCTCCGGCCGGGAGATGCGAAACTTGAAGTAATCCTGGATGGCACCTTTAACCCGCGTCTCCACCACCTCCTGCGAATCCGTGGGATGCACGTTCTGGACCCGGCGCCCGCTTTCGTCTTCCACATAGATGCCCAGGTTGGAGGTGAAGATGATGATGGATTCGGTGAAATACGTGGTGTCGCCTCTGCCATCTGTCAGCCGCCCGTCTTCAAGGATCTGCAGGAACTTATCAAGGATGCGCGGGTGCGCCTTCTCAATTTCATCAAACAGGATGACGCTAAAGGGCTTGGCGCGCACGGCGTTAGTCAGCTCACCGCCCGCGTCGTAACCGACGTAGCCAGGTGGTGCACCCAGCAGCCGGGCGCCGGCATGCTCTTCAGCAAACTCGCTCATATCAAAGCGAATATAGGCGCGCTCGTCCCCGAACACCAGCTGAGTCAATGTCTTGGCCAGCTCGGTTTTACCAACACCGGTCGGGCCCGCAAAGAACAGCACCCCGCGCGGGCGGCTGCCGCGACCGCGTGCCTGCGCACCGGTCAAGCCCATCACTGAGCGCATCAGAATGTCTATGGTCTTAGAGATGGCACGGTGCTGCCCGCGAACGCGGCCTTCGATGAACTTCTGGGCAGTCGCAATCTTCTCGCGCAGGTAGTGCTGCTTCCAAGGGTTTTCTGTGACACCCACTTTGAAGCACTGAACCGCCTCGTCCACGTTGCGCAGGGCGATGGACTGGCGTTCTGCGATGCGGGCGATGTCGTTCATGGCGGACAGATTCAGCCCATCCGTCATGTCGGCAAATGAGGTCTTGAACCTCACCTGCGCATCCGGTGTGGACTGTGCAAATCCGTCAAAGAGATCGGCAAGCAAGCCGGCCGCCATCTGACGGGTCTGGTAGTCGGGCGGCCCGATGATCAGACTCGCCACCCGTGCACTGTCCAGCGTCAGCCATGACGGGAGGTCCTGTGCCCGGTTGACCAGCCACACCACCGGATTGAAAAGCGGCTTGCCAACTACAGTATCCGGCACATCACTGCGAATCAAGGTCGGAGTCGCCAGCAGCGAGAGCCTTTGCGCAGCGAGGAAAAAGCGGTGTTCTGTCGCATCGAGATGGTCTGCCTGTCGCGCCAGTCGCGAGGCAAAGTCGATGACCAGCGCACACCGTGCTTCCCGCTGCGAGCCCACTGCCTTCATGATGTCAGTCAGTGTTTCCAGACTGGCAGCCATGGAGCCACCCTGCAGCTTCAAGTCAAAAAGCCGCGTAGCCAACTCCACAACACCCGGCTCGTTCGGATAGGGCCGGATACCGTCGATTGGGTCATACACCAACAGCAACTGGTATCCCTGAGCACTCAGAGATGTCCACAGACTGCGGATCAAGGGGGCCAGCGTGAGTGTTTGACCGTCTTTGAGCGGCGTGAGGAAACTGTCGCGGATGTTGCCGGACACCAAAAACTGAGAGCGAATCGGCAATTGGCGCTCCAGGTCCTGTATCCAGCGGGGTGTCCATTCCATGCAATTGCTCCCGAGTTTTTGGGGACGCTGTCAGCGCTTGATTTTCAGCAGTTTAGGGGCGACTGAGCGTTGTTCTTGCAGTACCTCTGCCGGCAGCGTAGAAGCGTCCACCACTTGCACAGGCAATTCCCCTGCACCGAGCAGACGTTTCACATCCAGCGTAAGGCCCCGCGCTTTCAGCGTCTCCAGCATTTTGGGAAACTCGGAGCACCAGCGGTCTTCGGCAAAAGCGTCTACCCGCCTTCGCTCTGCGCTCTCAACTGCTCCGCGCGCACGGACCACATTGAAATTGAGTGTCTGGTCTTGCACACCCGCGCGCATGCGCACGAAGTACTCGCCCCAGCCGTGTCGCTGGAAGTGCGCGACTCCACCCTCAATGAAGAACGTACTCTCAACCCCGTCCACCTCGTAGCCCAGATCACGCAGCGATTGCTCCAGCACCTGCGCTGCCGCCTCTTCCTGCAGCTGCATTCTTCGTGCTTCGATTGTTGTCAGAGCGGTCCGTGCCAGCTCATGGGCAGGTGCATCCATCATGCGTTCACCGGCTATGACGTCCTCCAACAACTGCGCTAGTTCCTTCGGTGCATCTTCGGCCATGGCGGCAAAAAGTCTGAGGGCCTCTTCCACATCGGCGCGCTCGTTTGCGCGCGCCTCGCACAGCCTTTGGACCTGGAGGCGCAACTCCATAGCGAGAACTTCCGCCCGCACCAGATCCGGCGCCAGAACAATGGATTTTGCCAGATGGTCCAGTTCCACAGGAACAGTTTCGTCCAGGCCCAACTCCAGTCGTGCCAGAATGCGTTTCACCACTTGTCTCGCGGCATCAGCCTGCTGATGATCTAGCTGTGCCTGCATCGCACGGTGCATCATGTAAACGTGCAAAGCTTCTTCTACCGGTACGACCTCATTGGAGTCCTGATCGACAGGCATCTCTTGCAAAGTAATGTTGTGTTGGCGAATAAAGTCCTGAATGCGGACTGCCTCCGCTTCAACTGCTTCGATATGCCGGCGCCACCCGTCCGTCAACCGGTCCACAGGAGTCGGCATCCCTGCTGGAAGCCCGCCAACAAAATGGACACCAGCCGCATCTTCCACGCCGCCCAGCAGTCCGCGAAGTCGCTCCAGCCGCGCTTCAGACCGCAGCGCCCGGTTTCGCAAGACCTTACGTTCGTCAATGCGTGCCTGTTGCGACGCATCTCTTGCCTGGGAGAGGGCATCGGCACGCCTTTTGATCTCGGCAAATACGTCCTGGTACTCGCGCCCCATCTGGTGGGCTTCGCGCAGGGCGAGCGCAGCCAACGCGATCGCACCCAACGGTGCAAAAGAAAATGCTGCTGTAGCCGGCCCGCTCATGCAAGCCTCTGCGAACTCGAAACCATGTCATCTCCTTGAGGCGTTGAAGAAATCTGCTCACCAGCTTCCATGTTATCTGCTCTTTTCCGGAAAAGCAGAGCCACGCTGCTTCTTGGTACGCACTACCTGACGTTGTGCGGCAAAAGAGAGCCTAGCAACTTCGACAATGGGTGCATGATGATCCTTTTGATTTACCAATTGCTCAAATCGGCCCCTCTCTGATCCGCGGCGATCGGACGCCTTTACCAACACCGGTCCAAAACTCTATGCCGTTCACCCCGCTCCATATGGGCGCAGCCCTCATCGTCAAACCGGCTGCAAAACGCCACCTGAGTCTGTTGACGTTCGCAGTCGCCCAAATCGCCATGGACATTGAACCGGGCATCGGCATGCTTGTGGGCGCTCAAGTGCTTCATGGCCCCAGTCACACTGTTTGGGGCGCTCTTCTCATAGCCTGTCTGGTAGTTTGGATAGCACCGTGGATATGTGATCCCATACTGAGACGCTACAACCGCGAGGTCCGGCATTACAGACAAGATTGGCTTGTGGAGCCTGAGCCTATCAAAAAGGCTGCAGTGTTGGCAGGCTCGTTTTTCGGAACGCTCAGTCACATCGGGCTGGACAGCTTGATGCATCACGACATACATCCCCTGGCACCGTTTTCTAGCGCGAATCCACTTCTGGACCTCGTCTCACATGATGGCGTTTATCAATTGTGCGCGTTGTTTTCTGCTGTAGGCTCAGTTTTGTGGCTTGTGACAAAGTGGACTACAAAGCAAAAGCGTGATGTAGGTAGCGTTTGATTTGCAGGAGAGAAGTTTGAACGTTCCATCACTAAAGTGGAGCGCCAACGGCAGGCCGCTTAGCTCGTTCGCTGAACGTCCTCCGTCGGGAAACTTGACAGTCTGGAATGTGCCTAGTAGGTCCAACGATTTTCTGCAAAACAGACCGTCAAAATTGAAGGTTGGGTATTGGTGGAGCGCGTGAACCGGCATTGAAGCGGGTACTGTCGGGCGGCAGTTCTAAGGCGGTCCAACTTACTGGCAAGCCGAGTCCATTTGTGAACTTGGCTTCGCACCCCAAGGCGGACGGGCGAGACTCCGTCAAGCGGCTATTCAAAGACCGACTAAACCGATCATGAAACTAGAGCGATTGCACGGTCGGCAGCCGTTCCCATCAAACAGACGAACAGACGAACAGAGGAATTCATGACACCGCAAATCCGATATGCAAGAAACGGTGACATCAATATCGCCTACCAGGTAGTGGGCAGTGGTCTGGGCGGCTTGGTATTGGTTGCGGGCTGGGTAACGAACATTGAGGTGTTCTGGGAGGAGCAGACCGTGGTGCGGTTCCTAGAGCGCCTCGCGGCGTTCTCACGATTGACTATTTTCGACAAACGTGGCACGGGGTTATCCGCGAGAACCAATGCGTCTTTCTGTGTGATGCTTAGCCGGAGATCTTCGTCCGTACTGGTGAAAACAAGTCCAACCAAGTGCCCAAACTCTTTGTCGTTGACATCAAAAACTTCGATGTTGGAGACGACTCCCATCGATGTGACGTCGTCCGCGTAAAACATGTTCTTATGAAATGTCTTACTACCACGATACATGGGGCCCAACATGATGAGCACGGCAAATGCGAAAAGCAGGAGTGTGAAGTGCCAGTCCATTTTCCGACAGCCTTATCAGTTCACAGGCGCCTGATCAGCCTTGGCCATACCAACTTGACTTTGTCCAGCAGATCTTCGCAAGATTGAAGCTATGCGCAACGACTCAGTCGGATTCAATCGAATTGACAGATAACTACATTGCTGCTTGCTGGCGATGTTTGTTCTTCCACTTTGCCGACACTGGCAGGTAAAGTAAACGTCATGGCGCCAAAGCACTTAGCCCCGTCCATCTCGAACAACCCTATCGTCTGACGAACCATGGACACTCCGTCTTGGTCTCAGCAGACGATCAGCCGCGGCATCTACCTTTTGACACAATCTTTGAGAGCCTGCCCCAACTTTGGAAATGAAAAGGTGTAGCCTGCACTCAATAATCGCGTTGGCAAAACCCTTTGCCCTTGCAAGAGCAAGCTTGCCTGCTCGCCCAATAGTCCGCGCAGGATCCAAGATGGTGTGACGATCGGCAGGATCCAGCGGCGTCCCAGCACCTGCGCTGCAATCTTCATGAATTCTTTCTGGCTCATGGGTTCAGGTGCTGTGAGGTTGAACGCGCCCTGAGCTTGTTCGCCCGGCAGGCGCATCACATGCGCAATGGCACCCAACACGTCGGCCAAGTGCACCCAGCTCACGATCTGCTGACCCTGACCCAAAACACCATTCAGCCCGAAACGCGTCGGCAATAGCATTTTTGGCAATGCGCCCTGACCCGAACTGCACGGTCCCAACACGATGCCCAGACGCAGGATGGCCAATGTGACGCCAAGTTGCCGTACGGCTTGCGCGCTTGACTCCCATGCCTGACAAATTTCAGACATGAAGATGTCCTGCGCTGGTGCTTCTTCAGAGAGGGAACGGGGCTCGCCTATGGGCTGCACACCGTAGTATCCTATAGCGGAGCCGGAAATCATCAACCTGGGCTTGCTGTGCGCGCTGGCAATCCATTCAACCAACCACTGCGTGAGGTCGCGGCGGCTGGCATGAAGCACCACCTTACGGGACTTCGTCCAACGAGGCCCTACGATTGGTTCACCCGCAAGATTCACAACAACATCAAATTGGGTTGCCGGATCCAGATCGGAGAATCTTTGGACGGTGCGTACTTTAGAGCCAAAAAGATGAGTGGCCTTCGCCGGATTGCGTGTGAACAGGGTTATTGCATGGCCTTCCCTTAGAAGGGCGCAACACAACGCAGTTCCAATAAAACCGGTACCGCCGGTGACTAGTAGGCGTTGGGAAACTTCGGCGTAACAAAAGTCGAGTGACATGGTCTTAGGATAGCTGGAATTGGGAAAGAATGAAATTGTGAGTTCAGGTTCTTTCCACCGAACAATGGCTCTTCAGCTGCCGCGTGTCTCTGGGTGACTCAACACATACCCGTTGACTGCAAAGACAACTTGGAGAGTTCTGTGGCGACACAAACCTCGTCATTCGCTTTCAGTCAGCGAAACCAGCGTTTGATTTTCATGTTCGAATTTCTTACCGTTGATCTTTCCGAAATTTGCCACCGGCTGACCAAATACCTGACTTTACGGCATAACCTGATCACAATCGAAGCAACATTCAGCCACGCCCTCAGACTGACCATGGAGTAATCCCATGCAACTTGCACATCTTCTGCTTCGTCATGCTCAGACAACGCCGGACCAGACGGCCATCCTGCATGGTGCGCAACAGTGGGCAACTTATGGCGAGTGGGCCGCACGTTGCGCGAGCATGGCGCAGAGACTTTACGACGCGGGGTTGGAACCGGGTGACCGGATCGTGCTATTTATGAGGAACCACCCACGGTATCTGGAGTTACTCTGGGGTTGCTGGTGGGCCGGCCTGATCGTGGTACCAATCAATGCCAAGCTCCATTCCCGCGAAACCGAATGGATCATCGACAACGCAAAGGCTCGCTGGGGATTTGTGACCAACGACGTGGCCGCTAAGCCGCTCGCTGGATTGGAACGACAAGTAGACATTGAATCCAGCGAATGCGACGCGCTCCTCGCACCTGCTAGCGACGCTCTTTCAGTATCAATTGTGGAACGTGCCCCCGACGATGTTGCCTGGCTTTTCTATACCAGCGGCACCACCGGACGACCCAAGGGTGTGATGCTGACGCACCGCAACCTGATGACCATGGGGATGACTTACTTCATCGACGTTGACTCGATCCAGCCGACCGACACGATTGCCTATGGCGCACCCATGTCGCACGGCGCAGGAATCTACGCCATTCCACACCTGATGGCAGGTGCCAGGCATGCGGTCCCCGTATCAGGCGGTGTGGACCCTGGCGAGTTGTTCGAACTGGGATGGCGCATCGGTGCACTTTCCACATTCGCTGCGCCAACCATCGTCAAGCGGTTGGTCGATTACGCGCAGCAGCAAGGACTTTCGCACGAGGCATCAGCACGCGCATTCAAGACCATCGTTTACGGTGGGGCCCCAATGTACATGGCCGATATCGAACGCGCGTTGCGAGTAATGGGGCCGCGCTTTGTTCAGATCTACGGACAAGGTGAAACGCCCATGGTAGGCACCGCGTTGTCTCGCCAACACATCATGGACGCCAACCATCCACGCCACCACGAACGCTTGGGTTCTGTCGGAGTGGCACAAACGCCGGTTTGTATACGCATTGCCGATGCACAAGGCGGCAGCCTTGCACAGGGCGAGATTGGTGAGGTTCTGGTTAAAGGCGACAGCGTCATGACAGGTTACTGGCAGAACCCCCAGGCCACCGCAGCCGCATTGCGTGCTGGTTGGCTGTTCACGGGAGACGTGGGCTTCCTGGACTCTGAAGGCTTCCTAACCCTAAAGGACCGCAGCAAGGACTTGATCATCAGCGGAGGCTCCAATGTCTATCCGCGTGAAGTGGAAGAGATCTTGCTTACTGTACCCGGCGTGTCAGAGGTGGCAGTGGTTGGTGCACCGGACCCAGAATGGGGTGAAGCTGTCGTAGCGTTTGTAGTTGCTGAACACGGGGCAAATATCTCGGTTGAAGAACTGGATAGGCATTTCGTGGCCCAAATGGCACGCTTCAAACGGCCCAAGCGTTACCTGATGGTGACTTCACTGCCAAAAAACAACTACGGCAAGGTCCTAAAGACCGAACTGCGCGCCCGACTTGCTGATCAATAATTCCCGTTGAGGGCCTGCTGCATCACTGCGTGCGTGCAAAAAAGTTCGAGAACAGATATCCTGACTACCTCATGCGATCACCGTGCCGCGCTGCACTGCTGCTAGAGATTTATGTATCCCGCTGTACAGGATGCGGTCGCTGTGTTGCTGTCTGCCCTTGGCGCCTCCTGAGCCTTGAACCCAAAGGTTGGGTCAAGTCGGCGGTCATTAATGACCTCGCCTCCTGCACCGGGTGCAAGAAATGCGAAATGGCCTGTCCCTTCAATGCGATCACAACAGTGACTGTAGGCCAAACTACCTGGTCGAATTGCTTGGCCAGCGCATTGGGAATGAAGCGACTGCGGTAAGCAACAACATACGCTGTGGATCCGCCCGGTGCAGGATGAGATTGGCAACCCGGTAGGCCAGGATGTTGGTCTTGCCTGATCGTGCTCCGGCAATGATCAGCAAGGGGCGTGTATCTTCACTGCCGCCTCCAAGACCATGTTCGACGGCCTGGCGTTGCTCTGCATTGAGCGTTTCGAACGGGTCGGTTTCGACGACTGCAGAGGATGGCATGGTTGAGGAAAATTCGAGTAAGGCGGACGCAATCGATACTGTACATTACTAAGTGTTTATTGTCCCTCGGTGAATTCATCCATTGGAGCCGTGCATGCCCATCGCTATGGGCCAGAAAATGGAATATTCATGTCCTGCGGGTCATCAAAGTGAGCCTCTACATCGCTGGGAAGCAATTGAATAGTGGCTCGCAAACCCGGGACTGCACCCATTAAAGCCTGTTCGACACTGCTGCGAACTTCGGCGGCGCGACCCAAGGTCCAGTTGGATGGCATGTGCATGTGCAAGTCCACAAAACGGCGTTGCCCCGAGCGTCGCGTCATGACATGGTCAAAACGGATGGTTTGCTGATCAAAGGAATCAAGTGTTTTCTGGATCTCTCGGAGAACGTCAGGCTCAACTGCCTCGTCCATTAGTCCCTGCGAAGATCGCCACATCAGGCGGCCGCCTTCCCAGAGAATATTCAATGCAACACCAATGGCAGCCAACGCATCCAACCAGAGCCAGCCAGTCACGACCACCCCGACAAGACCAACCACCACACCCACCGATGTCCAGACATCGGTGACCAGATGCCTGGCATCGGCTTCCATTGCAATAGAGCGATGCACCTTGGCTGAGCTGAACATTACCCATGCCAGCAATCCGTTGAGAGCGGAACTCAGCACCGACAAGGACAAACCCCAGCCCAACTCCTGTAGTGGTTGTGGTTCAAAGAGTCGGTATGCTGCCGCCAAGATGATGCCCACCGCTACGCCAACGATCAGGATGCCTTCAAAACCGGACGAAAAATACTCCGCCTTGGTGTGCCCGTAAGGATGATCCTCATCTGCAGGACGTTGCGCAATCGTCACCATCATCAATGCAAAAATGGCGCTTGCCAGGTTCACAAACGACTCCATCGCGTCTGACAACAACCCGACCGAATCGGTGACGTACCAAGCCAGCGTCTTCAGCGAAATTGTGATGACGGCCACTGTAATCGATGTCCACAGCAACCGCTTTGGGTTCAGGAAGTGAATCGGCAATAGCGAGATCATGGGCAAAGACAACTCTTTCCGATGCTGAAAAAACTATTTTTGAACAGCGCAATATTGGCGGGGGTTTGAAGCAGTTGGTGAACTTTACCCCAGAAAATTAACAGGGAACTTTTGCTGACCTAACAGGGAATTGCAAAGCACATTGCAGGGAACCTCATGCGCCTTTCCTGGCGTTGCTGAAGTCGTACGGATCACCTGTTGGAACTCGGGCAGGCGCTAGCTCCAGCTTGATACGACGGCCAAGTGCCGCCGCCGCACCGGCCAAAGTAGTCAAAGTCAGACTGGTGTCGTTCTCATCAAGCAAGCGGTTGAGGGAGGCGCGGCTGGTTCGCATCTTCTTCGCCATCGCGGTCTTGGTCAACTTTTGAGCCGACATCTCCTGCTCGATTTGCCAGGAAATCACCCGCTTTACCGCCACCGCGGTTACCTCTTCGAGCACGCCCTCCTCAGCGAGGAAGTCATCGAAATCGCCTCCAATATTTTGCTTTTTCATTTTTGTCTCTTCAAAAGTTTGAGCCGCTCCTTGGCCAAGTCCAATTCCGGTTTGGGAGTCTTCTGCTCCTTCTTGATGAATCCGTGGAGGAGCACCATCGTGTCGCCATCGAGTACAAACAACACCCGGGCGATGCGTGTACTCAACCGCGTGCGGACTTCCCAAATTCCACTATCCAAATGAGCGACCAACGGCATGCCGAGGGGCCACCCAAACTGTACAGTCTTGATGTCTTCACCGATGGACTTACGGTCAACGACTGGGAGGTCCTTCAGCCATTCACGAACCGGCTCACCGCCGGCATCCGTCTTGAAAAACCGCGCACCTAAGGTCGGGGGTGATTTCTTCTCCATGGTCTAGTGTATCAATTTTGGTACGTTTGGCAAATCTGAATGATGAGACGCTCCAGGCCCACCCTATTTGGAGCGCCACTTGGCCAGCAATCGCGTCTGCAGGGATTTGCGCTCCGGCGACAGTCTTGCGCGTCGCGTGGCGATGCGCTCGGAAATTTCACGTTGACGACTCGGGCCAACCCAAGCATGCCGACAATCAAATCAGCATTTCGCTTGTCCTGTAGCCCATCGCCCGGTACCCCACCTGTCGCTTCGCCCACATGCGTAGCAGTGCCGGATGACCGGAGTCCACGAAGTCGATGATCTTTACAGTGGTCTTTTCAGCATGGTCGCGGTGAAGGCGACCCGCATATTGCTGGAGGGTGCCCTTCCACGATACGGGCATCGCCAAGACCAGAGTATCCAGAGCTGGGTGATCAAAGCCCTCCCCCACCAGTTTTCCGGTCGACAGCAAAACTCGTGGCGCATTACCGGGCAAGGCGTTGAGTGACTCCACCAACGTGCTGCGCTGTTTCTTTGACATCCGACCGTGCAAAACGAAGGGCTCAACATCCTTGTCTGCCAGTGCTTTTTGGATTGCAGTCAGATGCTCCGTCCGTTCAGTCAGCACCAGAACTTTCCTTCCCGCCCGATACGCCGCTTCGATTTCTGCCGCAATGGCATCCGTGCGGGCGTCATCATTTGCCAGTAACTTGAAAATATCCTGGATTCCAGCATCCTGAACGGTTTCAATCCGGCGGTCTCGGTACCGAGGAACCACCTCCAGATCCTGCGGTGCGCTCAGCGGTCTGGCAGCCGAGTGTCGAATCGGGCCACATTGCATGAATATGATGGGTTGCTGTCCATCGCGGCGAATCGGTGTTGCAGTTAGCCCCAATACGTACTTGGCTTTGACCCGCTTCAGGATGGCGTCAAATGAGACGGCACCAACGTGATGGCATTCGTCAATGATCACCTGCCCGTAGGATTCCACTATCGGGTTGACCTCCCCTTGGCGGGAAAGTGACTGCATCACGGCGATGTCAATTTTTCCGGTGGGCTTGGACTTGCCGCCGCCGATGACTCCGACATAGCCCTTATCCAGAGTCAGGAAGGCTTGTAGTCGCTCCTGCCACTGCTTAAGGAGCTCGGTGCGATGAACCAATATGAGCGTATTGACGCCACGCTTGGCAATCAGCGCAGCAGCAGTCACCGTCTTGCCAAACGCAGTTGGGGCGCAAAGCACGCCGGCATCGTGTTTGGCCACCTCCTGCACCGCGACCTCCTGATCAGCTCGGAGTTTGCCCGTAAACGTCAGTTCCAATGGGCTGCCATTGGAGCGCTCATCGACCAATTCGCATTGAATTCCATTGTCCCGAAGCAATTCTTTTGCTGCATCAAGGCAGCCACGCGGCAACCCGATGTGATTGGGAAAGTTTACTGCACAGCCAATGACTCTGGGAACATTCCAAACTGAAAATCGCATCGCCTGTGCTTTGAAAAATTCCGGGTTTTGGAAGGCCGCCAGCCGAATCAGGCGGTTGGCAAGAGACTGCGGCAATGCCTTCTTTTCAAAATAGATCAGATTCGACAGGGTTGCTGTCAACACAGACGGCAGCGGCACGGTCAATTTCCTGGACGCTGTGGCCACTTTCTTCCAAGGCTCGTTGAGGTCCTCTTCGTCGATGAACGTCACATCCAGCGGGTGGACCCCACCGGTTGCCCGCAGGATAGTTGGTTCGATATCCTGAACGGCCATCTGAACAACTCCCGCCAAATATGCCCACTGGTCCGGAAATGGCCTGAAGTCAGCATCGACAAATACGCTGCATCCCGACTCACGAGGTGCCTTTTGCAGCGGCAAGGCAATCAGATTACCGAATCCTCCCTTAGGCATGACATCCTGATTGGGAAACAATCGGTCATACGATTCCAACTTGAGTTGCCGGGTTCTTGAACAAGCATGGCTGATGATGGCGGTCCCCAGACGACGGGCATCGCGGGCCAATGGCCGTCCGTCAAAGAAAATCCAGGCGTGTGCACCTGAGCCGGAGCGAGAAATTTCGATGGCAACCGGTACCCCAAGGTCATCACAGGACTTTTTGAAGGCACTGACATCCTGCCGCCATTCCGCATCATCGAAATCTGCCGCCAGGAAATGGCAGGTTTCATCGGCCAGCAACGGATAGACGCCTATGGTTTGCTCGCCCGCAAGATGGTCATAAAACACATCGTCAGAAAGCTGAACGAACTGCCGATTGCTGCAATCTGCACATTTGATGCGCGGCTTCTCACAAACACCCGCAAGCCATTCATTCGCGCAGGCTGGGGAATAGCCAGCCTTACCACTTGCCCTGCTCTGCCAGCGCACAGGGAATAAATCCTGGCGACCTCGAAAAAGGCGCTTGAACAACCCAATTTTTTGTTCAATGCTCAGCCGATTCTGGCTTCGCACGCCCTCCAACTTTTCCTCAGATCGGACGGACTTTCGCCATTCGATCCCGTTGGCCTCAAGCAACGCTGTAAGTCGAGCATTTTCCTCTTCTAAATCTTCAACGGTGACTTGGATTGGTTGGTGAGTCATGGCATGACACTAAGAGCTATCCACAGAATACAGGAGCCTACAGATATGCACGTTGGGCCGTCCTCGGGGTAATCGAAGTCGCGGCAAAGTTTTGCCCATGCCACTTAAGCAATCCCTGAAGTCGTTTGGCTCAACTACTCGTATTGGGCCATGGCGGAACTTAAATTTTCCGTAGAAAGCTTTCAACAGCTGCCGAGGCAATACTGATGAGGGCTAAAGGCACGCTTATAAACTCAAAAAGTGCAAGAACAAGCCCCTGCATTAATGCGTGCAGTTTCAATTCATGCTCCGGCTCTTCAAGAAGGTTGTATGTGGTCTTCACATTGGGGAGCTTACAAGCCAACTGGTCTCATTGCAAACAACTCCTGAAGCTCACTAATCAACTGCTTCATGCCAGCCTCTTAAAAATCTGCCTTTCATGACGATTCATAGAGCCTTCGGCGCCCTCATTGTCGGGAACTGTGCAACCGTTTCCGATAGACTTCCCCGCATGCCAGCGGACAAACCCTGCCCCTTCTGCACCCTGCCTCCCGAACGCGTCGTGCTGCGAAACGCGTCGGGCGTGCTGGTGCGTGACGGGTATCCGGTATCTCCGGGGCACAGCCTGGTGATTCCGCACCGGCACACCGGCTCCTACTTTGACCTGACAGAGGCCGAACGTATCGACCTGCTGGCCCTTCTGGACCAGGCCAAGCAGCAACTTGATGCGCTGCACGCGCCGCAGGGCTACAACATCGGCATAAACGACGGGGCAGCTGCCGGGCAGACCGTGCCGCACCTGCACATTCACCTGATTCCCCGCTACACCGACGACCTGCCCGACCCGCGAGGCGGGGTGCGGTGGGTGATTCCGGACAAAGCGGTTTACTGGCAACCGTGATGCCAGCTATCCATACCGCCGCAGATATTCTGCAAACCTTTGCCACTATCCGCATGGCACCGGTCGGGGGTGGTCGGGCGGTGCACAAACCCTTGCTCATCCTCTTCTGGCTGGGGCGGCTGCAGCGCAACGAGCCGCGCACCGCAGCGTTTGCAGATGTGGAGGCTGCTTTCAAGCAATTGCTGACCGAATTCGGCACCGCCAGCGCGCCTGCTACCCGCCAGCTGCCGTTCTGGCATTTGTGCAACGATGCCGGCGGCAACATTTGGCAACTGGAATCCGCCGGTGGTATTGCCATTGCGACACAGGGCCCTGCGCCTGGCGTTACCTGGTTCAGGGCTGAATGCGTGCGGGCTGGCTTTGCACCGGCGGTGGATGCGCTTTTGCGCTCCGACCAAGCGCTGTGCGCCGGCCTGGCGCGGCAACTGTTGCAACATCACTTTCCGGAAACGCTGCACCTGGACATTGCGACGCAGACCGGGCTGGACCTGAACGAACCCGCCATTGTTGCCAGCGCCACACTGCCAGGCCGCAGGCGCGACCCCGCTTTCCGCGAGCGGGTGCTGCGTGCATACGAGTACCGCTGCTGTGTGTGCGGGTTCGACCTGCGTATCGGCAACATCAGCGCCGGGCTGGAGGCTGCGCATATCCAGTGGTTTACCGCCGATGGGCCGGACGTGGAGAGCAACGGTATGGCCATGTGCTCCCTGCACCACAAGATATTTGACCTGGGTGCATTCACCGTTCAACCCGCCAACCTGTCGATCGTCTTCAGCCAGAACCTGCAACTGGGCGACGCCACCCGCTCAAACCTGCTGTCGTACCACGGGGCCGGCATCATCCGGCCGCAGAGCGCGGCCTATGCACCGCAGAAGGCGTACCTGGATTGGCATGCGAAGGAAGTGTTTAAGGCGCCAGGGCGGGATTGAAATGTATTCGCTACGCTTTTTATAGCTGCTTGCGCACATCCCAAAAGGGCTAACGCTCAATTTGGCCCATAAACTCACTCCCACCCCTTTCAGCCACGCAACACGCTGAACTTTCGAAACAGTTCAGCCGTCAGAGGCTTATCAAGCCGCCAGGCAATAGAAATCGGCCGGTCGCTCTCATGGGAAACAAGTCGAACGGGGCCCACCGCCACATAGGCCGCATCACGGTCTTCGCGAACGAACAGTTGAAACTTCCAGCCATTTGCCGGGCTATCGGTGTAGCGTCGCCCAGAATTGTTGTTAGGCCCAGCGCGGTTTTGCGTTTGCCAGTGGAACAGTTCCGGGCTGATAGCGTAGTCCTTGTACTGAACGCGCTCGTCAAACCCTTCGCTTTTGTCCAGAGTCACGAATAGAACTTCAGTCATGGCCTCCGTTAACGGCAAGCAACCACTGTCGGAAAGTGGGCGTGCAGTGGGCGTCAGGTAACCAACAGCCGACAAAATCTCAGCCCGCGTATACCGTCCGTGCAGCGCCAGCGTCCAACCGGCCGGCGCACCGGGCAAAGGCACCGGCTCCAACGCACTACGCTCTTGGAGAATGCCAACGATTTCTTGCAACTCAGCACGCGCCACGGGGTTGGCAAAGACGAGCGATAGAAATTGATCAGGGGCGATGACTTCCGTTCGCGTGGGCAGCAATTGGTAAGCCAGCATTTGGACTCGGCGTGCGTCGATGGCCCCGCCCGACAGTGCGACCTTCCAGGCAGCCAGCAGCGTAGGATCATTGGCATGCAGCACACTGAAAATCCGCCGCACCAAGTCGGCTTCGCGCGGACCCAATGGCACGGGCTCCAGATTCACTCTGCGCTTCAGGCTAGTCCAAGAGCGGGCATTGGTGCCACCGGTGTAAATGTCACTCAATTCCAATTGGCTATCGAGCAAAAAGTTGCGTAGCAACAAGGACGCTCCGCTTTGCAGTGCAGCCCATGCTGCCAACTCAGCGCACAAGCGAACCACATTCAAATTCAGCGCCTGTTGTAAGTTGCTTAGAACCCGTTCGCGCGCTACCCTGTCGAACTGAATATGGACACCCGCCGGGAGCGTGCTGAACCCATTGGCCACCGCGTCGGCAATCTGACGGCGGCTACTTCCCGTAATTGACCGAAGCAGCACATCAAAGCGAAATTCGTTGTTGTACAGGCCGACAAAGTCCAGCACCAAGCACGCCTCTTTACCCTTTGCGAGCCGCAGGCCCCGGCCGATCTGCTGCTGAAAAACAACGGGGCTTTGGGTGGGGCGTAGCAGGAGAATGGCATTTGCATCTGGGATGTCAATGCCTTCATTGAACACGTCACAGCTGCAAATCATCTTCAGCGCACCGTGGCTGAGTTGTTGCACGGCGGCCGTTCGCGCATCCTGCGAGTCAGCACCAGTCAGCGCCACAGCAGGCAAGCCTGAACGGTTGAAAAAGTCGGCCATGAAATGCGCATGGGCCACACTCACGCAAAAGGCCAAGCCCTTGAGGGCGTTCAGGTCAGCCACATAGGCATTCAGCGCATTGACCACCGTTCTGGCGCGCACTGCGTTGCCCGAAACGATATTGGAAAGCTGAGCCACCTCCGATCCACGTCCCCACTCCACGGTGGTCATGTCGGTCTCGTCTGCGGTTGCGTAGTATTCAAACGGGGTAAGCAACTGCTGGTCCAGTGCATCCCAAAGCCGCAGCGACACTGCGGGCGAACCGTCTGGGCGGCTGTCAAAGTAGTGCATTAGGCTTTGGCCGTCCGAGCGGTCGGGGGTGGCAGTCAGCCCGAGCAGATAGTGCGGCTGCACCGCTCCAATAAACTGATCAAAGGTTGTGGCTGGCAAGTGGTGCACCTCGTCCACGATGACGATTCGCCAAAAATGGCCGCCCAGTTGCGCCACCAAGCGTCGACCATGCACCGTGTTGATCGTGGCAAAGATGTGCTCGTATTGCGAAGGCGTGTTGTCGCCGTCCAGCAGTTCACCAAACGCTGGGTCTCGCAATACTTGGCGAAAGGTCGATAGCGCCTGCGTCAGAATTTGGGCTCGGTGCGCGATAAACAATAGCTTCGGTGCGGCACCCTCTTCCTCACGCAGCCGCAAGTAGTCAAACGCCGCCACCACAGTCTTGCCAGTACCTGTGGCCGCCACCACCAAATTGCGGCGACGTCCCAGCCGCCGCTCGGCAGCCAACTGGTCAAGCATTTCTTGCTGGTAGGACTTGGGTCGTAAATCAAACCAAGTTTGTAGTGCCACCACGTTACTGGCCGCGATGGAAGCGTTTCCACCACGGCCACGTTCGTTGGCCAGCGCACGCACTAAAGCTTCACGGTGCTGGTCGTTACTGGGGTCGTAGGGCTGGAATTCCTTGTCATTCCAAAGCGTCTCGAAATTGGCAACCGCAGCGGCGAACAAGGGCGAACCACTGGCTTGGGCAAACTTCACCGTCCATTCGATGCCGCCAATCAATGCGGATTCGGACAGGTTGGCGCTTCCAACGAAGGCAGTGCCAAATTGGGTGACGCGATGAAAAATCCATGCCTTGGCGTGGAGGCGTGTACGGCGTCCATCAAGCGAGATCCGCAACTCAACGCCAGGCAACTTGGCAAACGCATCCACCGCACGCACCTCGGTCGCACCAATGTAAGTGGTCGTCAGTATTCGGAACTCTGTCTTCGGATTGCCATGCGCATCGAGCGCAGTGACTTGTTCCAAGACATCGAGCAATTTGCGTACGCCGCTCCAGGTAATGAAACTGACCAGAATGTCCACCCGATCGACCTCGCGCAACTCGGCGCGCAATTCATTCAGCAGTGACGGGTCGGCTCTGGCAGACGTAAACAGCCAGGGGTGGCGCAACCCCGTGGCGGGCATCAACACTTCGGTATTGGGTGCATGAATCGACTTGAGTAACTGCGCTGGCATGGCCGGCAGACGCTCACCCTGGCCACTTGGGCGCAGTTGCATCAGGAGCTGGCGGATCAGTTCAATTTCGGCTTTGGCCTTTTCGCTTGCATCAGGCTGCCCGGCCGCCGCCGCGTCCAACAGTTCTGGCAAGCGGTGCACCAACTCCGCAACGAATTGTTCGCGCCGCTGGTGCACCGTGGGCGCAGCGACCAGTGCTCGGTGTTGACTAGTCAGGCTGGTGACCTCATCAACTTCGTCCTCGTAAATCAGACGGTCGTACAAGCCTTTGGGAAGCTTCATTGGGGAGTCCATGGATTTTGATTGGCTATTCTGACCCAAGCGACGGCACATCCATCCTCGATTTACAAATAGATGGGGATCTTGGGCAAAGCATTTGCTCTTATTTAGATAGCGGCTCATGCAGATTTCACGGGCGCTACAGCCTCTAGTCCACCTTCAGGTTGCGAGCGATATCGCCCACTCCCTCCAAGCCTCATAAATCATATCCTTGGCCAAAGTGTCCAGCTCGCAATACCGCAGCATTGCAGCACATGCACTTCTGAGAATGGGTTGGTAACCGACACTTTAAATGGCCTTGTGATCAGGTTCAGAGCGTTACATCACCCTGTCACAGACCGCACGGTGCGACGCTTTGCAAAAAGAAAGGGCTCCTTGTTAGGGGAGCCCAGACTTAATGGCGGAGCCGAACGAATCACACAAACAAACAGCTACATACCCCTGAAAGTTGAATTCTGATCCCAAACAAGGATTCGAATCCAACACCCCGTTCCCTTGCGTGCGGTATCAAATGACCCCGACAGCTTGAAACCTACCGCGCAATTTGCTCACTACATCGGCCAGCGCGATAGGATCAAGCTGATTCTTTTTCATAAATGCCTTCCACTGAGTTTGCTTCGTTGCATCTCCGGCGAAGGAGTCTGTAAATCCGATGGGCACTGTGGTCGGCATGGGCATTTTGCGGCGCTCAAACGTTGCTTCAATGGCGCGGCGCACTTCGGACCGATCAAGCGTGGAGTCGTCCAGTAGCACCCACAAATCGAAGTAATCCTTCATTCGTGTGTTGGCCAGCCCCAGCAAACACACTGCATGGAATTTTTCGGCAACGACCGTGTATTTTGGATAGGCCCGTAGCTGCGGTGCCGGAAAATCTTCCAGCAGTACCGGGTAGCTGATCGCCTGTGGTCCCGGAGTCACCGCGTCACCGAAACCGATGTCAACTTGCAGTGCGATGCACGCACCATCCAGCTTTGCCTGCATGTCGATCCGCACACCTCCATAGCCTGCCTCTTTGCGGATGATCGATCCCTTGACTGAATCCGGATCAAACACCACCCCGTCTTCGCCAGGGGTCAGGCAAATTTGGCGGAAAGTCTTGACCGCAGTATCGACATCATCCGGGCCAAAGCCCAAAAGATCAGCATCACGGGTGGGCCGGTGCGCAACGTCATACCAAAGCGTGAACAGCAACGCCCCTTTGAGCAGGAAGTTCGAGGCGTGCTCGGAAACGGACAGTCGGTACAACAAACGCTCCAGACCGTAATGCGTGAGCGTCAAATTGAAGTCTTGCTTGTTGGCGTCAGCGTGTTGCTTCAGACGTGCGCGGACTGATGCCGCCAGATTTCGACTCATGTGGTCACGCTTTCCAGATAAGGGCGCATGACATTGGCCACGCGGTCAACCGTCGCGAAGTGCCAGATCTCGTCCATCGTGAATTTCCGTTGGGCCCAGCCGTCGCGCAGGGCCTCCAGCGCAACATCTAGTCCGATTTTGTTGCGATATTTGAAGCAGTCGGCCACAGTCTTGGCAGCGCTAAACACTGGCACGCTCACACCATCGACCGGCAGGCGTTCAATGCCATCGGTGAATGCCGCTCCCGACATTCGAACATGACGAATTTTGGGTTGGTCAAGCCTTGGAATGGGTGCGCGATTTTCGATGGCAAGCCAGACCTCAAACGGCGCCTGGGTCCCGAGGCCATGCACCCGCAATGCGGAAAGCAGACACACCACTCCCTGCGGCACACGCAGCGCCACTTCCGCCAGTGACCGGTGTTCGCTGATGGCAAGACCTGGCAGGCCATACACCCCTCGAGCAACTCTTTCTAGCTTTCCAGCGGCAACCAGTCGACTGAGGACAATGGTTGGCAGTTCCTGATGCGCAAGATCCCGGGCACGCAGCAGCGGTTTTGTCCTGGCAAGTTCTAGGACAGCCTGCTCATACGTGGATTGGGCACGGAGATTCATAGTGCGAGTATGTTGCATTTTATATGTACTTGTCAATAATATACATTCAATAGCAACAAACAAGCTCGACCGGCCATCCACTCGTCCTGGCGCCTCAAGATCGTCGACCAGATGCCCCAAAAGTCGGAATATGGCTATTACTGTGTGAGCATAGACTGCGCAACTTCGATGTCGGAATGTGCAGACTTTACGGCGATCACGGTCGCGTATATTTCCGAAGGGATTTGTACCGTATTACTCGTGGATCGTGGACGCTGGCACTACGAAGTCATCCGAGACAAAGCAGCTAGTCTTATCCAACAGTTTGGCTCAAATGTCCAATTCATTGTCGAACTCGCGAATGTCGGTGAATCTTTGTGTGCGTACCTCAAGGAGCGGGCAATTCGAGTGCATCCGTATCGCCCAATGGATTCCAAGCTCGGGCGCGCAGCCAGGATGCTTCCTGAATTTGAGTGCGGTCGGGTGCATCTGCTCCGACGCGACGGGAAAGATAGCTGGATCACACCACTGATCAATGAGTTTGTGTCGTTCCCAGGTTGCCGCTACGACGACCAGGTTGATAGCTTGATTCAGATGGTGTACTTCGCAAAAAGCCGTCCGTATCCCAGCGGTCGAGTGTTCTTCTGTTAGGCAACTCGTCATTCGCACAAATGCGACTATCTGTGTCGATTTGACTTGATACCGTGGCGCACAAGAGCGTTACTGGTGAACCGCCGCGGTTGTCGCGGTGGATTTATCAGGAGATACGCATGAGCGCCAAAACCAAGACCCCGATCAAAGTCAATCCAAAAGCAGTTGCAGCTACCCCAGCAAAGGTCGCCGCCAAGCCCATCAAATCAACAACCGTAAAATTGCGAATCGATGCGGCTACTAAGTGCAATCCAGTACGACCCGTCGCCAAGGCAACAAAGCCCGGTTTACGAATTGCAGCAGCGCCAATTCCTGCTCCAGCGTCTCAAACCGTAGTGAATAGCAGCAAACAATCCCAACTCATCGCCAGTCTGCGATCGACCACCGGCGTGACGATTGAAGAGATGATGATTCTTACCGGATGGCAAGCGCATTCGCTGCGCGGCGTCATCAGTGGAGTCATGCGCAAGCGACTGGGATTGAACGTGGTGGCATCTCCCTCGGTCAACGGCCATTCACGCGCCTACCGGATAGTTGATCAGGTCTCACCATCCAACTGACCTGCATCGGATTGGACCCAACGCCAGGACCTGTGATCGAGGTTGCTGCCAAACTCAAGCGCTGCGGGATGGCCGTACGCCTGATTGTGAACGCACCGGGAATGCCCATGCGCAGGTCGCCGGATGCCAAGCTGGTTGCCATGCTGAAAAAGTCACAGGATTGGCTGGGTCGATTAACTTCGGGGAGTAGCGCGGGGGTGGCTGAGATTGCCGCAACCGAATCGGTAACGGCTTCGTATGTGACCCGTACGATCTACCTGTCGTTCCTGGCGCCGGATATTGTGGATTTGATCGTCAGGGGGGAACAACCGACTGAAATCACTCTGGAGCGATTGATGCGTTCGGTGCCATTGCCGGCGTGCTGGCAAGAGCAGCGCAAGTTGCTGGGGGTGGCAATTTAGCCCAACTTACGGGCAGCGATCGAAGGGCGCCACGGGCGCCCTTCTCTCATCCAGTCGCAGATCACCGGGGATTGCATTGACCCTGACGGTACCGACGGAATTGGCATTTGAGAAAACTGGGGAATTCCGAGGAAAGATGCTCGGAAACAGTGGGGATAAAGCGAACAGAGAATGCCATCACCGGGCTGTGGCCCGCACGGTGCGGGCCTTTCCAGTAAAAAGGGCCTCTGCACCGCAGAGACCCTGACTACCTGGAGGAAGCGGTGGGATTCGAACCCACGGTACCTTTCGGTACGCCTGATTTCGAATCAGGTACATTCGGCCACTCTGCCACGCTTCCTAAATAGTTGCTTCAATCCGGCGAAGAGCAAATTCTATCAGGGCCGCAGAGTCACCATACCGCCGAGATACGGGCGCAGGGCTTCGGGAATAGTGACCGAACCATCGGCATTCTGGTAGTTCTCCAGCACGGCCACTAGTGTGCGCCCCACAGCTAGGCCGGAGCCATTCAGGGTGTGCACCAGCTCGTTCTTACCCTGAGCATTTTTGAAACGTGCCTGCAAGCGGCGCGACTGAAAAGCTTCGCAGTTGGACACCGAACTGATTTCACGAAACGTGTTCTGCGCCGGCAACCACACTTCCAGGTCATAGGTCTTGCTCGCGCCAAAACCCATGTCGCCGGTGCACAGGCTCATCACGCGGTAGGGCAGGCCCAGTTTTTGCAGGATGGCTTCGGCATGGCCCACCATGGCTTCCAGCGCTTCGTAGCTCTTGTCGGGGTGCACGATCTGCACCATCTCCACCTTGTCAAACTGGTGCTGGCGGATCAGGCCGCGCGTGTCGCGCCCGGCGCTGCCCGCCTCGGAGCGAAAGCACGGCGTATGGGCAGTGAGTTTGATGGGCAAATCGGCCTCGGCCACGATTTCGTCCCTCACAAAATTAGTCAACGGCACTTCACTGGTCGGAATCAGATACAGCGCGGTATGGTCGGGTTGCGCTTCGCCCTCTTGTCCGCCCTTTTTGGCGGCAAACAGGTCGCCCTCGAACTTGGGCAACTGGCCGGTTCCTTTGAGCGATTCGCCGTTGACGGCGTAGGGCACGTAACACTCGGTGTAGCCGTGCTCCTGGGTCTGTACGTCCAGCATGAACTGCGACAGCGCACGGTGCATGCGGGCAACGGGTCCCTTCATTACGGTGAAGCGCGAGCCCGAGAGCTTTACGCCCATCTCGAAGTCCAGTCCCAGCGGCGTGCCCACGTCGACATGATCCCGGATTGAGAAGTCCATCGCAGTGGGCGCACCCCAGCGGCGCACTTCCACGTTCCCGTGTTCGTCTGCGCCCAGGGGCACGCTCTCATGTGGCAGGTTTGGCACGGCCAATAGCAGCATCTGCATATCCAACTGAATCTGGTCCAGACGAGTGGCAGAGCTTTCCAACTCGGCTTTCAGTCCCGCCACTTCGGCCATGACGACATCCACCTCGGCCGGGGTGCCCTTGGCCTTGAGCATGCCAATTTGCTTGCTCAGGGTGTTGCGCTTGCTTTGCAGTTCTTCGGTGCGTATCTGTAGGGTCTTGCGCTCGGTTTCCAGCGCCCTGAACGCGTCCACGCTGAGAAAGACTTGCGGACTCTTGCGGGTTTGCAGGCGGGCCACGACCTGGTCGAGGTCTTTGCGCAGCAGGGTAATGTCTAGCATGGTGATTCTCCAAATCAGTCGGGGTCAGAGCACATTTGCTATGCAAAGTGGTCCGACCCACAAAGTCTCAGTATGAAATAGGGCTCAAGCCCTCTATTTTATTGCGTGAACAGCTATGCTTTTAATAGCTAAATGGGATCGGTTCAGGCGTCCAGCTTCAAGCCCTTGGGCAGCGGAAACTTGATTGTTTCTTCGATACCGTCCATCTTGCGCACGGACACTGCACCCATCGCGCGGATGCGGTCAATCACCTGTTGCACCAGGATCTCGGGGGCGGAGGCACCCGCCGTCAGCCCCACTTGACTCTTGCCTTCAAACCACGCAGTTTGCAGCTCGGCGGCGTTGTCCACCATGTAGCTTTCGACGCCAAGCTTGCGCGCCAGTTCGGCCAAGCGGTTACTGTTGGAACTGGTCGGGCTGCCCACCACGATCATGATGTCGACTTGCGGCGACATGATCTTGACGGCGTCCTGGCGGTTTTGTGTGGCGTAGCAAATGTCTTGCTGCTTGGGCGACTGCACGGAGGGGAACCGCGCGACGACCGCAGCAGATATGTCGGCCGCATCGTCCACACTCAGCGTGGTCTGCGTCACCAACGCCAGTTTCACAGTCTGGCGGGGCGCAATGCGCGCCACGTCGGCCACGTCTTCCACCAGGTGGATGCTGCCATCATCGAGTTGGCCCATGGTGCCTTCGACCTCGGGGTGCCCCTTGTGGCCAATCATGATGAACTCATAGCCCTCTTTGTGCAGTTTGGCCACTTCGACGTGCACCTTGCTGACCAACGGGCAGGTAGCGTCAAAAATCTGGAAACCCCGCACCTGGGCTTCCACCTGGATGGCGCGGCTCACGCCATGAGCAGAAAAAACCAGCGTAGCCCCCGCCGGTACATCGTCAAGCGCTTCTATAAAGATAGCGCCCTTGGCCTTGAGGTCGTTCACCACATAGGTGTTGTGCACGATCTCGTGGCGCACATAGATGGGCCGACCAAACTTTTGCAGGGCCCGCTCCACGATCTCGATGGCACGGTCCACCCCTGCACAAAACCCGCGTGGTTCCGCTAAAAGAATTACTGCAGGTTGCGCCGACAGGCCGCCCGGAGAAGCAACGGCCCCCTCGGGGGGCAGCGCAGTACGCGCAGCGACGAGCGTGGGGGTCTTGTTCATAGGATGCCAATCACTTGAACTTCAAACGTTACCGGCTGGCCGGCCAGCGGGTGATTGAAGTCGAACTGCACGCCCTTGCCCTCAGCCACTTGCAGCACCACGCCGGCAAACTGGCCCTTGTCATCTGGTGTCGGGAACTGCACCACATCGCCAACGCTGTATTGTTCGTTGGGGTCGCCCATTTGTGTTAGCACCTTGCCTGATAGCCACTGCTGCATGGCCGGGTTGCGTTCGCCAAACGCGGCACCGGCGGGCAGCGCAAAAGTGCGGTGAGCGCCCTCTTCCATGCCAATCAGGCAGGCCTCCACGGCGGGTGACAGTTCGCCCGTACCCAAGGTCAGAGTGGCGGGCTTGCTATCAAAGGTGTTGATCACATCCCCCTGCGGTCCGCTCAGGCGGTAATGCAGGGTAAGAAAGGATCCTAGCTGTACGCAGGTCGTCGGTGCGGTCATAGAAGTCTCAATAAGTGCTGCCGGAGCGGCGGAGCGTGGGGGCAACCAATAATCTGGCCTCTATTGTAGATTTTTGAGCTTTAGTCGCGCCGACGCCCACCCGATGCCCGCACCCAGCACATGCGCCTGCCATGCCACGTGCACCCCAGCCGGAAGCCCCGACATGCCGGAGGCAAAACCGGCTGCATCCAACACAGCCTTGATGGCCACCATGAGGCCGAGCATCACGAGTATGGCGCGTAGCCCGGACCTACGGCTCCAGAAGGCTGCTCCGGCAACAAAGGCCAGCATCATGACGACGCCCGAGGCACCCCGGTAGTAAGCCAGTTCTGGCGCCACCAGCAACAAACCGATGGATAGGGCCGGCATCCCAAAGATAAGGACCTTGGCTATGAACCGTAGGCCGAACTCCTTTTCCGCAACTGCTCCAGCCAGAAGCAGTGTGCTGACGTCCAAAAATAATTGTTGAAACGAGAAGTGAACCCAATGGCCGGTCCAGAGGCGCCAGACTTCACCCGCAAGAATCGCCTGCCGGTCAAACGCAAGATGGTCGACCCGGGGCAGCGTGGAGAATGCCAGGCAAACCAGGGCAAACGCAGTTGCAGCATAGGAAATTCTAAACGGTGCGACGTTTGGCATAGCCCATTGCCACCAGCACACCCACGATTGCCAGCATGAGCCAATCGATGCTTCCACCGCCGCTGTAACCTGGCTTGTTTTCCACCTTGAAGGCCACATCCGTCTTGATGCGTTCCTTGAAGCTGTCGAGTTCGGTTTGCAGCTTGGGAACCAGATCGTCCACAGCCTTGTTGTAACCCTCAGCCCGCGCGGCACGAGCCCGTTCGCTGAATCCGGCCATGCTGGCGCTACCCTTGATCTGGCTGGTGCCGGGCGCCCTGAACAGCAATTTGTTCGTACGCACATCAAACACGGAGGCATCCACCAGGGTCTGGATGTCGTATTGGTCGCCGTGGATGATGTAGGCACCCACAATCGTCCAGTACAGCACCGAGAGAACATTGGTATCGTTGAACTGGACCTGGTCGTACGACAGCAGAGCAACCACTTCCACATTGAACATGCGGGCGACTTGCTCCAGATTGGTGAAGCCCCCTTTGGGTTGCAAGTAGGACGTAGGAATGACTTCAATGTTGCCAATGAATTCGTGCTTGGAGAATGAAGCCCTCACACGCTCCAGCAGTTTGATTTTCTCGGTCTCGGGCAGCGCTGAAACAGGACCACTACCAGGAACAAATGCAACACCCACCCGCACGGGTGGGCGCAGGTAGGTCACGCCAGCCTTCATCGCCGGTGGCTCCTTGGCATTGGGGTACAGATAGTCCACCACGCTGCCGACCTGCTTGACACCATTGCCGTGCGTCCAGGAGGCGCAACCGGCCAGCGTAAGCAGTACAACAAGCATGACCAAAGTGAGAGTGTTTTTCATAGTGGCAACCATATTCGCACAGAACGCAACCGTCTAAACTTCCACCGTACAAAAATATGCCATCCCATGCCCCTCAAAGACCTCCCCCCCGATGCCCGCCCGCGTGAAAAGCTGCTGGCGCGCGGCGCTGGCGCCCTGAGCGATGTCGAACTGCTGGCGCTGCTGCTGCGCACCGGCATCAAGGGCAAGGGCGTACTGCAAATGGCAGACGAATTGTTGCACATCAAAAACAATAGCAACTCACGCAGCATTGACGAGGGCTTCGACGGTATTTCTGGTTTACTGCACGCCACGGCAGACGATTTAAGGCGGGTCAAGGGGCTGGGACCCGCCAAACGCGCCGAGCTGATTGCCGTGCTGGAGCTGGCCCGCCGCGCCATGGCACAGCAGCTCAAAGAGCGCACCGTGTTTGCGAATCCCGACACCATCAAGCACTACCTGAAGCTGCACTTGGCCGCCAAAAGCCATGAAGTGTTTGCCGTGCTTTTTTTGGACGTGCAGAACCGGCTTCTGGCGATGGAAGAATTGTTTCGGGGAACTTTGACCCAAACTTCGGTCTATCCGCGTGAGGTTGCCAAGCGTGCGCTGCACTACGGGGCCAGCGCCGTCGTACTGGCACACAACCACCCTAGCGGGACGGTGCAGCCTTCGCGAGCCGACGAGGCGCTGACGCAAACCCTGAAAGCGGCATTGGCTCTGCTGGACGTGCGAGTGCTGGACCATATCATCGTCGGCCCCGGGCAGGCCCTATCCATGGCCGAAAAAGGGCTACTGTGACTGCGCAATCCCCTAAAGCGGCGCCACTTAAATTCAAGCCGCTCAAGGTCAGCGCACTGTCCGAACTCAAACAGGTGAAGAAAGAGATTGTTGTGCAAGCCGAGCTGGCGGCCAAGGCAGCGGCACAGCAGGCCCTGGAAGCCAAGCGCGTGCGCGAGCACCGCAGTCTTTTTCAGGCAGCGGTCGGCACAGTCAAACGCCTGCCCGAACACCGCACGGCCAGTCTCAAGCCTGCAGCGCCGCAGCCAGTACCCATGCAACACCTGCTGGATGAAGCTGCTGCGCTACTGGAGTCCATCAGCGACGTAGTCGACGTCACCACCCTGCTCGACACCGATGAACGGTTGAGCTTTCGTCGCCCCGGGGTAGGCCCGGACGTGGCGCAGAAACTGCGCCAGGGCAAATGGTCCATCCAGCGCCAGATCGACCTGCACGGCCTGCGCAGCGACGACGCTCGCGAAGCGCTGGCCTCCTTCATCCGCGAGTCGCACAAGCAGGGCATACGCTGCGTGCGCGTGGTTACTGGCAAAGGTCTGGGCTCACCTGGCAAGACACCCGTGCTCAAAGACAAGGTACACCGCTGGCTGGTGCAGCGCTCTGAAGTGGTGGCCTTTGTGCAAGCCCCACCGGCCCAAGGCGGCGCCGGTGCGCTGGTAGTGCTGCTGCAGCCCTTGCGAGGCCACACCGTCACCCGTTTAGACCCAGTTCGGCCAGCTCATCTGAAGTAAACACCCGTGACCGGGTGTGGAACGCCTTGCCTTCCGGCCCTTCCAGCGAAAACGTCCCGCCGTGCCCTTCGATCACGTCGATGATCAGTTGCGTGTGCTTCCAGGTTTCGTACTGGCCTTTGCCGATGTAAAACGGGCAGCCGCCGATTTCACCTAAATACACATCGCCTGCCCCCATGGTGATCTCACCTGGCAAAAAGCAGTTCGCAGCGCTGTTGTCGCAACATCCCCCTGACTGGTGAAACATCAGATCGGGTCCATGCTTGGCCTTGAGAGACGCCACCAACTCCAGTGCTGCTGGCGTGGCAATCACTTTTTCAACCATGTCTGTCTCCAAGTAAGAAAGGGGCAGTCGCCCGCCCCTTCCGCTTCACCCTGCGATGCGATTTAGTTTCAGAAGAAACCGAGCTTGCTTTCGCTATAGCTTACCAACAGGTTCTTGGTTTGTTGGTAGTGGTCCAGCATGACCTTGTGGGTCTCGCGGCCAATGCCGGATTCCTTGTATCCACCAAACGCCGCGTGTGCGGGATAAGCGTGGTAGCAGTTGGTCCACACACGGCCGGCCTTGATAGCGCGGCCCATGCGGTAGGCCACATTGCCATTGCGGCTCCAGACACCGGCACCCAGTCCATACAGCGTGTCATTGGCAATCGCCAGTGCTTCGGCTTCGTCCTTGAAGGTGGTCACGGCCAGCACCGGTCCAAAAATTTCTTCCTGGAAAATGCGCATCTTGTTGTGGCCCTTGAACAGCGTGGGCTGCACATAGTAGCCACCTTCCAAATCGCCACCCAGGTGTGCCTGGCTGCCGCCGGACAGCAATTCTGCGCCCTCCTGCTTACCCAGGTCGAGGTACGACAGGATCTTGGTCAGCTGCTCTTTGGAAGCCTGAGCGCCCATCATGCTGTCGGTATCCAGCGGGTTAATGTGCTTGATAGCGGCCACGCGCTTCAGGACACGCTCCATGAACTTGTCATAAATGGATTCCTGAATCAGTGCACGTGATGGACAGGTGCAGACCTCGCCCTGGTTGAAGGCAAACAGCACCAGACCTTCAATGGCCTTGTCCAGGAATCCGTCATCCTTGTCCATGATGTCGGCAAAAAAGATGTTGGGCGACTTGCCGCCGAGTTCCAGCGTGGCAGGAATCAGGTTGTTGGCGGCAGCTTGTGCAATCACGCGGCCAGTGCTGGTGGAGCCGGTGAAGGCGATTTTGGCGATGCGCTTGCTAGTGGCCAAGGGCAGACCGGCTTCGCGGCCATAGCCGTTCACGATATTGAGTACGCCTGCGGGCAGGATGTCGGCAATCAGCTCGGCCAAAATCAGAATACTAATGGGTGTAGATTCAGCGGGCTTCAACACCACGCAGTTACCCGCGCCAATGGCGGGGGCCAATTTCCAGGCTGCCATCAGGATCGGAAAGTTCCAGGGAATGATCTGACCGACCACCCCCAAAGGCTCTTGAATGTGGTAGGCCACGGTGTTTTCGTCAATGTTGCTCAAAGCACCCTCTTGCGCACGCACGCAACCCGCAAAGTAGCGGAAGTGGTCCACGGTCAATGGAATGTCAGCGTTCAGCGTTTCCCGAATGGCCTTGCCGTTGTCAACGCTCTCTGCATAAGCCAGCAGTTCCAGATTGGCTTCAAGGCGGTCTGCAATTTTCAACAGCATGTTGGCGCGGGTAGCGGCATCGGTCTTGCCCCACGCGTCGGATGCTGCGTGGGCTGCATCCAGCGCCAGTTCGACGTCTTCAGCGGTTGAGCGGGCGGCCTGGGTATAAACCTTGCCACTGATGGGGGTGATGACGTCAAAATACTGGCCCTTGACCGGGGCAACCCATTTGCCACCAATGAAGTTGTTGTACTGGGGCTTGTAGGCAATCTTGGCACCGGCGGCGCCGGGGGCTGCATAAATCATGTCGTGTCTCCTGCTGGTTGAATTGGAATGTCGATCCCACAGGTCCTCAGGACGTTGCGGTTTCGCGTGGCACTGTTCGCACGGGTTGTGCCAAGGAGTTACTTGACCCAAAAATGAGAATAATCCGGGCCAACCAGCGCTTGCGCTGGCCTGCTGCACCCATCGGAATGTGCCGGATGCGCCGCCACGCGGCACACTCTGTGCCAAAACGGCACACAACAAGGGACAATTCGGCTGAAACGGTTGCGCACACTGGCGCACAATTCAATCAGTGCCGCTATCGCCGCAGCCGCACAGCAGAGATGGCACACCCGTCCCGCTACCCAACAGGAGACAACGGCCATGACTACACCCCGACAACAGGACCGATCTGTGCCGGCGCGCCTGCGCGAGGCTCGCCGACAACTGGTTAGCAGCGGCCGTATGCCAGTCGACTTGATCCAGAGTGACCTGGCACGTTCATGGGAACGCAGTTGGCAGGCTGGCCTGCAGCCCATGGGCCGTATGCCCGGAGCACCCAACGCCTCGGGTGCGCAACTGGCACGCGAACTGGAGCGTCAGCGCGAATTGGTCGCGCATGCCCGCCCGGTGATGGAATTTTTGCACGAGCAAACACGTGAGTCGGACAGCATGAGTATTCTGGCCGGTTCCGATGGGATGCTGCTGCACACCCTGGGTGACCCGCAATTCGTTGGCCGCGCCGAGCGCGTGGCGCTGCGCCTGGGTGCCATCTGGCAAGAGCAATTTCGTGGCACCAACGCCATTGGTACGGCACTGGCGGATGCGCGTGCCGTGGTGGTACACGCTGAAGAGCACTATCTGGAACGCAACGGCTTTTTGACCTGCGCAGCCGTCCCTATCCACGACCCCAAGGGACGCATTTTGGGCGCACTGGATGTGTCGGGTGACCATCGCGGCTACCACCGCCACACGCTGGGACTGGTGCGCTCGGCGGCCCGCATGATCGAACACCGTCTTTTTGACACCCGCCACGACCCGCGGCAATGGAGCGGCCTGCGCCTGCGCTTTCACATTCAGCCAGAGGGCATAGGTACGGTGGCCGAGGGGCTATTGGCGGTCACCGAAGACGGCCAACTGGCGGGGGCCAACGCGGCCGCGCTGGAGTTGCTTGATCTGGACTGGAAGCGCCTGACCCACACGCGAGTGGATGCGGTGCTGGCAGAGTCATTGGCCCAGTTAATGGACTGGGGGCAGCGCTCGTCAGCCACGCCGCATGTAGTGCATACGCGGGGGGCTCGCGCGGTATGGGTGCGGGTGGAAGCAGGACGCCTGCCACATGTAGCGCGCCACGGGCTGGTCACCGACATTCGTGCATCAGTAGCCGTTGTGCAAGGTGCCGATGCGCTGGCTGTATTGGACACTGGAGACGCTGTTTTTCAAACCGCCATAGCGCGTGCCCGCAAACTCATGGGCAAGCCCATTGCGATTCTTTTGCAAGGTGAATCGGGTGTGGGCAAGGAAGTCTTTGCCCGCGCCGCCCACCGCAGTGGCCCGCGTGGCGAGCAACCCTTTGTGGCGGTGAACTGTGCCGCCTTGCCGGAAAACCTGATTGAAGCCGAGCTGTTTGGCTATCAGGGCGGCGCCTTTACGGGTGCCAGGCGCGAGGGTGCACCCGGGCGCATTCGCGAGGCCCATGGCGGTACGCTGTTTTTGGACGAAATTGGCGACATGCCCCTGCCCTTGCAGGCGCGCCTGTTGCGCGTATTGCAAGATCGCGTGGTGGTGCCGCTGGGCGGCGGCAAGCCCGTTGGTGTGGACTTTGCCCTGGTATGCGCCACCCACCGCGACCTGACCACCGAGATGCAGGCAGGGCGCTTTCGTGAAGACCTGTACTACCGGCTCAACGGCCTGACCCTGCGCCTGCCGCCGCTGCGCGAGCGCACCGACCTCAACCAACTGCTGCAACGCGAACTGCAAAGCCTCATGCCAGAGCGCGCCGCGACCGTCTCGCCAGAGGTTATGAACGCCATGCAGGGTTACCGCTGGCCGGGCAACGTACGCCAACTGTTCAACGCCCTGCGAACTGCTTGCGCGCTATTGGAGCCCGATGACGAGGCCATCGACTGGGAGCATTTGCCCGACGATTTGCTGCTGGCACTCAAGCCCCAAACCGCGGCTGCTCGGTCAGGCAGCCCTGGAGACGCAACGGGCATACCAGCGGATTTACGCACCCTGTCCCGGCAAACCATTGAACGCACCGTGGCCGAATGCGAAGGGAATTTATCCGAAGCAGCACGGGTGTTGGGCATCAGCCGCAACACGCTCTATCGGCGCCGACGCGACTGAAGGCTAAGCACCCCGCACGGCGTCAATGCCCAGGGCGCTGGCATCCAGAGCGCCGTGCCCTTGTGCGATGAGCTGGTCCATGCGAGATGCTATTGCCGGCAGCGCAGCCAGCGGGCGGTCCCCGGCAGTCTCGAGCATCAGGCGCACATCCTTGCGCGCCATGGTCAACTCAAAACTGGCGGCAAAATTGCCCTTGGCCATGTTCACGCCACGCCCGGCCACCATGGCGTTGAGGTCCAGCATGCCCAGCAACTTGACGGCACTTTGTGGGTCCACACCGCTGGCCTGGGCGAGGGTGAGGATATCGGCCATCATGGCCGACACGCCAATGATCATGGCGTTGCCAAACAGCTTGTTCACGGCCGCCAGGTCAGTACGCTCACCCATGTATTCCAGCCGAGTGGTCATGCCGGCCAGTTCGGACTGCACACGATCAAAAAGCGCCCGCGGACCGGCCACCATCATGGAGCCCTGTGCGCTGCGCGCGGCTGGTGGCCCCATGAAAACAGGGCAATGCAGGTAGGCAACACCTTGCGCCGCGAGACGGGTTGCCCGCGCGGCAGTCAGCACCGGCAATGTAGTGGTGTGGTCGATCAGGACGGCATTGGGCGCCAGCGTGGGCAACAAAGCGGCGACAACATCGTCCACCACCGCATCGTCCTTGAGCACCAGATGCACCCGCGTGGCGCCCTGCACGGCGTCTGCCGGTGTTGCTGCAGCGTTGACACCAAACGGCACCAGCGCCAGCGCTTTGTCAGGCGATCGGTTCCAGGCCGAGAC
>CANNRR010000017.1 GCA_947508055.1 Burkholderiales bacterium
ACGGGGCAGGGCGCACGCGGCCTGTGCAGCTATCCGCACCCCTATTTGATGCCCGACTTCTGGCAGTTCCCCACCGGCTCCATGGGCATTGGCCCCATCAGCTCGATCTACCACGCACGCTACATGCGTTACCTGACACACCGCCAACTACTGGACTGCGGTAGCCGCAAGGTGTGGGGCGTGTTTGGCGACGGCGAGATGGACGAGCCCGAGAGCATGAGCGCCCTCACATTGGCCGCCCGTGAAGGGCTGGACAACCTGGTGTGGGTGGTCAACTGCAACCTGCAACGGCTGGACGGCCCGGTGCGCGGCAATGGCCGCATCATCGACGAACTGGAGAAGCTGTTCAGCGGGGCCGGATGGAACGTGATCAAACTGGTTTGGGGCAGTGACTGGGACGGCCTGTTTGCGCGCGACACGACCGGCGCCCTGGTCAAGGCATTTGCGAATACGGTGGACGGCCAGATGCAGACCTTTGCCGCCAAGGACGGGCGCTTTAACCGCGACAGCTTTTTCGGCCAGAACGAAGAGCTCAAGCAATTGGCGCAGGGCATGACGGACGAGCAGATCGACCGGCTCAAACGCGGTGGCCACGATCTGGTCAAAATCCATGCCGCCTACGCCGCCGCTGCGAAGCACAAGGGCCAGCCCACGGTGATACTGGCGCACACCAAAAAGGGCTACGGCATGGGCGCAGCCGGCCAGGGCAAGATGACCACGCACAGCCACAAAAAGTTTGACGAGACCGATCTGATCGCGTTTCGCAACCGCTTCAACCTGCCCATGAGCGACGAGCAGGTGAAGAACCTGGAGTTTTACAAACCCGCTGATGACAGCGCGGAGATGGTTTACCTTCACCAACAGCGCAAAAAACTTGGCGGCTACCTGCCCAAGCGCTACTCGGCCGCCCAGGTCATACCGGTGCCCGATATCACCAGCTACGCCCAGTTCGCGCTTGCTGCCAACGGCAAGGAAATGAGCACCACCATGGCCTTTGTGCGCATGATGGGCAATCTGCTCAAAGACCCTGCGCTGGGTCCGCGCGTGGTGCCCATCGTGGCCGATGAGGCGCGCACCTTTGGCATGGCCAACCTGTTCAAGCAGGTCGGCATTTACAGCAGTGTGGGCCAGCGCTATGCACCCGAGGACATTGGCTCGGTGCTGAGCTACCGCGAAGCGCTGGACGGTCAGATCCTGGAAGAGGGCATCTCTGAGGCCGGTGCCCTGGCCAGTTGGACGGCGGCGGCCACCAGCTACAGCGTGCACGGCCTGGCCATGCTGCCGTTCTACATTTACTATTCGATGTTTGGCTTTCAGCGCGTGGGCGATGCGATCTGGGCCGCGGCGGACCAACGCGCACGCGGCTTCCTGCTCGGGGCCACATCGGGGCGCACCACGCTGGGCGGGGAGGGCCTGCAACACCAGGACGGCACCAGCCACCTGGCAGCCGCCACCATTCCCAACTGCAAAGCCTATGACCCGGCCTTTGCCGGCGAGTTGGCCGTCATCATCGACCACGGCATGCGCGAGATGCTTGTGGAGCAGAAAGACGTCTTTTACTACGTCACCATGATGAATGAGAACTACGCCCAGCCGGATTTGCCCGAGGGTACAGCCGCCGATGTGATTCGTGGTTGCTATCATTTCAAGAGCTACTCACGCACAGCCGACGGGGGCCAGGGCTCTAAAACACCTGGAAACGTCACCCTGTTGGGCTCCGGGGCGATTCTGACCGAGGTGATCAAAGCCGCGCAGATGCTGGCAGCCCAGGGTGTGGCGGTGGATGTATTCAGCGTCACCAGTTGGAGTGAACTGGCCCGCGAGGGGCAGGCGTGTGGGGTGAACGGTGCGGGTTCGGATGTGAATGCAGACGTTTCAGAGCCATTCATCGCCCAGCAGCTGCGCCAGAGCACCGGGCCCATCATCGCCGCCACCGACTATGTGCGTGCCGTGCCGGAGAGCATCCGCGCCTACTTGCCTCAAGGGCGCGCATACGTCACCCTGGGCACCGATGGCTTTGGCCGCAGCGACACTCGGGCTGCGCTACGGGGCTACTTCGGGGTCGATGCGGCGAGTGTGGTGCGGGCGGCCTTGGGGAAGGCGGCCTGATGGCAATCAGGCCACATGCCCGGATTTTCAGAGTTTGTTGCCGTGCAGACTCTTGATGTAAGGTATCACCGCACTAATTGTGGGTAGAACTCGTCGAGCAGTTGAGAGGCATCAATGAAGCGGCTCGGCTATTAGCGCAGCGTCACCTCCATCACCACCGGAAAGTGGTCCGATGGGTACAGACCGTCATACAGGTCGGTGATGACATGGTGTGACTTCACTTCTTGATCAGGGCTGACAAACAGGTAGTCGATTTTATTGCCGGGCTTCAGATCCGAACCAAAGCCATTGAATGTGATGTCCCCGCCAGTCGCTGGCGTACGCGTCGCTGCGGCAGCGTCACGCATCTGTAGGGTCAACGATTCGTAACCCTGAAAATTCGGTATGTCATTGAGGTCTCCGGCCAATATTTTTGGTGTTTCGCCACTTAACCCGGCCACAACTCTTGAAATCAGCGCCGCGCTTTCTTCGCGGGCACGCGCTCCGATGTGATCAAAATGGGTATTGAGAAAAATCAATCCCTGACCCGTTGTTCGGCTTTTGAGGTTGGCCACTGTTACGGTGCGATTTAATGCGGCGTCCCACCCGACTGACGGATGCTCTGGCGTACTCGATAACCACAACGTCTTGTAGGCGCTGATGGAAAAACTGGACCGACGCACGAATACGGCATTTATCTCTCCCTTTTCGGCACCGTCATCACGCCCTACGCCGACCCAGTCGAAATCACCCAGAAGTGCTGCCAGACTCCTGGCTTGAAACAACTCCATCTCCTGCAGACCCACCACGTCCACCCGGGATCGCCTGATGACGTCCGCCACCAAAAACTTTCGCCGGCTCCAGTGGTTGACATCGCTCTCATTCTCACAAGAGCCACAACGGATGTTGTAGCTCATCGCGCGGATTGATTGAGTCCGCTGCGCCGGGCGCAAGCGTGCATTCAGGAACTCCAGAGCCCGCGGGAACGACCCACGCCAGAACCCCCAATCGTGCCCTCCGTCGTTTACCTTCAGAGCAATGGCATTGGGTTGGTGCAGGCGCAATTTCTCAACCAATATGGCTGATTGCAAAGCAATGCCCAGATTGTCGTGATCTCCCGCCTCGATGTAGAGTGGCACGATGGCGGCTGATTGCTTGTAGGTGTCCAGGAACTGGGTGTAGTGCAATGCCCCCCAGCGCTTTGGATCAAATCGACCGGCTGTCTGGAACGGCGGCTGAGTTTGGGCCGTGGAATGCTCGGGCGGCAACGGATCGTAAATTGCCGGGCTAAGCAAGGCAGCTGCCACGAATGTTTGCGGATGTTTGAGCACCAGGTTCAGAGCACCATATCCGCCTGCGGAAACTCCGGCGATGAGGCGCTGTGCGGGCTTCTGTTGCACGCGGAAGTTGGACTCTGCATGCGGCATCAGCTCCTTTATCAACGCCGATTCAGCCTTGACGCTTGCACCATCGACCCACCAGGCCTGGGGCTGCCCTGGCATGACAACCACCATAGGCTGAATTTCTCCCCGCCTGACAAGGCCGTCTATCGTGTCTTTGACACCACCTTGCATCCACCACTCGTGTTCGTCGCCACCAGCGCCGTGCAAAAGGTAGAGTACGGGAAATTGTCGGTCGAGACGCCCATATTCATCCGGAAGATAAACCAAATATCGATATTCCCCGTTCAGAATTTGCGAATGAAACGCCTGCTGTTTGAGCTCGCCGCTACTGGCAGGGGGGCAAAATAATAGCAGACCAATGTGCAGCAAAGCGAGCAGAAAATATTGCATTCTTGATTCGAGCCAAGTGGCTCGTCCAGTTACCGCTTAAACGGCGTTGGTGCGACATCGCTTTTCATCCATTTGATGATCTCGGCACGAGCGCGATAAGGAACACTGCCGAAGCTTTTAAAACGGCCTTCGATATCTTGCAGGGAAGCCTTTTTAAAATCAAGTTCCGGCAAGGGATGCGCTTCGTCATTCATCACCAGACCCCAGTTCGATTTGAGCTGCCCACCCCTAAAACTCATTACCTTGTAGGACCAAACAGCGGCTGCCCAATTCTGGCTTGCATATGCATCAAAACTGGCTCGGGTGATTTGCCCACCCAGTTCGCCATCCAGGTCGGCCCAGGGCTGAAATTCACCCACGAATAATGGGGTGTCTGTCGCAACCATGCGGTCTTTCCACTTACAGAGACCGCTGCCTTCGGGCACACATTGCAGCCAGTTCTTGTGCACGTCCGCACCTGGCTTGCTCCATCCAAAATGCCCAGGATACGGGTGGGTTTCAAAGACAACGTTGTGCATGCCATGCTCACGGGGCTTGCCATATGCGCCTATTCCGTTGGGATGGTCTGCCAGGATGATGATGTGATGGGGGTCGATCTCCCGAATGCTCGCGTAGAGCTTCCTGCTAACCTCGGCCAACTGCACATCAGTGCTGCCCCAGGGCTCATTGAGCAGCCCATAGCCGGCAACCACCGGGTTGTCGCGGTAGCGCGCGGCGATTTGCCGCCACAACCAGTCAGTGCGCCCCTGGTATTCGGCCGTTGTCCAGTAGAGATTTTGGTCGGCGCAGCCGCTGTGGTGTTCTTTGCCTTGCGCGCCCGCCGCGCCGTGCAAATCGAGAATGACATAGAGCCCGCGCGCCTTGGCCTGGGCAATTGCCCGGTCCAGGTAATGCCAGGCATCGGGTCGGAGGTGGCGTGGATTTTTTTCATCCTCGATCAGGCTCCAGATGAAGGGCAGCCGCACCATGTTCAAACCGAATTGGGGTATCAAATCCCAATCGCGGTCGGTGATCCAGTGGTCACGGAACAGTTTGATAAGGCGCTCGCGCTCCTGAAATCCGAATCGCTGATCCAGCACCACCTGCAGCGTGCACTGGTCATTGACTGCAGCGTTGTCGGCATAGCCCATCATCCAGAATTCGGGCAACAGCCAGTTGCCCAGGTTGACGCCCCTGAGCTGAACCGGGTTCCCGTCCGCGTTGATCCACTGTGTGCCCTGCGTGCGCAGCATCGAATGTGCATCTTCCATTAATTCAAAATTCGCGCGCAGGCGGATGTCGGTTGCGGACGCCCCAACCATCAGTTCGAAGTCACCAGGCTCCGCACCCCACTCCAATTTCGCGTTATAGAACGATAGCTTTTCGCGGTCTATCGTGAAGGTCACACGACGCGACTCACCCGCTTCGAGCCGCACTTTCTGGAAATCTTTCAACTCAAGAACTGGCCGCACAACGGACGCCACTTGGTCATGCAGATACAACTGCACAACTTCTTCGCCAGCGATCTTGCCTGTGTTCTTCAGTGTCAGTGATGCGGTGATTTTTTCGTCCCTGCGCATGCCGGTCTTGTCCAAGTGAAGGCCGGAGTATGCGAAGTCCGTGTAGCTAAGCCCGAAACCAAACGGATAGCGCGGGCTGCCCTGCAGGTCGATGTAGCCACTGACATAACCGCCGGCCTTGTCGCCGGCAGCTGGGCGACCGGTGTTGAATTTGTTGTAGTAGACGGGAATTTGTCCCTCGGTGCGCGGAAAGCTCATGGGCAACTTGGCGCTGGGGTTGTAGTCGCCTAACAGGACATCGGCAATGGCATTACCCGCTTCGCTGCCCAGCCACCAAGTGTAGAGAATGGCCGATACATTGTCCGCCACCCAGTTGAATACCAGCGGACGCCCCGCGTTGATCAACACCACAACCGGCTTGCCGGTAGCCTGCAGTGCCTTGACCAGTTCTTCCTGAACCCCTGGCAGACGCAGACTACTGCGGCTTTTGGCTTCGCCGCTCATGTCCCAGCGCTCCCCCACGCTGACCACCACCACGTCCGCTCGCTTGGCAGCCTGGATTGCTTCTTCAAAGCCACTGCGATCCTCGCCCTCAATCTCGCTGCCTTTGGCATACAGCAACTGGGTGTCGTTGGGAAGGTTGTTCTTGAGTCCGTCCCATTGCGTTACGATGAACTTCGAGTAGTCGACATCTGGCAGATTCACCGACCAGAAGCCATGGTTGTCCTTGACGGCTTTGACCATGGGACCAATGAATGCAATCGTCTTCACATTCCTGGACAGGGGCAGGAGCTTGTTGTCGTTTTTCAGCAGAACAATGCTTTTTGCGGCCATTTCGCGTGCCGCTTGCCGATGTGTTGTGTGTCCCACCAGGATCTTCTCGCGCTCGGCATTGCTAAAGCGAAACGGATCGTCAAACAAGCCCAGTTCGAACTTCTTGCGCAGCACGCGCCGCACGGAATCGTCCAGTACATTTTGCGTGACCTTTTTTTCAGTCAACAGCGCGGGCAAGTGGTCGCGGTAGGCATTGCTCTCCATATCCATGTCGCTGCCGGCGTTGATGGCCGACAGTGCGGCCGCTGGTTGGTCCTTCGCATAGCCGTGCGCCACCATTTCTCCGATGGACCCCCAATCGGACACCACAAAGCCGGTGAACCCCCACTTGCCTTTGAGAATGTCGCGCTGGAGGTAGGCGTTGCCGGTGGCCGGAATGCCATTCAGGTCGTTGAAGGAGTTCATGAAGGTCGCCGCGCCCGCATCCAGAGCGGCCTTGAAGGGTGGCAAGTACGTCTCCCAGAGCATGCGCTCGCTCATGTCGACCGCGTTGTAGTCACGACCACCTACCGCAGCGCCATAGGCGGCAAAGTGTTTGGCTGTGGCCATGACGGAGTCCAGATCGCCGAGCTTTTTGCCTTGAAAGCCCTTGACGCGAGCATAGGCAATCTTCGATGCCAAATAGGTGTCCTCGCCGGCTCCCTCCATCACACGCCCCCAGCGGGGGTCGCGTGCGATGTCGACCATGGGCGCAAAGGTCCAGTGGATGCCACTGGCCGCTGCCTCGATAGCGGCGGTGCGTGCTCCACGCTCGACCGCGGCCAGATCCCAACTCGCGGCCTCTGCCAAAGGAATCGGAAATGTTGTCTTGTAGCCGTGGATCACATCCATTCCAAACAGCAGGGGAATCTTCAACCGTGACTGCATCGCCACTTCCTGGTACTGCCGGGTGGAGTTGGCTCCAATCACATTGAGTAACGAACCCACGTGACCATCGCGGATGCTTTTTTCTTGATCACCCTTGAAGGTGACCGGCCCGGTGGCCTGGGACTCGCCAGAGTATTGCGTGAGCTGACCCACCTTTTCCTGCACGGTCATACGCTGCAAGAGTGCCTCCACTTTGGCATCCACAGAATCGGCAGGAGCTGCATTGACCGACATTGGCGTACAGACATGGACAAGGCACAAGACGGCGCCCCATAGATTGACTTTATTCATAAGAAACGTTTCACTTTGAAAGACTTCCCGTGGAAATACGCATGCCCGTCTGGCCATCAAACCAATGTGCATGCTCTTGCAAAAACTGCAACCCCACTACCTCGCCGACCCGCATTGCGATATGGGGTGCCGTGCGGGCGGTGATGTTCCCGGTCGCGGTCTTCGTCACGACAAACGTGTCGGCCCCGGTGGGTTCCACCAGTATCACCTCGCCGCGCCAAAGTGCATCGGCGTTGAACTGAATGTGCTCTGGTCGCAACCCCAGTTGGACATCACCTGCCATTGGGCATGGCACGGGTGCGCTCCCACCTTGGAAGGAAAAGAGGCTTCCAGCCCTCGCAGGAACTGTGTGACCCGCTACGAAATTCATAGTAGGAGACCCGATGAAGCTGGCAACATAGGTGTTGGCTGGTCGGTTGTAAATATCGTCCGGTGTACCAATCTGTTGCAGGATGCCGTCTTTCATGACCGCAATGCGGCTGCCCAGAGTCATGGCCTCGATCTGGTCGTGCGTGACGTACACACTGGTGATGCCGCTGATCTGGTGCAGGCGCTTGATCTCTGCGCGCATTTCGACTCGCAGCTTGGCGTCCAGGTTGCTCAGCGGTTCATCGAACAGAAAGAGTTGCGGATCCCTTGCGAGCGCACGCCCCATAGCTACGCGTTGGCGCTGGCCACCCGAAAGCTGGGCGGGTCGGCGCTCCAGCAAATGCTCGATTTGCAGCATGGCCGCTACTTCGGCAATGCGTTTTGTGCGCGCATCTTTAGGGACCTTGCGCATTTCCAGGGCAAAGCCAATGTTTTCAGCTACGCTCATGGTCGGGTACAGCGCATAGCTCTGGAACACCATGGCAATGTCACGCTGGGCAGGCGCCACGCCAACCACGTTCTTACCGGCAATGCACAGTTCGCCTTCGCTGGGCTCCTCGAGTCCGGCAATGATGTTGAGCAGGGTGGACTTGCCACAACCAGATGGTCCTACCAGGATCAAAAACTCGCCGGGTGCAACCTCGATGTCAATGCGCTTAAGCACCTCGACCGCACCGGACCCCTTGCCATAAATTTTCCGGATACCGGCAATGTGTAATGAGGCTGCCATAGCTATTTTTATCCCTTCACGGCACCAGCCGTGAGTCCCTTGACAAAATATTGACCGGCCAGCACGTACACCAGCATGGTGGGCAGGCCCGCAATCACGGCCGCGGCCATGTCCACGTTGTAGCTCTTGACGCTACTCGATGTGTTGGCCATGTTGTTCAGCCCTACGGTAATGGGCTTGCTGTCGGCACCACTGAATGCCACGCCAAACAGAAAATCGTTCCAGATGTTGGTGAATTGCCAGATCAAAGTCACCATCAGGATGGGAGTCGACATCGGCAACACGATGCGCCAGAAAATGCGCCAAAAACCTGCTCCGTCCATGCGTGCTGCATTCACCAACTCCTTTGGAATGGCAGCGTAATAGTTGCGAAAAAACAGCGTGGTCCCGGCCATGCCCGCCAGGCAATGCACCAGCACCAGTCCAGCGACCGAACTGGAGAGGCCCAGATAGCCCAGCACCTGGCTCATCGGCAGCAGCACCACCTGAAACGGCATGAACACCCCAAATAGCAACAGACCAAATAGCAGTTCACTGCCCCGAAAACGCCACATGCTCAATACATAGCCGTTGACGGCACCCCATGCAGTTGACAGCAGTACGGCGGGAACCGTCATGCTGACCGAATTCCAGAAGTAGGGCTGCAAGCCTCGGCAATCCACCCCGGTACAAGCCGCTGACCACGCGGTCTGCCAAGCGTCAAAATTGACGGAGCCGGGAAGACTGAGAAGATTGCCAGAGCGAATTTGCTCAGCGTCTTTCAGAGACGTAGTCACCATCACATACAACGGTGCAAGAAAGAACAGAGCGGCCAGCAACAGGACTGCGTACAGCAGTGCGCGTGACAAGTACTTACCGATCATGGGGTTTTGAGCGCAATTCGCTGTAAAGGTAGGGGACCACGATGGCCGCCACCGTGGCCAGCATCATGGTGGCACTGGCGGCACCCAGACCAATTTGTCCGCGCGTGAAACTCATGACAAACATGAAGGTAGCGGGTACATCCGTGGAAAAGCCAGGTCCACCGGCGGTGAGCGCCATGACCAGATCAAAGCCTTTGATTGACAGATGGGACAGCACCAAAATGGTGGAGAACACCACTGGACGCAAAATCGGCAAAATAATCCGCCAGTAGATGCGCGGGAGCGATGCACCATCGATCTGCGCCGCCTTGATGATGCTGTCGTCAATGCCACGCAAGCCTGCCAGGAACAGTGCCATGGCAAAACCAGCGGACTGCCAGATACCGGCTATGACAACACAGTAAATAGCGGTATCCGATTGCACCAGCCAGTCAAAGTGAAAGCTGGACCACCCCAGGTCCTGCATGAGCTTTTCTATGCCCATGCTGGGGTTCAAAATCCACTTCCAGGCGGTTCCGGTGACGATGAATGACAACGCCATGGGATACAGAAAAACGGTCCGAAGGAACCCCTCGGCTCGGACCTTCTGGTCCAAAAAAATCGCTAATGTGAGCCCCAATACCAAGGCTCCGCCGACATAGAGGACGCTGAAGATACCCAGATTCTTGAGCGCCACCCACCAGCGGTCCATCTCGAACAGTTTCTGGTATTGGGCCACGCCGACAAACTCATCGTAATTGGGCAGCATGCGCGACGCAGTGACGGAGAGCACACCGTTCCAAACCATCAGACCGTAGATGAAGGCGAACCCCAGGACAAAAGCCGGCGCAACGACCAGTTTGGGCAATAGTGATTCGAGCGAGCGCGACACTACAGGTTTATCGAAGTAGCGGCTATCCTATCGCTACTTGGTTGCAGCGGCTTTTGCGATGTTTTTCATACCATCAGCGACCGAAATCCTGTCGTCTGACCAGAACTGACTGACGGCGTCCTTGATAGCACCTTCTGCGGCGGGCTTGATCGCCATGCCGTGGGCCACAGACGGCACCAGGCCTCCCACTTTTGCGGTGTCGACAAAATCTTTGCTCGACAACTTGGCGCACTCGTCAAATTTGCCCATGGCAACGTTCAAACGCACGGGGATGGAGCCCTTGTTGAGGTTGAACACCTGCTGAAAATCAGTGCCCATGATGGAAGCGGCAAGATCGTTCTGGGCTTTTTGTGCACCAGCATCCTTGAGTTTGAACATGGCGAACGAATCTACATTGAAAGTGTACGCATTGCCACTGCCCGGCGCGGCAGCACAAAGGAAGTCTTTGCCAGGTGCCTTTGCGGCCGCCACAAACTCACCTTTCGCCCAATCGCCCATGAACTGGAAGGCTGCCTTGTCCTGAATGACCAGCGCGGTGGACAGATTCCAGTCGCGCCCGGGGGCTGCTGGATCGACGTATGTCTTGATCCGGCGGAAAGTTTCCAAAGACTTCTTCATGGTCTCGCTGGTGAGCGCCTTTTGGTCCAGCTTGACCAAAGCGTCTTCGTAAAACTTGGCTCCACCAACCCCCAGAACCACCGATTCAAAGGTCGTGAAGTCCCAGATGTTCTGGCCGCTATGTGCTACCGCAATCAAGCCCGACTTCTTGATCTTGTCTGCCGCCAGGAAGAACTCGTCCCAGGTCTTGGGCATGCCAGTGACGCCCGCCTTCTTGAGCGCCGCAGCACTGCCCCATAGCCAATTGACCCTATGAACGTTGACGGGCACCGCCACATAATTGCCCTTGTATTTCATAACGTCAGCGACTACCTTGGGCAACAGGCTGTCCCAATTTTCCGCCTTACCGACACTGTCCAGATTCGCCAGCACCCCTTCAGAAGCCCACTCCTGAATAGCCGGCCCCTTGATCTGGGCTGCCGCTGGCGGATTGCCGGACACGACTCGACTCTTTAATACAGTGGCCGCGTTGTCACCGCCACCGCCGGCTACAGCGAAGTCTTTCCAGACATGCCCTTTGGCTTCCATCATTTTTTTCAGTTCGGCAACCGACTTGGCTTCACCGCCAGAGGTCCAGTAATGCAAAACTTCAACCTGTCCAGCCGTTGCGGTGGTTACCACCGCAGCGGACACGAGTACCGCGGTCAGTCTTGATTTATTGAGCATGAATGACTCACTTGTTTGAAATGTTTGTTGCATCCGGAAATTGAAAGGGTGCCCGCCGAAAAAACCACTAAACGGCAGACACCCTTTCGCTCTCAGCGCAACGGTGATTGTGATTGGAACCGTTTCCAATTGCATTAGCACTTACCCTAGTTCATGGGCGCAAATGGAGTCCTTCGGGGTCTCCATGCGCCCGGCGAAGAACCTGCCCAGGCAGCTACTGTTTTGGTAGCACTTTGGTGCTCGGTCCGCTTGCGTTCCAGACAAAGGTGGCGGCACTGCCAGGCTGCAAGCCATAGACAAAGGTCTGCCCTTGGGCACGCACGGAGAAGCGCCGCGCTGCGGGCGCTGAATTGAGCACGATCAGTGCAATGGAATGGTCGTCCGCATTCTCGAAGGCGACAGTTTCCAGGCCATCGACACCGGTTGTGGAGTCAATGCGGTGCGCACCGACACGCACAAAGCGGCTGGCGTGGGCCAGCGCGTAGTAGTCCAGATTGCGGGTGACTTCACCCGTTTTGGAGTTGATGATGACGATGCCGCGGCAGTCCGGGCAGCCGCCCTTGTGCGGACCGTAGTTCTCGTCCAGCGCCAGATTCCACATCAGTACGCTCTTGGCCCAGTTGCGGGTGGCCCCAATGACCAGGTTGCGCATGTTCCATGGGAAAGTCTCTTCCCACTTGGCATTGCCCTCGCCGCCGGAGCATTCAGTGAAATAGACATCCTTGTCCGGATAGCCGTTACGAATCCCCGACTGAACCGATGGGTCGCCCTTGTAACAATGCCAGGCAACACCGGCGACGTAGCCACGCGCCTTGGCGTTGCTCAGCACCTCAAGTGGTGCTTGCGGCTCGTCCCAGTTGTGGTCCCACTCCAGAATGCGGATATGCTTGGCACGCTTGGCAAACACGGGGCCCAGGTTCTCGCCAATGAAGCGAGCCCGACCTGGTGAATCAAAGCGCATGCCGGGGTAGTCCGGGGGCAGATAGTGCGGCTCGTTTTGCACGGTCACGGCGTAGAGCGGGATGCCCTGCGCTTCAATAGCGTCTGCAAACTTGCCGAAGTAACGGGCATATGCATCGTAGGCATCGGTCTTGAGTTCACCGCCAATCAGGCTGCCGCTGGTCTTCATCCACGCTGGCGCGCTCCAGGGCGAGGCCATCACCTTCAGATGGGGGTTGATCAGCATGGCCTGCTTGAGCACGGGCAGTACTTCGGCCTCCATGGGGGCGATGGAGAAATTTTCCAACGCAAAATCGGTCTGTCCCGCTGGCACATCGTCCAGAGAATAGTGTGAGAGCGAAAAATCTGACGCCCCTATCGTCAGCCGCGTGAAGCTGAAGCCAAGTCCTGGCGCAGCGCCAAACAGCTCTTGCATGAGCCGCTGGCGTTGGTCTGCACTCATGCGGTGCTGCATGAGCCATGCCGATGCGTCAGTGATATTGGCTCCAAACCCGACCATTTCCTGGTAGCGCCTGGTCGCGTTCACCTCAATGTTCAACGACAGAGGCGCTGCGCCCGTAAAACTCACCGGCGCTTCGGCAGATAGCAGCTTGGTCTTGTCGGTCAAGGTTACCCAGGGCCGAACAGTGCTGGCGGCGGCCGTGGTGGCAGCCAGCCCTTGCGTTCCAATCATGCCAATTAGCACCATGGCCACACTGGTCCATGCGTGCTTCCCCAGCTTCGGGTATTTCATCATATTGCTATCCAACTTATAGCTGCATACGCAGGTTTTACGGGGTCTAAAGGCTATAAACGCTGTTCAGAGCCGCTGTCAAACAGTGACACTTTCTGAACATCCAGATCGAAGCGCACGATCTGATCCATGGCCACACCCAGGCTGCCTGACACTACGCAGGAGAGTAGATTGCCGTCCAGCGCGATCCACACCACATGGTGATTGCCCATGGGTTCGATCAACGACACAGTACCTTCATAGGGCCCGTCGTTTTGCATCAAAAGACTCTCGGGGCGAATGCCTAGAACCACTTCTTGCCCATCTCGCACGGCGCCTTGCCAGGGGTAGGAACTTATATCCAGCGCGATGCCGCCACAGACAAAGCTTTGGCCGGTGGATGCAGGGTGCAGCATGCCGCGAAGCATGTTCATGGCCGGTGAACCCAGAAAGCCCGCCACAAAGAGGTTGGCAGGCTTCTCGTACACCTGTCCCGGTGAGCCAATTTGCTGGATGTGCCCACTGCGCATCACCACGATACGGGTGGCCAGCGTCATGGCCTCCACCTGGTCGTGGGTGACGTAAATCATGGTGTTACCGAGGTTCTTGTGAAGCAGTTTGAGTTCGCGGCGCAGTTCGGCACGCAACTTGGCGTCCAGATTCGACAATGGCTCGTCAAACAGAAAAACGCCTGCTTCGCGTACCAGTGCACGCCCAATGGCCACTCGCTGGCGCTGGCCGCCAGAGAGTTGCGATGGCTTTCGTTGCAGCAGGGTTTGCAATTGCAACATCTCTGCGGCCCTGGTCACCCTGCGCTCAATTTCGGCCTTGGGCGTGCCATTGATACGCAGCCCAAATGACATATTACGCTCCACCGTCATGGTGGGGTAAAGCGCATAGGACTGGAACACCATGCCGATGTTGCGCTCAGTAGGGTCGGCCCAGGTCATGTCTTTGCCGCCAATGTCAATACGCCCATCGGCCACATCAATCAATCCGGCAATGCTGTGCAGCAGCGTCGACTTGCCGCAGCCTGAGGGCCCCAACAGCACCAGGAACTCGCCATCGACGACATCCAGGCTCAAGTCCTTGATGACCTCGTTGTCATCAAAGCGAATGCAAAGATTGTGAATTTCAACGCTAGCCATGTGTGAATCCTCTTATCCCTTGACCGCACCAGCTGCGATACCACGCACAAACCAACGCCCCGAGACGAAATACACCACCAGTGGCACCATGGAAGTCAAAATGGTGGCTGCCATGTTGACGTTGTACAGGCGTGTGCCGGTGGTCGTATTGATGACGTTGTTGAGCTGCACCGTCATGGGTAGGTTGTCGCGCCCGGCAAACACCAGACCCAGTATGTAGTCGTTCCAGACACCGGTGATCTGCATGATGGCCGCCACGATAATGATAGGGGTGGACATGGGCAGCATGAGTTGCAGAAATATCCTGAAAAAGCCACCGCCATCAATGCGTGCGGCCTTGAACAGCTCCTGCGGAATGGTCAGGTAGTAGTTGCGAAACAGCAGCGTCATGACCGGCATGCTGAAGATAATGTGAATGACCACAATGCCGGGCAGTGAACCAAAAAGGCCCACGCTGGCCAGAATGCGCACCAACGGGAACATCATCACTTGCACGGGAATAAACGCACCCATCATCAAGATGCCAAACAATAGCTGTGAGCCGCGCGGACGCCAAAATGACAATGCGTAACCATTGAGCGCACCCAGCATGATCGGAAATATGGTGCTGGGGATGACGATCCACATTGAGTTCGAAAATCCACCCCGGATCCCGTCACAAGAAACCCCGGTGCAGGCGGAAGTCCACGCAGCGACCCACGGTTCCACCGTGACACTCACCGGGAAAGCGAAGATGTTGCCCAGTCGAATCTCGTCCATCGACTTGAACGACGTCACCAGCATGATGTACAGCGGCATCAAAAAAAACAGCGAAGCTGACAGCAGGAAGGCGTAGATGCCGATACGCGCCGGGCTCAAGCGCCAGGGACGACGCGCCGGCGCAAGTGGCGTGGCTAGGGCGGTCACTTCGACGCAACCTTCCTGGCAGCCCGACTGCGGGCGTAAAGGATAGGCGCCACCAGTGCTGCCACCGTGAACAGCAACACGATCGACCCGGCAGAGGCCAAGGCGATATTGGCCCTGCCAAAAAGGTGGTCCATGATGAATTTCGCCGGCACCTCGCTTGCGGTGCCAGGCCCGCCCTGCGTCATGGACACAACAGAATCAAATACCTTAACCACGGCCGTCAATAGCAGCACGAATACGGTGGCCACCGATGGCCCGATCATTGGCAAAACGATGGAGACATAAACACGCCATGTCGGAATTCCATCCAGACGCGTTGCCTTCCAAATTTCTTCATCAATGCCCCGCAGGCCCGCCAACAGCATGGCCATGACAAGCCCTGATGCTTGCCAAACGGTGGCAATCACGATGGTGTATATCACCATGTCCTGGTCGATGATCCAGTCAAAAGTAAAGTCCTCATAACCCATTTGTCGCACGGCCTGCTGAAGCCCGTTGCCCGGATTGAGCATCCACTGCCACACCAAACCGGTAGCAACGAATGACATGGCGTAGGGATACAAAAACACCGTGCGAAAGAGCCCCTCACCCATCACCTTTTGATCAATGAAAACCGCCAACAAGAAGCCAATCAACATACATGCGGCGATAAACAGCACACCGTACAAGGCCAAGTTTTGCAGCGACAGCATCCAGCGGTCGTTATTGAACAGGCGCACGTACTGTGCAAATCCTATCCACTCGTCCGATGGAAAGGTGCGTGAATTGGTGAACGATATTCTGAGCGACCAGAGCACCGTTCCCAGGTAGGCAACGATGACGGTTACAGCCATCGGCAACAATGCCGCCCACGACACAGCAAGCCGCAAGAATTGCCGGGGATGGATCTTCATGTAGAGAGTAGCACCATCAGTTCGCCAAAGCGGAGGAGATGTCTTTTTGAACCTTCTCAACCGGTACGTTTTTATTCCAGTAGGCGGTCAAAATATCATTCAACGCACCATTTTGGTCAGGATTCATGTATACCTCGCCATTGCCCAGCTGACGCGACTTGTCCTTCATGATGGCCAGTCCCTTTTGGGCACAAATATCCATCTTGGACGAGTCCACATCTGTGCGAACCGGAATAGACCCCTTCTTGTTGCTGAACTCCACCTGGGTCGATGGGACCAGCATGATTCCAGCCAGCATCTTCTGGGCCTTGATGGCCTCTGCATTGGCGGTCTTCGGGAATACGAACACATCGCCTTGAATGATGTAGGCAGACTTTGGTCCAAATCCCGGGATGCAGCCGTAGTCTTTACCAGGCAATTGATTGGCCAGTGCGAACTCGCCCTTCGCCCAGTCCCCCATGATTTGGACACCGGCCTTGCCGGTGATCAACATCGCTGTCGCATCATTCCAGTTGCGCCCTGGCGCCGCCTTGTCGACATAGGATTGCAGACGTTTGAAATTCAACAAAACTTCCTTGAAGGCTGGTGACTGAATTGCCTTTGCATCGTGGTCGCGAAACACTTTCAGGTACAGGTCGGAGCCACCCACGTTTGCCAGCATCGCTGTGAAGACGATACTCTCTTGCCAGGGTTGCCCCCCGTGCGCCAGAGGGATCAACCCCGCCGCCTTGAGTTTGTCCAGAGCTGAAAATAGCTCATCGATGCTTCTGGGTTCGCTTGCAATTCCCGCTTGCTTGAAAGCAGACTTGGAATACCAGAACCAGGTCGGCATATGGATATTGACAGGCGCAGCATAGAAATGCCCCTTGACCCTGACCACATTGAGAACTGCCTCGGGCAAGAATTTCTCCCATCCATCCCTGGTGGCCACGTCATCTACGTTGTTGAGCATGCCCTGCTCAACCAGATCAAGAAACTGTTTCGAAGTATTGAACTGCGCCGCGGTTGGCGGGTTACCACCGACGATACGGTTGACGGCGACCGAACGGGCCTGCTCTCCCACTGCAATGGCCGTGTCAACCCACACGCCTCCTGCAGCGCTATAGGCTTCCGAAAACTTTCTCACTGCAGCGGATTCTCCGCCGGAGGTCCACCAGTGAATGACCTCTGCCTTGGGCCCTGCAGCATGGGCCACACCCAACCAGGACAGCAGGACTATCAAAGAGCCCATTTTTTTTGTCGCGCGTGACATCACTGCACACCTCCTAAGAATGTCCGGTACCACTGGCCACTGGCCTTCAAGGTGCGCTTCTGGTTTTTAAAATCTACATACGTCAAACCGAACCTTCGCAAGTAACCTTCGGCCCACTCAAAGTTGTCCAGCAAGCTCCAGGCGAAGTAACCTTTGACGGGAACGCCCATGCCAACAATCTTCTTCACGGCCAGCAGATGTCGTACCAGGTAGCTGCGGCGCTGAATGTCTTCAATTGAGCCCGCTTCGGTCACAACGTCGTCATAGGTCGAACCGTTCTCGGTTATGTATATCTCCGCCGGACCGTAGTCATGCGCCACGCGGTTCAGCAGTTCGACCATGCCTTCGGGTGATACTTCCCAGCCAAATGCTGTTCGCTCGACATCTTTGGTTTCAATCACCCGTGTGGACATCACGCCCGCACCCGGTGCGTCAGTCACAATCTCGGGAAAGTAGTAGTTGACGCCCAGAAAGTCTGTAGGCGCAGCAATGGTTGCAAGATCTCCGTCTTGAACCTCGGGTGCGTTCTCACCCAATATTTTCCAGATGTCTTCTGGATAACCCCTGCCATAGAGTGGATCCAGAAACCAGCGATTTCTCAGACCATCGTGGCGACGCGTTGCTGCAGCGTCCTGCATGCTTTCAGACGCAGGCTTCAGCGGGTGCAGGCTGAGTGCCGCCCCGATGCGGGCATTGGCAACGTTACGCCGAAGGACTGGTACTGCCAGGCCGTGCGACACCAGCACGTTGTGACAAACCTGCAGGGCAGTTTTAAAATTCTTGATTCCAGGTGCATGCACGCCCTCATGGTTTCCATGAAACGCGGTGCACCAGGGTTCGTTGTGGGTAATCCAATGTTTGATGCGGTCACCCAAATGGTGGCTGACTACATCGGTGTATTGAACAAAGGCGTCCACGGTGTCACGGCTTGCCCAACCACCCTGGTCTTGCAGAGCCTGCGGCAAGTCCCAGTGATACAGCGTGACCCACGGCTCCAAGCCACGCTCCAGCATCCCATCGACCAGCCGGGAGTAGTAATCGAGTCCCTGCAGATTCGGTGTTGTTCCTCGCCCCAGCGGAAAAATTCGGGGCCACGCGATTGAAAATCGATAGGCATTGGTCCCCAGATTGCGGGCAATATCCAGGTCCTGCGGCCAACGGTGGTAATGGTCACAGGCAACGTCGCCACTGGACTGATCACGAACATGACCCGGTGTTGCGCAAAAACGGTCCCAGATTGACTCCCCTCGGCCATCTTCATGTGCCGCACCCTCAATTTGGTAGGAAGAGGTAGAGCTCCCCCATCGGAAGTCATTCGCAAAGTCGCTGCGCCTGATTGATGCGAGGTCTAAATGGTTGTTCAGCATTGTTATTGGTATCTCGTTTACAAATTTCACGCACTCAAGTTTGAGCGATGGCTATTGATGATCGCCAGGTGACGCTAACGGGAAATTCTCTGACGATGGAATGGTTCGAGCCGTAGCAACGATTGAGCAGATGACGCAGGGCATTCAAGGTGATCTCGCGCCACGGTATATGCACCGATGTCAGTCTTGGTGCCGAATATTCAGCGCTGGCAGTATCGTCATATCCGAGCACAGAAATGTTCTGCGGAACAGATATTCCCATTTGCTGAAAGAACGACAGGGCGCCTACCGCCATTTCGTCATTCGCACAAAACAGCGCGGTAAATTTGTTCCCGGACGCAATGAGCGCACTTGCTGCTGCCCACCCCCCCTCTGGGGAGAAATCGCTCGAGATGGTGGTGATTGCACTGGTGTCAATGCCATTGCGACCCAGCTCTGCCATAAAGGCCGCTATCCGCATAACGTTGTCTGGGGCACTCTGTGGTCCGGCGATCACCGCGAACTGCCGGTGTCGCAACTGCAACAGCGTTTGAGCCGCCAAGATGCCGCCCCTGGTGTGGTCTGCGTTGAAGCATTGGTCGGGGGAATCTTCCAAATGAAAATTCAATGCAACAAGCATGTCTTTCTTGGGACCAATGGATCGAATATCGTCTTTCGTCAACGCATTGCTCATCACCACGAGACCATCGCAGCCACGCTCAACCAAGAAATTCACGCCCTCAATCGCTTGCTGGCGTGCATCACCGTCACCGCATCCAAATGCGACAACCATGTGGAGTCCCGAGACACGCAGTTCCGTGTCAATGGTCTGAAGGATGGGCGTATAGAAGGTACCCTTGAGCAGGGGTATGTACACGCCAATCATTTGTGATGACCCCGACAACAAGGTCCTGGCCGCGTGAGATGGTCTGAAATCAAGGGCCTCAATCGCCTGCTTGACTTTCAATGCTGTGGCTGCGGATACCGCGCCTTTGCCGTTGACAACCCGGGACGCGGTTCCGACACCTACACCGGCGAGCTGTGCTACATCTCTGATTGTGGCCAATATCCTGCTCCGTATTGAAATTCTGAAAATGAGCGAGCCTTGATTCACGCTTGGCGGTGCGGTTCCGCATCGAATTCTGCTGTGCCCTTGTCACAAATGGGATTGCGACGCTGCGAGCACGCCTGGCGGTCACCACATACAATTCAAAAACACCCGAACTGGAAACGTTTCCATCCAGAGTAATGTAGCACCGGAAAAGTTCATTCATTACCCGGGAATTCCCTATAGCAGAGTATGTGATGTCGATTAGCCGTACACAATAACATGTGGCTACTATGGCGTCCCATCGTCCAATTTCAGAGGCAATATATGCGATTTTTTGGTTCGTCTGGTTTCCGCGGTGGACCTGCAATTCTCGGTTTGACCGTCGCTCTAACCCTTGCCGTCGTGATGCCGACCACCCATGCGTTTGACATGCAGTCACATCGCGGTGGTCGGGGATTGCTTCCAGAAAACACTTTGGCTGCGTTTGAGAATGCGATTCGCATGGGCACAACCACTATTGAGCTCGACATCGCCATCACGTCCGATGGCATTCCCGTGGTGTCGCATGACCCAGCACTCAATCCTGCCTACACCCGTGACGCCAATGGGCAATGGCTCACCCGGCATGAACCACTGATCAAGAACATGACACTGGCTGAAGTTCAGACCTATGACATTGGTCGACTCAACCCTGGACACCCTTACGGTAGGGAGTTTCCAGAGCAACAACCGCGCGATGGGCAGCGCATTCCGGCATTGGCGGACCTCTTTAAACTGGTCAACGACATGGGCGCACAAGACCTCCATTTCGACATGGAGACCAAGATCAACCCGCACCAGCCCAATAACACCTTAGCGCCAGAAGATTTTGTAAAAACCTTACTCAAAGTGATACATGAAGCCGGTATGACGCGGCGTGTGATGGTGCAAAGCTTTGACTGGCGCACACTGGAGTTGCTCCACGCATTGGAACCCGATATACGCACCATGTACCTCACGGTCGAGTGGGATGACTTCAACACCGTACGTGACCCCGCATGGACGGCTGGACACAGGATTCAACAGTTCAAAGGTTCGGTACCACACATGGTTCGGGCATCTGCCGGCACAGCGCCGGGCATTATCTGGGCTCCCAACTTCAAAAATCTGACGCCTGAGCTGACTAAGACAGCCCAGTCGCTTGGCCTGCAGGTCATCCCCTGGACCGTGAATGACAAGCCGCAAATGGATCGCTTGTTGGGCTTTGGTGTTGATGGCATCATCAGCGACTACCCAGATCGTCTGCGCAGTGTCATGGCAGAAAGAGGCATGGCGCTACCCAAGGGCGTTCAAAAGTAAGCACGCCAGCACGGTGCCTGACCAATTCAATTGACTTTCGCCGCGCAGTGCTTCGAAATGTATTCGGCGTGGGTGGGCATAACATCAACGCACTTTTTGATCACCGATTGGATGTCTCCCAGGAATGCGGTAATTTCGTCTCTGCTGCGCAGATCAACAAGCGGGTGATATCCCTGCGGACGAATGCCCTGCCCATTCATTACCTGCACCCAGCTCAATTCGGCAAATAGCTCAGAGCCCTCGCGAAATACGCGTCCATTACTGGCATACAAATCGATTTTGTGCTGCAGAGTTTCCGGTATCTCCATACTTTGGCAATGCCGCCAGAATGGTGAATCATTCCGCTGCGTGGCCTTGTAGTGCAAGATGATGAAATCGCGAATGCGCTCATACTCAAACTGGGTTTGTTTGTTGTATTCCGCTATGTCGGCCCTATGAAATCCAGAGTTGGGAAAGAGGCTGATGGTGCGCAAAATTGCGGATTGAATCAAATGAATATTGGTCGATTCGATCGGCTCAAAAAAGCCACTCGAAAGTCCGATGGCGACGCAATTTTTTCGCCAGGTTTCCTGTCGCCGACCGGGAACAAATGGTATGTAGCGCGGATCAGCCAACTGCTCGCCATCAAGGTTACCCAATAAGACCGCAGTGGCTTCGTCCTGGTCCATGAAACGGCTTGAGTAGACGTGTCCATTGCCGATCCGATGTTGTAAGGGAATGCGCCACTGCCAACCCGCCGAGCGGGCTGTTGATCGCGTGTAAGGTACCAATGGCTCTACCGAAGCACAAGGTACCGCAATGGCACGGTCACAGGGCAACCAGTGTGACCAGTCTTCGTACGGAACTTGCATCGCCGTCCCGATCAGAATAGCACGTGTGCCCGAGCAATCAATGAAAAAGTCGCCGGCTATTCTTTCACCGCTTTGAAGGACGACGGCTTCAATGAATCCGTCAGACTCCCGCAGCACGGTTTCCACAATGCGGCCTTCGGTCCGAACCACACCGCGCTGCTCGGAAAGGGTGCGCAGATATTTGGCGTAGAGTCCGGCATCAAAATGGAAGGCGTTGGCGATATCCCCCAGCGGGGAATCTGCCATTTCAGGAACGCTTCGCATGTATTTTGAATATTTTGGTGCAACCGTGTTGATTGAGTAATCACCCAGACCAGATTGCAACCCCTCCTGATGCATCTTGAGCCAGTAGTGGTGGCATGCGACGGTGCCTAGTTCCTGCCCGATTTTGCCGAAACCGTGGATATAGGCTTCACCCAAACTATGCCAATTGACAAATTCAATCCCCAACTTGAATGTGCCTTGGGTCTGACGGAGAAACTCGTCTTCATCGATCCCTAACGCACTGTTAAATACTTTGATTCCCGGGATGGTCGCTTCACCAACCCCGATTGTGGCAATCTCATCGGATTCCACCAGTTGAATTCGGTAATGCTCGCCCAGAAGTTTCGAGAACGCGGCGGCCGTCATCCAGCCCGCCGTGCCACCACCCACAATCACAATATTCTTCACCAGCTCGATTGCCATGTTTATCCCCTTCAAAAAAAAAGGTCCCTGTCGCCAATTAGACGACAGAGACCTTACCCGCGAAAAGCTTAGAACTTGTAGGTTACGCCAATCAGCGTTTGGCGACCATAGGTGTGGTACTTCTCCGGCATTAGACGCTTCAAAGGATCTACCGAATCGTCATTTAACATGGTCCGGTAAGGCGTGTCATTCAAGTTGTTAACTTGCAACAAAATAGACAACCCCTTGTACGCACCGGTCTCAAAGGAGTAGCCAAACTGCAGATCGGTTAGCGTTTCCTCTTCAATCGTAGCCAACGACGTATCAATCCAGGTGGCACGCACTTCCGTCACAAACTGTGAACGATAACGCTGCCCAATACGTGCCTGGAAGCCATTCTTTTCATAATAAGCAGTCAGGCTTCTGACTTGACCTGACAGACCTTCCATTGGCTTGGTGAGATCACGGTCGCCGTTCTTGTTTTTCTGTCCAGGAACATCGCTGCGCGTATTGGACAGACTACCGATGACTCCAAAACCATCCAAACTAGAACTCAACAAGGCACCGTCCAACGCAACGCTGAACTCGGTACCCTGAATGATGCCACCGGTGCCATTCGCCGGTCTCGTGTATTCACCGATGAGGGTCTTTGCCGAGGCAAGGTTTGGCAACCCGGCAAAGTTGTAGGCGTAATCGGTCTGGCTATAGATGGTTGAGTGCAGTCGCTTCTCAAACACCGCAGCGGCCACATAGCTCCGTTTGCCGAAGTATTTTTCCACCGACAGGTCAAGCGCGGTGGCACGCCAAGGCTCAAGCCCCGGATTGCCACCACTAGCGCTAGGCATTCCGGCCTTGGCGCCAGTGGTCGCGATCGAAACGCCGCCCATCCCGGCGCGCATTGCTTCCATGTCCGGCCGGGCTACGACCTGAGCTGCGCCAAATCGAACCAAAGTATTGGCCGCCACGTCCGCAGCCAAATTCAGGCTGGGCAACACATCCGTGTAGTTCTTCCCGCCAGACTGCGGTACCGCTACATTCTTCACGCTGTCCCACGCCACCCCGGTTGAAGTTTGATTGGCCTGAACCACCTGCACTCCAAAGTTGCCACGCACAGGAACGCCAGCACTGAAGTCCAGGCCCAATTTGCCAAACACGGTAGTTACTTTTTCCTGTACACCCCATACGCGGCCGGGCGCCTGGTCGGCTCCATCTACAGTCTGGTTGAGGAGGTTGCTGGCCAGCAAATCGCGCATATCAAAACTGACTAAAGCAGGATTACCGGCAAATCCGAGATTTGCTGGGCTTTGCAGTATGCCAGCCGGGATCGGCGCACAGAAGCTACCATCCGTGAAACAGGACGTGCCATTCTTCAAGGAATAGCGAACCTGGCTGCTATCGTTGTCCTTCTTGCGATCGGTATAGTTCACCCCACCTTCAAAATTACTGACGGGTCCCCATTCCAGATCACGCTTCGCTGACAGGCGTAAAGACTGCATTTCATCCGAAACAGTAATCGGTGAGCCGGCTCCCACCCTAGGAATACCATTCACCAACCCCCACGCCCCTATTCCACGCAATTGTATGGCGCCCGGAGCCGCCCAATTGAGCGTCGTAGGGTAGCGCGATGTGCCATTTCCCGTCTCGTTATAGAAGTTGGTGAAGCCCGATAGTGCCGTAGGCGACGCGGTGATTTCACCCTTGAATTCGTCACGTGTTGCCTTGGAATAGCTCAGATCTGCCTCTGTCTTCCAGTCGCCCAGTTTGATTTCATTTTTCCAGCCCAATGCAGTGATCTTGTCTTCACGCTTGCCATAACGCGTCAGCATGTACGGATCCACATTGGACACGGTGCCGGTTTGCATGACAGAGCCACCGGCCATGTCAATGGTCTTGTAATTGCTGAAAATCGGACCGCCGGAGACTGGCGCACCTGGTGTTCCATTGCCACTCCAGTCAGGCATCAGGTTGACTTGAAACTCACGCCCTTGAGAAGCCTGGGAAAACTTGGAGTAATACAAATCCACGGTGCTGCGCACATCTTTGTTAGGCCTGAACTCGAGTACACCCATGAGTCCATCCCGGACCGAAGTAGTCGACACCACGCTCGCATCAAAACCTTGCAAAGTACTGGGTGCCTTTTTGTCATCTACATTCTCAAGTCCACGGAAGCCACCCCACCAGATGGCTGAGTTCCCCCACCACCATGAATTTTGGTGTTTTTCCTGTCCAGGGCTGTCCAAATGGGCAAAACCCAGCGCGACACCGATCGTGTTGTCGGCGAACTGGTCGATATAGGAAGCACTAAGGCGCGCGCCATTGGCGGTTGTTCCGGCGATCTGCGCTCCGTTGCTGGTGGATTCGCCACGCACATTCACACTCATCTGACGACCCCGCAAGTCCAGAGGACGTACGGTCTGCATGTTCACGGTGCCAGACAAGCCCTGCGAGCCTAATGCCGCATCAGGCGTTTTGTACACGGTGGCCGAGTTGATCAACTCGGACGGAAACTGATCGAACTCAACAGAGCGCCCACCGGCGGTAGAGGCCAACTCGCGCCCGTTGAGCAAGGTCAGACCAAATGCGGGTGCCATGCCACGAATCGAGATGCCCTGCGTGCGACCGTCCACACGCTGTCCAGCTAAACCCGGCAAACGGGCCAATGACTCTGCAATACTTACGTCCGGCAGTTTGCCGATGTCTTCTGCCGTCACAACCTCCACGATCGAGTCGGAATTCTTCTTGATGGCAATCGAGTTTTCGATACTTCCACGAAGTCCGGTAACCGTTACGGTGTTTAGGCTTGCCTGTTGAGCAAAGGCGGCGGTCGAGGTAAGAAGCAGAGTCGCGCACGCCGCAGCAACCGGACTGATGCGCAAGCGCGCACGCTGCTCAACCATGCTCTCACGCCGCTGACTGACAGAATTGTTCATTGTTTATCTCCTATGGGTCACAAATATTGGGTTCCGCGCCTACGAGGTTGTCGTCGCCCATAGTGCAGCAATTAAATCCAGCTAAATCTATTGGAACCGATTCCAATGAGGTCCACTTTAGCACCAGTTTCCAAACCCCTTGGTCGGGAAATCCCTAACATTTGGCAATTAACTGAACTTCGACCAAGAATTTGATCTGTGCACCATGCTGATGCAAGAGTGACGATGACCTGTACCAACTGGTCGCACGAGCCCACGACTGGTGCAGATTTGGATCCGGGTAAGGGTAATTAATCGATTTTTCTTGCGGTAAGGTGTTGCTTTTGCACATCGTTCGAATTGAAATGCAGTTTTTCGCCCTGTGCAAGCGCTGGCAGTTTTGCGTCATCGATTGACTTCTGGTTGCGGATTGAGGAATTCACGATTCCGTAGTGGACCGGAATTTTGGTAAAAATTGGTCCTGTAGTGGGCTTTTTGCTATACATTTGCCAATTCGCCGGAAATGCACAACCCACACGTCACTTTTCAATGCACCATGAATTCAACTGAAGAACAGGTATTGATCGGTGCAGCGGTCGTCATCCCCAATCTTGCAGGTCTTCATGCACGCCCCGCCTCCATGCTGGCGGCACAGGCCAAGAAATTCGCGTCAACCATTCGAATTGTCAGAAACGCTGACGCAGTCAACGCAAAGTCGATTGTCGCCATCATGGGACTTGGCTCACAGTGTGGAGATAGCATCAACGTTCAAGCAATAGGGGCAGATGCTGTAGAAGCCATCCACGTGCTAACCGCGTTACTTGCCAGCGGTTGCGGTGAGAGTCAAACGGACCAGAGTACCGAACCCCACCACGTAGATAGCCCAGTGACTCGCGGCATCGCGACTGCACCCCATCAAATAGCCGGCGTTTCGGCTTCGTCCGGCTTGGCGGTGGGTCGCATTGTGCAGTTTAGGCATGCAGCCATGGAAGTCCCTGAGCACGGTGGAACACCGGCCCTTGAGCGACTGCGATTCAACGCGGCGCTACTAGAAGCGGGAGTCCAAATCGACACGCTAATGGTTGAGATCGGCGACACAGCGGAGTCCAAGATACTCAAAGCACACCAGGAACTGCTTGGGGACCCAGACCTGCTGAAGTTGGCCGCGGAAGGTATTCAGCAAAGAAAGAGTGCGGGATTTGCCTGGCGCGCAGCATTCTTGCAATATGCAAGTCGGCTTGAAGCTCTGGAGGGCAATCACAATGCCCTGCTGCGTGAGCGTGGTAATGACATTCGCGACGTCGGGCGTCGGGTATTGGGGCAACTCGTCGAGGGGAGTCATCCCAGTTTCGAATTGCCAGAAGGTGCGATCCTGATAGCATCCGAACTTACGCCATCAGACACAGCATCATTCGATCGCAGCAAACTATTGGGTTTTTGCACCACCACGGGAGGCCCGACCAGTCACGTGGCAATACTGGCAAAGTCTTTTGGAATCCCCGCATTGTGTAGCATCGACGAAAGTGCGTTGAATCTGGCCGAAGGCACCTTAGTGGTACTTGACGGCACTGGCGGATTACTTAACGGTCAACCGACAATTGCCGACATTGAGCAAGCACAGGCGCGCATAGTCGAACTCAACGCCAAAAATCAGCAAGACCGTTTGAACGCCAATGCGCTTGCCCTTACCCGAGATGGACATCGAATCGAAGTAGTTGCCAATGTGCGCAACGCGCAGGAAACCATGGAGGGGGTGGCAAACGGAGCCGACGGCGTCGGACTTCTACGGTCGGAATTCTTGTTTGACGACAGGGACAGCGCGCCCACAGAAGAGGAGCAGGCGACCGTATACGCTGCCGTGGCAAACGCCCTGGGACCCGACCGGCCGTTAGTCGTTCGCACTTTGGATGTGGGGGGCGACAAGCCCTTGTCCTACCTGCCAATACCGAAAGAGGAAAACCCCTTTCTTGGTTTGCGCGGGGTGCGAGTCAGTCTTGATCAGCCAGCATTCTTCCGTACACAATTAAGAGCCATCCTGCGTTGCGCAGGACTTGCAAAGCTGCACATCATGTTTCCCATGATCGCCACGCTGGAAGAACTGCGACAAGCAAAGTCGATACTGGCAGAAGAACGTTCAACATCAAACGCCGCTGACGTTCAGGTGGGCATGATGATCGAGGTTCCGTCTGCTGCAGTCTTGGCGGAGCAATTTGCGAGGGAGGCCGACTTTTTCTCGATTGGCACCAACGACCTGACCCAGTACACCCTGGCAATGGACCGAGGGCATCCAAAGTTGGCACAAAAAGCCGATGGTTTGCATCCAGCCGTTTTGAAGATGATTGCACTGACCTGCGACGGTGCTCACAAACACGGTAAGTGGGTAGGTGTTTGTGGGGGACTGGCGTCCGATGCGCTGGCTATCCCGGTGCTGATCGGATTGGGCGTCGTTGAACTCTCTGTATCCGTGCCGGCCGTACCAGCGGTCAAGTCCCTTATCCAGCGGCTTTCCATTCTTGAATGCGAAATGTTGGCACAAGAAGTCATCCAAATGGGAACAGCGACCGAAGTGCGCGCCCGCCTAACGGCCTTTGCCAGTACAAAAGAGGAGTAAAACCATGAACATCCTGGGTTATCTACAAAAGATTGGCCGCGCACTCATGGTGCCCGTTGCCACCTTGCCAGCGGCTGCCATCATGATGGGCGTGGGGTATTGGCTGGACCCCAATGGCTGGGGCTCATCCAACGCGACAGCGGCACTCCTGATAAAAGCCGGTGGAGCCATTATCGACAACATGTCGATACTCTTTGCTGTTGGCCTGGCATACGGGATGTCCAGAGACAAGGACGGAGCCGCTGCCCTGGCCGGCCTGGTGGGGTACTACGTATTGACCACCATTTTGTCCCCCGCAGCGGTTGCACAAATCCAGGGCATCCCCCTTGAAAGCGTCCCCAAAGCCTTTGGGAAAATCAACAATCAGTTCGTCGGAATATTGACCGGGGTGATTGCCGCTGAACTGTACAACCGTTTCAGTCAGGTGGAGTTGCACAAGGCACTGTCATTCTTTAGCGGTCGCCGACTGGTTCCTATCGTTACTTCATTTGTCATGATTGGTGTGGCCTTCGTGCTGATGGCGGTTTGGCCGATCATCTATGACAGCTTGGTCGTCTTTGGAATGAGTATCAAGGATATGGGGGCCATGGGTGCCGGCATATACGCATTCTTTAACCGTTTACTCTTGTCGGTAGGCTTGCACCACGCCTTGAATTCGGTATTCTGGTTTGACGTAGCGGGTATCAATGACATACCGAACTTTATGGCTGGCGCGAAATCGTTGGCCGAGGGCAAAGCTGTCATTGGTGTAACCGGCATATACCAGGCCGGCTTCTTTCCAATCATGATGTTTGGACTGCCAGGAGCAGCTCTGGCGATTTATCACACCTCAAAGCCTGAGAACAAGCCGCGTGTGGCATCGATCATGCTGGCCGCTGGATTTACATCCTTCTTTACCGGCGTGACAGAACCTCTCGAATTCTCATTCATGTTTGTCGCGCCACAACTCTATGTTCTGCACGCATTCCTGACCGGTTTGTCAGTCTACATTTCAGCCTCCATGCAATGGATTTCCGGCTTTGGTTTCAGCGCTGGATTAGTTGATATGGTGCTGTCCACTCACAATCCATTGGCCAAAAATTGGTACATGCTAATTGTTCAGGGTGTGTTCTTTTTCGGCATTTACTATGTTGTGTTTCGCACTGCAATTACGACCTTGGGACTAAAGACCATGGGACGCGAAGACGACGATGTCAAACCCACCCATGCAATTCACACCTCCGTCTCGGGGAGTCTTGCGGATTTGGCCCGCGCCTATGTTGGCGTTATTGGGGGAGCCAGTAACGTCGTGAGCATCGATGCGTGCATTACACGACTGCGATTGACACTCAAGGATGCGGAGATAGTTGACTCGGTAGCGGCCAAAAATTTGGGGGCTAGCGGAGTGATAAAACTCAATCAGAAAAATTTACAAATCGTAGTGGGGCCACGCGCTGAACTGATTGCCGTTGCAATGCAAGAGGCAATTGCGGGAACGTTTACCGCACTCCAAGGCAAGCCCGACGCGCAAGTTCCCAACTTGGCCAAGTCCGCGGATGTGAACGCAGTGGCAACGCCTGCCGCGTTGCAATATCCAGGTGAAATTACTCTGTATGCACCAATAACCGGAGATATTGTTCCCCTTGCGCAGGTTCCAGACGCTGCTTTTTCCAGCAAAGCGGTCGGCGATGGAATTGCCATTCGTCCGACAGAAAATGTGGTGGTGGCTCCTTGCGATGGCAAACTGGCCAACATCTTCAATACGAACCATGCCTTCGCCATCGTGACAGACTCTGGCGCCGAAATCATCGTCCACATTGGGGTAGACACAGTCAAGCTGCGCGGTCAGGGATTCAAGCGCCTGGCATTACCCGGTAACGTCGTAAAAATGGGAGACCCTATTTTGGAAATCGACCTTGCCTACTTGGCAGAACATGCCGTGTCAACTTTGAGCCCGGTGGTGTTATCCAATGCAGATGAGTTTGGCGCACTCTTTCAGATTGCAAGTGGCCCGATTGTTGCTGGCAAATCTGTGCTATTCAAATTCAAAGCCAGAGAGTTCTAACTTCCAAACGGCAGTACACAGGGCAGAATCACGATGAGGTTCCGATGCAAATAGTATTTTTGAGACGTGCTGTGCGCTCAGCGTGGGCAATGGTGGCTTGGGCACTGTGTGTTGTTTCTGGTGTGCAAGCGGCGAGCGCTGATGGCGGACCATTGCTGCAACTGCGTTGGGAAGTTCAACGCAACGTATTTACAGCAGAGAGCCCACAGGGGCGTTCCATTGCAGCTATGACGCTGACAAATCGCGGACCTGTTGCATTGGCCGCTCATGGTTGGGCGATGTATTTCAACTGCGTAGCAGGGGTTGACACAACACCAGTCGACGGGCCATTCACCATCGAGCGGCTCAGTGGAACCTGGTATCGGTTTAGACCCAACGCGAGCTTCACCGGACTTGGTATAGGGCAAACATCGCAACTCGTCGTTGTCCACCCGGAGGTCATGGTAAAAACCGCGAAGGCGCCGGTTGGCCCTTACATCGTTTTTGACGCAAATCCAAAAGTCGGATACGCCATCAGGGACTACGAAACAATGCCATTCACGCGGGCAGAACAATGGGACCATGGCCCCAAAGATCCAACCCCGATCATTACCCCAGAAATAACCTTCGAGCGCAATGCAAGCATTGCAGATTTACCGATAGATTCTCTACCGCCCATATTTCCAACACCCCGCGCGCTCGAGCAACGACCCGGAATGTTGACGTGGACCAGCATGCCTCGAATTGTCAGCGGAGCGGGCCTTCAGCGGGAAGCGGCTCTTGCCAAGTACTTGCTAACACCGCACTTTCGGGACTCCATTGCCAGCCACCGGATGCCTGACATTCATCTGGCAATTATTCACTTGAAAGGGCAGAGCTCCTCAGAAGCCTACAAGCTCAATATTCATCCGGTGAAGGGTGTCACGCTGACTGGCAATTCAGCCCAGGCTGTTGCCTGGGGACTGCAGTCGCTTCGCGAAATGCTGCCTACCCCCATACATGGTAAGCCGGGATTGACGCTCAAGGCCATGCACATTGAAGACGCTCCCCGGTTCCCGTACCGTGGCTTTCAACTTGACGTCGCACGCAACTTTCAACCCAAAGCCGAGGTGTTTCGACTTCTGGACCTGATGGCTCGCTACAAGCTGAACAAGTTTCACTTTCACCTGACCGACGACGAAGGTTGGCGGCTCGAGATACCAGGGCTTCCAGAACTCACCAGCGTCGGGGCACGGCGCGGTCATGGGCTGGGCACAGTCGAGCACTTGCAACCGGCCTACGGATCCGGGCCTGATGTGCGTGATCCCTATGGCAGCGGCTTCTATACCGGGTCGGAGTACCTTGAAATATTGAAATACGCCGCCGCACGGCACATTGAAGTTATCCCCGAAATTGAAATGCCAGGACATGCACGCGCTGCAGTCAAAGCCATGGAAAGCCGTTACCAGCGACTTGAGAAATTGCATGCGGCCAATGCACGGAAATTTTTGCTTAACGACCGTCAAGACCAATCTGTGTACAAGTCACCGCAGTTGTACACCGATCACGTCATGAACCCTGGCCTCACTTCAACCTACACGTTTATTCAACATGTCGTAGCGCATGTCGTCCATTTGCATCGCAAGTCGGGTGTGCCATTGCGCACCCTCCATGTCGGTGCCGATGAGCTACCCAATGGTGCTTGGGAAAAGTCACCTGCTGCCCAAGCACTGATGCAACGCGAGGGATTGGCCAACACGGCAGAAGTCTGGGACTATTTCTACACCCGTGTTGACGCCATGCTGCGCAAGCACGGGGTCGTTGCATCAGGGTGGGAGGAACTCGGTGCGCGCAAGGTCAAATTGCATGGCGCAGACAAACTGATCCCCAATCCGACATTCATTGGACGCGGCTTCACGCTGTATGTCTGGAACAACCTTGACGACGCCGAGGATCTGGCATACCGCATGGCAAACGCCGGGTATCGAACCGTGCTTGCTCCTGCGACCAACCTTTACTTTGACATGGCGTACAACAAGAATCCGGATGAGCCTGGTGTTAACTGGGCTGCTTACACAGATCTCGACAATGTTTTCAGTTTCGTGCCGTTCAACTTTGTGCATACTGCCGGGCGAGACGGTCTGACCGACTATGGTCAGAAAAATGTGCTGGGTCTGGAAGGGACCCTGTTCTCTGAAACCGTGCGAAGTTCGGAAGTTATGGACTATCTATTGATGCCTCGCATGTTGGCGTTGGCAGAGCGCGCGTGGGCCGCGGACCCAGCGTGGGCCCAAGAAACCGATGACATTAAGGCAAAGTTGCTCTACTCCCATGCATGGTCTGTTTTTACCAATCAACTTGGCAAATTGGTGTTGCCAAAACTCAATGCTGAACTCCCCGGTGTTTTGTATCGGATCCCGCCCCCCGGTCTCAAAATTGAAAGCCAAAAAGTGTTGGCAAATCACCAAACGCCAGGGGTTACCCTTCGGCACACCGCAGATGGTACAGAGCCGAGCGCTTCAAGCGAAATCGTCAATGCGCCCATCGCTGCGAAGTCAATCATCAAGGTTGCCGCATTTGACAGCCTGGGACGCAGAGGCCGCGTTTCCCAGATCGACAATCGATAGACAAAGAAGTACATGAGCCAAGACGACATATTCGAATTTAGTCCCGACCCACAGGACAGTACTCCGATCTACTTGCAACTGGCACGAAAGCTAGGACAAAGTGTTCGTGATGGTCGGTTCAAACCCGATGAGGCGTTGCCGTCCGAAAGGGCACTATCCGAGGGGCTGGAATTGTCCCGGGCGACCGCCCGGAGCGCCATTGACCAATTGGTCGAACAGGGGCTCGTGATCAGAAAACGTGGATCCGGCAATTACATTGCCCCTCGCCTTGAGCAGCCGCTGGTGCACCTGACCAGTTTTTCGGAGGAACTCAAACGGCGCGGTTATGAGCCATCATCCCGTTGGCTGGGGCGTGAGATGGTGACCGCAAAGCTCGATGAGCAACTTTCGCTGGGACTGCCCACAAATGCCAAGGTTGCCCGCCTGGAGCGTCTGCGATTAGCCGATGACGTAGTCATGGCCTATGAGGTTAGCGTGCTACCCCATTCGGTCCTGCCTGAACCCCACCTTGTGGAAGGCTCCTTGTATGAGTATCTCGCCCTGTCGCAGCAGATTCCGGTTCGCGGTCTGCAGCATATTCGGGCTCTGAATGCCCAGTCACTTCTGGCTACGCGATTGGGCATTCCTGAAAACCAGGCGGTACTGTTCATTACTCGAATTGGATACCAGTCATCGGGACGCGCAGTGGAACTTACCCATTCCTATTGTCGAAGTGACTACTACGATTTCGTAGTGGAAATGCGGCGCGACGAATGATGCGGATCCAGGGCAATATTCTGACGCCCACGGGGTTCGTCCGTGGGGTAATTGGTTTTGGTGCAGATGGTCGGATCAGGCACCTGACAGGAGACCCTATAGACGAACAGCAAGTGCGGGAGTCCAAGGCTCCGTGCATTATTCCCGGATTTGTTGATCTGCACGTACATGGCGGGGGGGGGTACGACATCATGGAAGGCGGCGATGCGCTACAGCGGGTCTGCCAGTTACACGTGCGTCACGGCACCACGGCCTTGCTGGCCACAACAATGACCGCCCCGGACCATGATTTGCAAATGGCGTTTGGCGCCATGCGCGCATCGCGATCTGAGCCCGGCATCCGCAGCGCGCACGTGCTCGGCGTCCACCTGGAAGGGCCCTTCATCAACCATGAGAAGTTGGGAGCCCAACCCGACTTCACTCGGGTGGTGAAAACTCAGGAGTTGATGCGGTTGCACGAAGTATTTCCCATCCGTCTCATCACCCTGGCTCCTGAAGTACCGGGCAATATGGAACTGATTGACTCCCTTTGTGCAGCTGGATTCAGGGTGCAAATTGGTCACACGCTGGGAACCTACGAGGAAGGACTAAAGGCCTTGTCGAAAGGTGCCAGCGGATTTACTCACCTGTTCAACGCCATGACGGCGTTGCACCACAGGGCTCCCGGCATGGTGGGTGTGGCACTGGCACATGCCCAATACGCCGAAATAATCCCTGATTTGATTCACGTCCACCCGGGTGCCATTCGGGTTGCACTGCGGTCCATACCGGGACTGTTCTGCGTGACAGATTCGACTGCCGCTGCGGGAATGCCTGATGGCCAGTACCGACTTGGCCGCCACACTGTCACCAAATGTTTGGGTGGTGTGCGTCTTGACGATGGAACCCTTGCTGGCTCCACATTGACCATGGATCAGGCATTTCGCAATCTTGTACTTGAGTTGGGTTTGCCGTTGTCTGATGCCTCCAGGCGTGTTTCAACGCATGCTGCCGATTACATCGGCATCGCCGACAGGGGCCGCCTTGCCATAGGGGGCTGGGGCGATGTTGTGGTGTTAGACCAGGATCTGCAATTAGTGGATGTGTACGCGGAAGGAAAATCACTTGCCAACTGATATGCTGCTCGAAGCGCTTGAAGCACCACACACAGTGGCGCGTCAACTTGCCAATGACGAAAAAAAATATACAGAATTTGGCGATTTTCTGCGTGCGCACACGCCCAACTCCATGGTGACTGTGGCACGCGGAAGTTCAGACCACGCCGCCCACTATATGGCGTATCTGATCATGTCACGTGTAGGGCGACTGGTTACCTCCTTACCGATGTCGCTGATCACGCTGTACCACTCTCAGATCGATTGTTCAGGACTTGTTTCCCTGGCGTTTTCACAGTCCGGGCAAAGTCCGGACCTTGTGACACCCACACAGTTTTTTTCACAACGCGGTGCCTGCACGGCAGCCTTCGTCAATAAGCCTGATTCACCTCTTGCGTTGGCATCCAAGTGGGCATTCCCGCTGCATGCGGGCGACGAAAAAAGCGTTGCCGCCACCAAGAGCTTTATTGCACAACTGGTAGCGGGCGCACGCGTAGTTGCGGCCTGGACGCAGGACCCCGTCTGGATAACAGCGCTGGCCGCTCTACCAGATGCCCTGGGTCGTGCGGCGGTTCAGGATTGGTCCGAAGCAATCGAAGTTCTGCGTGGGGTGGATCGCCTGTTCGTGATTGGGCGTGGCACCGGTATGCCAGTAGCACTGGAGGCCGCCTTGAAGTTCAAAGAAACTTGCGGCATACAGGCGGAAGCGTTTTCGGGCGCCGAAGTCAAGCACGGTCCCATGGCCATCATTGACGAGGGCTACCCCCTGCTGGTGTTTGCCCCACGGGGCCCAGCGCAGGTCGGGTTGCTGGCCTTGGCCGATGAAATGCGTAGCCGCGGTGCACGGGTGTTACTCGCGGCACCAGAAAATACACCCGGAGTGAGTCTGCCAATTTCCGAAACGGCCTTGGCAGATTTGGATCCCATTTCGGCTATACAGAGCTTCTATCCGATGGTTGAATCGCTAGCACGCGCCCGAGGTATGAATCCTGACCATCCTCCCTTTCTGGCCAAGGTGACTCGCACCAACTAAGGCCGTCTGCAGCACAACTTATATACCTGTTGAGAGACATATGAAACTATTTCAAATTTTTCTATCTAGCGCACTGGCTCTTTTGTCATGGGGTTCTTCCCATGGTGCAGAGAACGCGGCCCTCGACCTCGACTGGGCCAAGCTCAATGCCTATCGATCAGCCAATGCCCAAATACGCCCCCTGGCTGAAGGGGAGCGCAGGGTTGTTTTCATGGGTGACTCCATTACTGAATTCTGGTCAAAATCCCAGTGGAATTCCGCTCACATCAACCGTGGCATCAGTGGTCAAACCACACCCCAGATGCTGCTTCGGTTCCGACAGGACGTGATCGATCTGCATCCAAACATTGTGGTCATCCTGGCCGGGACCAACGATGTTGCCGGCAACACCGGGCCGGCGACCAACGAAATGATTGCGGGAAATATTGCGTCCATGGCGCAGCTTGCGCAGACCAACGGGATCAAGGTTGTACTGGCATCGGTATTGCCTGCTTCAGGGTTCTATTGGAACCCCGAGGCCAGACCCGCACAACAAATAGTCGGACTCAACGAGCAAATCAAGGTGATGGCCAAGCGCTATGGCTGTGTCTATCTGGACTACTTCACCGCTATGGTCAACGCGGATTTGGGACTGAAGCGTGAGTTCTCGGAGGATGGTGTGCACCCCAACGAAGCGGGCTACATCACCATGTCCAAGCTGGCTGAAAATGCCATCACAGCGACGTTCAGTGCCAAGTGAGAATTCCATGAGCCAACTTTCGGTTCGGTCGCACTCGATCGACACCATGCGAGGGATGACCCTGGCATTGATGATTATCGTGAACATGTCGATCAGCGAAGAGAAATCCTACGCACCGCTTCTCCATGCGGTCTGGCATGGGCTGACGCTGACGGACCTAGTTTTTCCTACCTTTCTTTTTGTTGTTGGGACGTCCCTGAGCTTTGCGATGGACAAGTACCAAAGCTTGGGCAATGCCGCTGTGCTGAAAAAGGTCTTTACCCGAACGGTGCTCATTTTCTTGTGCGGATATTGCCTGTACTGGTTTCCATTCTTTCAAATGGACAAGGCGGGTGAGTGGGGCATCATTCCTTTTGAAAACACCCGTATTCTGGGAGTACTCCAGCGCATCGCTCTGAGCTATGGGTTGGCCTCGCTCATCGTTCACTTTGGTAAAACGCGTGGTGCTGCTCTTTACAGCGTTGCAGCGCTTGTGGGCTACTGGTGGATCATGTTAGCGTGGGGTGATTACACACTGGAAGGCAATGCTGCAATCAGACTGGACAAGCTGGTGCTGGGCGTCTCCCACATGTACCGGGGCGAGGGCGTACCATTTGACCCTGAAGGCATCTTGGGTACCATCCCTTCGACGGTCAATGTGATTGCGGGCTACCTTGCTGGCCGCTTTCTCCGCTCCCGGGGCGCCAATTTTGAGGTTGTCGCCAAATTGCTGATGGTCGGCGCTGTCGCGGTCGTCATCGCCTTGGCATGGAGCGGGCTATTCCCTCTCAACAAGAAACTGTGGACCAGTTCCTACGTGGTGTGCACCATCGGCATTGATCTGTGCGTCCTGGGAGTCTTAACCTACATCATCGACATCGCGTCGGTACGCAAGTGGACTTGGTTTTTTGAGGTCTTTGGAAAGAACACCTTGTTCATTTACTTGCTAAGTGAAGTTGGCTCTTCCATATTCTGGATTGCGCACGTTGGCGACAAAGCGCTGTTCGACTGGCTGTACCTCAGCGGCTTTCAGTGGTGGGCAGGCGATAAGAATGGCTCTCTTGTCTTCGCATTGGTGTTCATGATGCTCTGTTGGTGGGCGGGTTACGTGATGGACAGAAAGCGTATATATATCAAGCTGTGAGCCGCTGCAGCGAGCTGCATGTGGGAGCTTTATGCAGCACATGTCGGTGGGAACGCCGCCCCGCTCGAGGTCGTGCGAATCGGCACAATCGAGAACCAATGCAGTACAAAGACGGTGTCTGACACGCCTTTCAAAACCAGTTCGGTCGATGAGGGTGGTGCGGGAAAGGTGAGGGTTTTTCCCCAGGCTGATACTGCTTCTACGGGGTGATACTTGATCTCTTGGCATTGAAAAAGCTGTCAATTTATCCGTTTGCTCGAATTCAATTGAGATCAGGGTGTTTTTGAATGACAGAAGTCACCATCGTATTTGCCGACCTCACTGGTAGCACCGGACTGTATGAAGCGTTGGGCAACGCGCAGGCCACCGAACTGGTGACCGGCGCCACGCAGCGCCTGGGCGTGATGTGTGAGTCCCGCGGCGGGCGCGTGTTCAAGTATCTGGGTGATGGCGTGTTGGTTTCCTTTGAACACAATACGGCGGCCGCGCAGTGCGTCATTGAAATGCAAAGAGCTCATACTGAGCGCATCAGGAGTATGCCCGGCAAAATGAAAATGATGCTGAAGATTGGGTTGGCCCGCGGCGAAATTGTTGAGAAAGATGGCGATTGTTTTGGTGATCCGGTAAATGTCGCCTCAAGGCTGTGCGATTTGTCGGGGCCCGAGCAAATACTTGCGACCGAGAATGTCATCGAGCAACTGGCTACAGACGTTGACGTGCGCGCTCGCAACCTGGGAGCGATGAGCATTCGCGGACGGGTCGAACC
>CANNRR010000018.1 GCA_947508055.1 Burkholderiales bacterium
AGCTTGGGTACATAGCCAAACTCTTCTTTCAGCCGGGTGTTGAGCAGTACTGGGCGGTAGCGCAGAAAGTCGAGCTGTTCCGGGCCGTACTGGGTCAGCTTCAACTTTTTAAGCACCCACAGTGCGGTTTGAATCAGACCCGCCGGCAAGACGCGGCATTTTTTACCCAGCCGCTGGGCAATCTCGTAAATGCTGAGCTTGCCGTCACCCGCCACATTGAAAATACCGACCTTGGCGGATTCGATGCCATGCAGGATAGCCCCCACCACGTCCTGGTCGTGAATGAACACGAAGGGGCTGTCGGAACCAGCAATGGCGAGTAGCTTGGGCTTCTCAAACAGGTCGGTAATCTGGTTGCGCACCGTGGGCCCGAGGATGGTGCCAATGCGAAAAACAATCTGCTCCAGTTCAGGGTGTTTTTTGCGGTAATCCAGCAGCATTTCTTCGACCAGTCGTTTGTGGCAGGAGTAGGCAAAAACCTCATTGCCGCGGATCGCATCAGTTTCAACAAGCCAGTCGGGATTGTCTGCGTAGTAGCCATAAGCAGCACCACTGCTGGAGACGATAACGCGCTTGACCCCGTGCTTCACACACGCCTGCAGCAGGTTGCTTGTGCCATTGACATCGACGTCGTACTCAAACGCGCGGTTGCTGTTTTTGCCAGGCGTGACGATGCTTGCCAGGTGCACGATGACATCGGGCGTGCTGCGTCCCACAATGGCATCGACCTCTGGAGCGCGAATGTCAGCCACCTCATAGACCACACCGGGTAAACGGGTGGCGGGTTCGCGCACATCCAGCGCAACAATGCGCAAATCGGGGCGCTTAGCCAGCTCGGCAACTGTTTGGCTGCCGAGGTAACCGGAACTACCAGTCACCAGAATGATTTTTTTTGTCATGTCGCTTATCCGGCTTTTGGTGCGTCAGAGTCTTTCGGCTCACGCTTGCTCCAGAAAGTGGCGAGCGCCAAACCGGAGACGATGTGCCAGATGCCCCACCATGCAGTGATGATGGCCATGCCGCCGAGTCCGTTGAAAAGGTTGAAAATCAAAATGAGACCGAGGCCGGAGTTTTGAATACCCATCTCGAAAGTCACCGCGCGGCGGTCGCGGGAATTCAGGCCCAACAAAGTCGAGAGTGAAAAGCCGGTGACCAGCGCCAGGCCGTTGTGGATGAACACCACGACCACCACAAACTGGATGTATTCCATGAAGTGTTTGAAGTTGGCGGCCAGCGCGCCCACGACAAACAAGGCGAACACCACCATGGAAAACCGCTTCATGGGCGCTTCAGCGCGCTGCGCAAACTTCGGGAATTTGTGTGCCACCCACATACCTAAAACCAGGGGCAGGCCCAGCAGAATCACGATGTCTTTGAGCATCACCAGCGGGTCAAGTGAAATGGTTTGCATCAGGTCATGGGTCACCGGGTGCAAGTTGCCCCAGAAATTGAAGTTCAGTGGCGTCATCACAATGGCAAGCGCAGTGGATACGGCGCTGGCGCTGACCGACAGCGCAGTGTTGCCTTTGCTCAAATGGGTCAAGAAGTTGGACAGATGCCCGGCGGGACACGACGACACCAAAATCATACCCAGCGCGATGCTGGGGACCGGATTAATGATCCAGATGAGCATGTAGGTCATCGCCGGGAAAATAATGTGATGCCCAACGGTGGCCAAAAGCAGTCCCTTGGGCGACTTGAAAGCGATGCGGAAATCGGACACCCGCAAATCCAGTGCGATCCCAAACATCACCAGCCCCAAGATCATGTTCAGGCCAGCCAATGCGGCGGGGTTGAAGTGCAATTGCACCTGGTCTATGGGCAGCATTTTTGTCTCCTCGTTTTTGGTATTCTTTGTCTTTTTCGACAGTCAGGATACTAAGTCCTTGGCCCCGTTTTCTCCTTGTCCCACAATGCGTTTTATTTGTCAATTCGCGCCAACTTGTGGACGACAACACAGAGGGTAAACCCGTGAATTCAACGAGCAGTGTGGGCGCTGGCTTTGTAACCGGCTTGATTCAAAGATCAGGACATTGCGCACCGACTGCGCCAGGTTCTCATCCCGTTAATGCCCAAGTGCGAGGCCACCGTGCAACGGGCCGCCACTGCACTGAATTTGTCACCCCGGTCGCTTCAGCGAAAGTTGACCGACGCGAAGGTGACATTTCAAGAGGTATTGGACATGGTGCGCAAAGACCTGGCTCGCATTTACCTGCGCGATCCCAGTTTGAGCGCTCTGGATGTCGCCCTACTACTGGGTTATGCCGAACAAAGTTCCTTTACGCGGGCGTTCAAGGTGTGGTTTGCTTCGACACCATCGGACTGGCGCCGTACGCTGAGCGCCGCTTGAGCCAACACTGGTTGTCATTAATCCGCCTCTACTGCATCACCGAGACAATGCTGCTGTAGTCATCTTTCCATGGCCGAAAATTCGTTTGCGGGCTGATGCCGGTTGCGCTGCTGAGCTCTGGATGTTGGAAAAACGCCTTGTCGCTGCTAATTAAGGCCCAACTCGAACGCAGGACCTGCTTTTCCGGCATGCCATCAGCGTTGACCATCTTGACTTCTTTGGCGAAATGGTCCGCAGCAGTCTTTACCACCGGACGCAGATCCAGGAATCGGTTGGTGATGTGGACGGCCAACACTCCGTTGGGTTTGAGGTGCCGAAAGTACTGCGCGAATGCCTCATAGGTCAACAAGTGAATCGGAACCGAATCGCCCGAGAATGCATCCACCACCAGCAGGTCAAACTGTTGGTCCGGTTCGCGCTCTAGTTGTAAGCGCGCGTCTCCTAGCACGATCTCGGTGGCGGCGGCGGTGCGGGATAGAAAGCTGAAATTCTGGCGCGCAATTTGGATCACCAGTGGGTCAATCTCATAGAGCCGGAAATAGTCGTCTTTGCGACCATAGGCCACCAGCGTCCCCACACCCAGGCCAATCACACCCACGCGCATGGGGCCCTGCGCCGCCTTGATCTGCATTGCCTTGCCAGCACCGCCGTCTGTGCTGTAGTAAGTCGTTGGCAGGTCCAGCTTGCCGGCACCGGTGAATTGCCTTCCGTGCGTGATTTGCCCGTGCAGCATGCTGCGCGAGCCCCGTTCAACGTTGTTGAATACTTCCAGGGTTCCATAGAAGTTGCGCAGGATCACCTCGGCACCACTGGTCTCCTCAAGGTGATCGTCGATGCGGACCCAAGCCAGGGCCAAGAGCGCGACGGTGGTCAGAGCCAGGGTCAGGCGGTGCCAGACTGCTCGTTTAAAAGCTATCGTTGGAATGATGGCAATGGCCGTAACCAGACCCGTCAGCACGATGGCAATGGATAACTCGTAGTTGCTGTTAAACCAATAGGGCGCCACAACTCCAACAAAGAAGCCGCCCAATACGCCCCCCACCGACAGCATCAGGTAATAGCCGGTCAAATGGCTGGGGTCCGGTTGCAGGCGTGAGAGTTCACCGTGGCAGACCATGCAGGCAACAAAAAATGCCGACAGGTTGATCGCCATGGAAAGGTAAATCGGCAGGGCGTTGATGCCAAGCGTTGGCAGGTAGGCCAGAGCTGACAGCCCCACCACCAGCAGAGGCAAATAGATTCTGCGCTGGTACCAGCCGCGGCGCTCGTAACTCAAAATGAACGACAGCAGATACAGCGCCAGCGGGGCGACCCAGATCATCGGGATGGGCGCTATATTGGTGGTGAGAAAACTGGTGTCTGCGACCATCAGAATGGACGGACAAGCTGCCAGTGCCGCCCACAAAAGCCTGTCGCTCCAGCGTGGTGCTGGCCCGCCATCGTGCGACTGAAACACGATGGCCTCCCCCATGCGTCCCCGCCATGCCAACAAGCCACAGGCCAGCACGAAGCATGCATACAGACCCGACCACAGGTAGGACTGCCACAGCGTTGGAAACACCGGCTCTACTGCAACCGGGTAAGCCAGCAGTGCCAGCATGGAGCCGAAGTTGGATAGCGCAAACAGACGATAGGGCACCACGCCAAAACGTTCGCGGGCAAACCAGGCTTGTAGCAACGGGCCCGTGGTCGACAAGACAAAGTAGGGCAGACCGATGGAGACGGTGAGCAGGCCCAGAATGCGCAGCGTCGGGTTCTCCGCCCCCATCGGTTTCCAGTCCAGACTCGGGCTGATGGGAATTAGCATCAGGCTGATAACGAGCAAACTGCCGTGGACCAGGCTCTGCCGATAGGGTGTCAGGTAGCGCACCACCCAGTGCGAGTAGAAATAGCCCAGCAGCAAGACCAATTGGAAGAACAACATGCAGGTGGTCCACACCGCTGCAGAACCGCCGAACCAGGGCAAGATCATCTTTCCGATCAGGGGTTGCACCTGAAACAGCAGAAAGGCACTCAGAAAAATCGTCAGGCCATAGTGGACCGCAAGTCGCAGGTTGATATTTCGCATGGGGCTGCCGCGCTCAATCGCGCGGTTCGCTCCATAGCTTGCCCCCGGTGGCCCAGTTTTCGCGCTTGACATCGGTGATCACAATGTCCACCGACTCGGGTGAACCGCCAAGCACCTCTACCGAGACACGGGTTATTTCTGCGACCAGCATTTTCTTTTGTTCAATGGTGCGGCCTTCCATCATTTCGATGTGATACGTTGGCATAGGGATCTTTCAAGTAACAGATAAGGCACTTCAGCCTCAGGAGCCGCAGTATCGCATCAAGGATCAGTCGAAAAATGCGCGCCTTGCACGCAGCACATCGGCTAACGCAGCGCGCTGGCGTTACAGCGTAAAGGTCCACCCCTCAATCAACGCCCCGGGCACGCGCGAGCCGCCTAAAGCGCGGGTGTAGTAGGTGTCGCAGGCCGGGTCAATGTCGGCCCAGTCGGTCAGTGCCAGCAGTTTTTCGCCCAGTGCTTCATACAGGCTCTCGTCCCAGCGCAGGTCGTTGATGGGGCCGACGATTTCTCCGTTTTCGACCCAGAAACAGGCATAGCGGGTCATGCCGGTCACGCGGGCAGAGACCGGGTCGCTCCAGTTCAGGTAGTGCACGTTGGACAGGTACAGGCCTGTTCCGATAGCCTGGAGGATGTCGCGCTCAGCCAACGTGCCACAGGCCACGTCCAGCGAACGGGGCGCTTCACCCTCGTCGGCAGCGTTACCCGTCAAGCCATATTCCTTTGCAGTGCGAGAACTCACCAGCAGTGAGCGCAGTTCACCGGCCAGCATCAGGGGCAGCAGGCTCTCGCTGGCCTCGCCCTGGCTGTTAAAGCGCGGTGTCAATGCCAGGCCAAAGTTCTCGCTAAAACTCAGCAGCGCAGAAAAATGTGCTTCGCGTTCCACCAGTTTCTTGAACGGGCTGCGCCCCTGCTTCCAGGCAGCGGCGGACAAAGCATTCCAGCCCATGATGCCCAGCACATCGGCAAACGCGCGCGGCGCCAGGTAGGTCCGGTACTGGCCGGGCTTCACGTTGACGGTGGGGCGCTTGAGTTGGTCCAGCAGGTCACGCGTGCGCGCCAGGTTGGCGGCCCAGGCTAACGCGTCCCAACGGGCACCCGCATAGATGCCCTTGGCGGCCTTCGGTCCGTCGTAGAGCGAGTAATCCAGAAAGAAGCTCTCGGTGGCAAACCAGTGGCTTTGTCCGGCGGAGTTGCGGTTGGCGCGGATGACCACACCGCCTGCGTACAAGCCGGCCAGATCACAGCCTTGTGCGGCCTCCAGAATGGCGGGCACCAGATCGAGCGGAGCCACCAGCGCGCCGGGGAACTCTTCGTCACTACTGCCGTGGTTGACGATGGGCACCTGATTGGGGTCCACATCCAGCACCGCCACTTCAGCGCGACAGGCTTGCAAAATGGCGCTGAGCTTGTTGCAATCTGCATCCAGACTACCGCTCAGGGTGCAGGACTGTTTGACCGTGCGCCCCTGCGACTGCAGTTGCAGCGACACGCCCATTTGCTGCACATCGGTGTTCTGGCGCACGCGGTTGGCGTTGAAGCGCACATACAAAGTGTCCTCGGCACTCAGGTTCAGCGTGATGGCCTCATCGCCTTTGAGTTGCCCCAAAACGTGATTGGCAAGGGCGTCAAAATGAGCCCTGACGGTGTTCATGAAGAGGCTCATGCTGCCCCCCCAAACACTTGCACGCCCTTGAACAGGCACGCCGGGGACGCGTGCCCGACGCGTATCACCTGGCTGGGTTCACCCTTGCCGCAATACGGCGTTCCATACGCCTGCGTGTCTCTGCCTACGCCTGCCAGTCGGCTCCAGAAGTCCACCGTCACACCCCGGTAGTTGGGGTTGCGCACCACGGGCCCCAGTTTGCCGTTGCGAATAAGTTGCCCGCGCTCGCAGCCAAACTGGAACTTGTTGCGGTAATCGTCAATCGACCAGGACCGGTTAGTGCTCATCAGCACGCCGTTCTCCACCTGGGCAATCAGTTCATCCAGAGTCGACGTACCGGCCTCCAGGTTGAGGTTGGCCATGCGGTCGATGGGCGCGCGGTTCCAGGAGGCCGAGCGAAAATTGGCGACACCGGGCAACCCGCTGCGCACTTGGGATTCCAGCGAGCCCAGGCCGCGGCGCAATATGCCGCCTTCGATCAGGAGTTGGCGTTTGGCCGGGTTGCCGCCGTCATCAAACGCGTAGCTGGCGAACTCGTGGCGCACACCGGGGTCGAAACTCACGTTCATCAGCGGTGAGCCGTAGCGCAGCGTTCCAAAGTCGGCCGCCTTCACGAAACTCCAGCCCGCGTAGTTGCGCTCGTCACCCAGAATGCGGTCCAACTCCAGCGGGTGCCCGATGGATTCATGAATCTGCAACATCATCTGGTCAGGCATTAGGATCAGGTCCATCGCGCCGGTGGGACAGTTTTCAGCGGTTAGCAACTCCAGTGCCTCGGCTGCCACACGCTGCGCCTCATGGGTCCAGCGGCCGCGATCAAAGGCCTCCCCACCCATCTGACCGGTGTGGGACCAGGTGCGCGTCTGCGTCTGCAGCCCTTGCGCCGCGGTGGCCGACAGCTCAATATTGACCATGTCAAAACTTTGCTCGATGGCGGCCCCGTTGCTGGAAAAGTAAGCCAACCGGGTCTGAATGGTGGTGGCGCATGCGCTGCGATTGACCACCAGGTCGGATCCCTTCATCGCCGCGCTGGCGGCGCGCAGACAGACGGTCATCTCGGCCAACGACGTGGCGTCCAGTGCCTTCACGCGCGGGCTCTGGTAATGCCCGGTTGAGCCAGGCCGCTGTGCCGGCGTGAACCCATGTGCCTTGTAGGCGCTGGTGGCCTTGGTTGTTGCAATGGCACGAACAAATGCGCGCTGCAAGCCTTCGGCACTGGTGTCGGCCGTCGCCGAGTAGCCGAAATGACCATCGACCAGCACCTCGCACATGGCGCCAACGTCGCTCGATGTTTCATTCTTTTCCGGCATGTCGTTGCGCACGCAACGCGAAGCCGTAGTCTCGCTGGAGTAGCGCAAACCAGCCCACTCGGACGATCGCCGCGCAAGCGTCAATGCACCCTGTGCGGCAGCAAAATTGTTTTGGGGCATGGTGCTCCTAGGTTCAGGGATTCAGGTATCTGGCGCAAAAGCTGCACCGTGCGTTCGCCATTGTGCAACGTCGCCCCGATCGACAAGCACCGCGCTGTCTGATCCCACAAACAAAATGCAGGGCTCAGGCCCGGCGATTGGTAATAACCACGCGCTCCAGTGCGACTGACGGTGTAGCCGGTGCAGTCTTGGCCAGGAGGATGGCGCCAGACTGGCTGTGCTCACCATGGAGTGCGAGCTGGTTGAAGCCCATGAGCATGGTGCCGTTGAGGGCAATGGTCATGGTAGCTGCACTGGCAAACGATGCGAGGCTGAAACGGTGGCTGGTAGCGAATGACATTTTTGTACTCCGGTTGGCTGGTCACGTTGACCCGATGAGCGAACTGTAGGATTTCAAGCCGCTTACTTCCAGCGTCTTGCGACAGACCGCACGACGGTACGAGGATCGGTTGATTTGGCGGCATGAATGCTGCATCACTCCGCGCTGGTGGCGCTCACAAATGCACTATTCGGTAGCGGCCGCATCGAGGCATACCAAGTGGTCCTTCCACTGCGTCCGTATCGAGTGACTTGCTAATTTGGGTTCTGCCACAATATGCATAAAGCAGAGCCACAAACTGGCCAGTACATCGTTGGGTATGGAGTATTTTCACCATCAACCCATGTAAGGGATTCCATGAATTCGATAGTCAACTGCACGGACAGCGAGCTACGGATGCGTGCGCTCATTCAAGCAATTCCTGACCTGGTCTGGCTCAAGGACACAGAAGGCGTGTACCTTTCGTGTAACGCACGATTTGAGCAGTTCTTTGGCGTACTGGAGGGAGCGATCGTCGGCAAGACTGATTACGATTTTGTAGCCAAGGAACTGGCCGACTTTTTCCGCAAAAACGATCAAGTCGCGATGGCCAAGGGTGGTCCCAGCCGCAACGAAGAATGGGTAACTTTTGCTTCCGACGGACACCGTGAATTGCTGGAGACAACCAAGACGCCAGTTCGCGATGCGAAGGGGAACGTCATCGGCGTTCTCGGAATTGGCCATGACATTACCGAACGAAACCGTAATGAACTTGCGCTGGTTGAGAGCGAGGACCGATTTCGCACCGTGTTTGAGATATCCCTGGACGCGATTGTTCTGCACCGAAACGGGAAACTGCTGTTCGTCAATCCGGCAGCGGTTCAGATGTTTGGTGCCAAGAGCGCCCAGGAGCTGTTGGACAAACCTATTCGGGATCTGATCCATCCGGACTCTTACAAACTTGTGCTGGAACGGGTCAAAGCTGCAACTGAGCACGGCATCGCCGGTCCAAGGCTTGAAGAGAAATACATCAAGCTCGACGGAACGGTCTTTGACGTGGAAGCGCAAGGGCAACCGATTTTCCTGTCGGGTCAACCTGCTGTTTTGGCCACGCTTCGCGACATCACCGAGCGCAAGGCCATGGAAGCAAAAATGCACCAGATGGCATTCTTCGACGCCCTCACAGGATTGCCCAACCGGCGCATGCTGGGCGACCGCCTGAGCCAAACCATTGCGGTCAGCAAACGCAGCGGCCTGTACTGTGCGTTGATGTTCTTGGACATGGACAACTTCAAACCGCTTAACGACACCTATGGGCATGAAGTGGGCGACTTGCTGCTGATCGAGGTAGCTCGGCGTTTAACAGAATGTCTGCGCGAGGTGGACACCGTGGCGCGCTTTGGCGGTGATGAATTTGTGGTGATGCTCAGCGAGTTGGGTGCAGGCAAAACGCTGTCCACCGAACAAGCCGCCGGCGTGGCCGAGAAAATTCGCGCCAGTCTGGCCGCGCCCTACCTGTTGACGGTGGCAAGGCAGGAGAACCACGTCACTACCGTCGAGCACCATTGCACCACCAGCATCGGCGTGGTGGTGTTTGTGAACCACGAAGCCAGCCAGGCCGACATTATGAATTGGGCTGACGCAGCGATGTACCAGGCCAAGGATGCCGGACGCAATGCCGTACGGTTTTACAACTTGCCCCACTAGACACACGCGTGGCATTGAGTATGCCGAAATATCTCGTCCTGACAGGAGACTGACAAGACCATACGGAGCGACTCCACGATCAGACCCAGCTGCGGGCATAACCGTCCATAGGGTCGATCAAGTTGGAGGTTGTGTCGCAACCGGCCAACCCCCGGAGAAATCGATGATCGCTCCTGTCATGAAGGTTCCCTGCATGGTTGCCAAATAGTGGATGAGTTCGCCTATCTCTTCAGGCTGCGCCAGCCGCCCAACCGGCACCGTCTGCTCTATGTACGCCCGACCGGCGGCGTCGTCTACGAAACGCGCTTTGGGATAGTACGTTTCGCTATACAAGTAATTCGGTGCGATTGCGTTAACAGGGATGCCGTGGGGTGCGAGCTCGATGCTGAGTGATTTGATTAGCGCATTGGCACCCGCCCGCGCTATGTCCGGAATTGAGCCGCCGCGCAAAGGGAGCCGATTGCGATTTGATGAAATGAAAACAACACGAGCCTTTGCTTGGGCTTTTAGTCTTCGAATAGCGGCTCTTGCAATTTCAAACGGGAACACGACCAGTCGATCCAGCGTCGATTGAAGGCTTTCGATCTCTGCATCCTCAATAGGTCCATGGATCGGTCGATACGCGTCATTGCTGACCAATACGTCCAACCGATTGCTCACGGCCCAAGCGGATTCGACAATCTCTTGCGGCGCTTGATCAGCGAGGACCACTACATCAGGATTGGCGCTTCGATAGTTCTCTTGTGCGGCGGCAGAAATGAATGCGACGTCGTGTACAACAACCTGAAACCCGGCTTTGAGAAGGGAATCGACCGCAGGAGGGCCCGCGAATGCGAGCGCATTGGTGATAAGAGCAACAGCCTTCGTCAATTCGAGTCTCCAGTATTGCGCATTGCCTGTACAGACATGGCAATGCAGTCTACACAGAGGCTCTAGGTTGCGAGACCGGTATCTCGGCTCGGGCCCCAAATTTGCGTCCCGATACCGGGAAGCTTAATCAAACCGGAAACTAGAGTCATCCACTGCGTCAATGACCAGCGCCCCAGCGTTTCGGCAGACATGTGTCCCCCCGGATTTAAGGTTGATGTCTTGCTGCCGCCCCGCAATGGTCAACCAGACCGATCCGCTCAGGCAACTGATCTTGTGTGCCACCGGTTGTTCCACCCGGAACCTGTCGCCCTTTGAGAGCTTGATGACCGACCGAGTCGCTGCGGCTGAGGCTCGTTTACGACTGGCAACCAGTGCTTGGTTGTAGCCCATATCACTATGGGCTACATGTCCAACGGTAAACCGCAAAATGAATTGCATGATTGACCAACCCGGCGCCAGCAACAGGCCTTCTCGAATTTCCTGCCCCTCCTGAAAGCTGTGAAGTTGGTCGTGCATGCTCGACAGTTCATCGCGCATCGTGCGATGCTCCGCCGCATGGACTTTCAGGTCTTCGTAGCCTATTTCACCCAGTACCCGCTCTTCATAGGAAAAGTGTGAATGCATCAGATTCGTCAGTTGCTCCAGGGCCGGGCGCAAGACATCGAGGCTTCCCCCGTCGCGCCAATTTTCATAAGCGTTGGTTCCCAGACCAAATATTGCCCTGTGTTGCGCGTCAATCACAGGATGGTCCACGAAAAGATGATCCCCAAATTCAAGAAGCTTGGAGCGAGAAAGATGCTGAAGCTGCATCCGACCAAACAGGGCACTGGTATTCACTGCAAGCTCCTTGCTATCGATTTTGGTACCACCATTGGGCACCCGTTGATGAAGATCACCGGCCGCGCGTGAGTTAGTCGGTAACCATGCTGAACGCATGTTGAACAATGGCGGCTGGCATGGAATTTCCCGAAGGAAGTGCGGTCACGGACACAACAGTAGCCCGGCACCCCTCGCGCCGTCCTTAAAGTGAACCGAAAAGATGCGAATAGTTCGTAATCGCGATTGGCGCGGATATACTGAATTCACAATCGTTGCAGCAGAGTGCTCCGTTTATCGGCACACATTCAGGGGGTGCGTGACTATTATTTACAAAACGGGTGAAATTGAGGTGCGGGCGGAGGCACGCCAACTGCTCATGCACGGCAAGACGGTACCACTGGGTGCGCGTGCCTTTGATTTGCTGCTGGTCCTGATCGAGAACCGCGACCGAGTCATAGGCAAGGACGAGTTGGTGGCGCTGGTCTGGCCCGGCTTGGTCGTGGAAGATAGCAACCTGACCGTGCAGGTCTCAACCCTGCGCAAGGTGCTTGGTGCAAACTCAGTAGCTACAGTGCCTGGGCGGGGATACCGCTTTAGCCTGGAATTGCAAACGACAGCAGTGCCACGCAATCGCAGGGGCAGCGTGACACGCACAGAGCTCACCCTGCCAGACAAGCCGTCGGTCGCCGTCTTGCCCTTTATCAATCTGAGTGACGACCCGGATCAGGTGTACTTCGTGGACGGAGTAGCCGAGGACATCACCACTGAGCTGTCGCGCTTTCGCGATCTGTTTGTGATCGCCCGCAACTCGGCGTTCACCTACAAGGGACATACGGTGGATGTGCGTACCGTGTCGCGCGAACTGGGCGTGCGTTATGTTGTGGAAGGCAGCGTGCGCCGCACTGGGCAGCGTGTGCGCGTCGCGGTGCAGTTGATCAACGCTCAGTCGGGCGAGCACATCTGGGCCGAAAAATACGATCGCGTGCTGGATGACATTTTTGACCTGCAGGAGGAGGTTACGCACGCCATCGTCACCGCCATGACGCCGCAGATTCATGCTGCGGAGGACGCGCGCGCGCGCCGCCTTCGTCCGGATAACCTCAATGCCCACGCGCTGGCCCAACACGGCTGGGCCATCGCCACGGCAGGGGATATGACCTACGACCGTACACCCCGGGACGAGGCGTTTCAGCGGGCCAGCGAAGCACTCGCCATTGATGCCAACTGTTCTCTGGCCTTGCGCACCATGTCGCTGGTGCACTGGTGGCATGCATATCACAACACCACAAGGTCAATACCCGGCACCCTGGCGCTTGGGTTGGCTGCCGCCGCCCGCGCCATTGCGCTGGACCCAGGCGACCACCACGCGCGGCGCTGGCGAGGCCTACTGTTGGTGATGGCACAACAGCCCGACGAAGGCCTGGCCGAGTTGCGACGAGCGCACGAAATTAATCCGAACTGCGCTTTGACGCTGAGTTGGCTCGGCTTATACGAAGCCATGCACGGCGATGCGTCCAAGGGCGTGCCATACGCGCTGGAGGGACTGCGCTTGAGTCCGCGCGACCCTGCGCTTGGGACGTTCATGGTGATTCTGGGTTTCGCCCACTTTACTGTCGGCGACTATGCCGCGGCGGCGGCGGCGGCGCAGGCGGCACTTCGAGAAGCGTCCGGTAGCGCAGTGCCCCAGGTGCTAGCGGCCATCAGTCGGGTCGGCACAGGACAGATCGAGTCGGCACAAGCAGCTTTCAAGACACTGCAGCAAATCGCGCCGAAGCTGGCCGAAGCGCGGCTGGCAGGTCAATGGCTGTCCAGCAACACAGACTACCTGCAGCGGGCGCACACGTTCCTGCGAATCGCCGCCGGGCAACTGAAACCATCCGCCGCCGATGCCTTGCGTTAACGCAAGCGATTGGTACTTTTCCACTTTTTCCGATGCGATGAAAATCCGATGGAGTATCAGACAACGGAACCGAAATCGTGTTGTAGCCCCCGTGGAATATGCGCAACATGCTATGCAATTTGCAGCAAACTAGGATTCAATTCTTCGGCTTCCAGCGCTTGAGCAGCAGCGCATTGGTCATCACGCTGACCGAACTCATGGCCATGGCCGCACCGGCGAGCACGGGGTTCAGGTAGCCAAGGGCTGCCAGCGGAATACCCGCCACGTTGTAGGCAAAGGCCCAGAACAGGTTCTGTCGGATCTTGGCCACCGTGCGGTCGGAGATGTCCAGCGCTGCGGCCACCAGGGCCAAGTCTCCGCGCATCAGCGTGATGCCCGCTGCGTGCATGGCGACATCGGTGCCATTGCCCATGGCCAGACCCACGTCGGCGGCGGCAAGTGCGGGGGCGTCGTTCACACCGTCGCCCACCATGGCGACGACATGGCCCCCACGCTTGCCGCTGCGCGTGTGACCTACATCATCGTCGCCTGCCCTGAGTCTGGCCACCAGCGCAGCCTTGTCCCCCGGCAGCACTTCGGCCATGACCTCGCCCATCTCTGGGTTTAGCCCCAGGCGACGGCCCATGGCTTCTGCTGCACCCCGGTTATCGCCCGAGATCATCACGACGTGGATACCGCGTGCGCGCAAGGCGGCCAGCGCAACGGACGCGCCGGGCTTGGGCTCGTCGGCAAAGGCCATCAGGGCGAGCAGGACCAGGCCCTGCTCGGTGCGCTCGGCCATGGCGGAAACTGTGGCGCCTTCGGCTTGCAGGGCTGCCGAGCGACCGGCCAGGGAACCAAGCTGCACGCCCAGCTCAGCCATCCAGCGCAGGCTGCCGATGAGAAAGTGGCGGGCATCCACGTTGCCATCGGTGCCGCGCCCCGGCACCGCCTGGAGCTGCTGCGGCGCGACGATGGCAATGCCTTGGTCTTGCGCGGCGGCCAGTACGGCGCGGGCCAGTGGGTGCTCACTGCCGCTTTGCAGGCTGGCGGCGATGCGCAGCAGCTCCCTTGTGCCCTGGGGTTGCCCGGCGGCGTTCGACTGCTGCCCCGCCGCATCTTGATCATGCGCAACCAGCAACGCGCTCAGGCGCGGCCGACCCAGGGTCAGTGTGCCGGTCTTGTCAAAGGCGACCACATCCACCTTGTGCGCCAGTTCAAGCGCCTGGGCGTCCTTGATCAGGATGCCATGCTGCGCGGCCACACCCGTGCCCGCCATGATGGCCGCGGGGGTGGCCAACCCCAGCGCACAGGGGCAGGCGATGACCAGCACCGCCACGGCGTGAATGACGGCGGTCTCAAACGGGTGGCCGGTCAGCCACCAACCTAGCAGCGTGGCCAGTGCCAGCACCAGTACCACGGGCACAAACACGGCGCTGACCTTGTCCACCAGCCGCTGGATGGGGGCCTTGGCGGCCTGCGCGTCTTCCACCAGGCGGATGATGCGGGCCAGCACGGTGTCCACGCCCACGGCGGTCACCTGCAACACGACGCGGCCTTCGCCGTTGATGGAGCCGCCGGTCAGCTTGTCTCCTGCGTCCTTGCGCACCGGCAAGGGCTCGCCAGTGAGCATGGATTCGTCGACCTCGGTGCTTCCCTCTTTCAAGGTGCCATCCACCGGAAAGCGTTCGCCCGGCTTGACGACGATGCTGTCACCCACCAGCACGTCGGCCACGGGCACGTCCACCTCGCCATCTCTGCCCAACCAGTGGGCAACATCCGGCCGCAGGGCGTGCAGCGCGCGTATGGCGGCCGTGGTCTGGCGCTTGGCACGCGCCTCCAACCATTTTCCCAGCAAGACCAAGGTAATCACCACCGCCGAGCCTTCAAAGTACAGATGAGCCATGACGCCCTCGGGAGCGCTCAGCCACAACCAGACCGACAGTGCCCAACCCGCGGTGGTGCCAATCGACACCAGCAAATCCATATTGCCGCTGAGCGACAGCAAGGCGTGCCAACCGGCCTTGTAGAAGCGCGCGCCCAGAATGAACTGCACCGGCGTTGCCAACAAAAACTGCATCCAGGCCGGCAGCATCCAGTGCTGGCCAAACAGGTCACCGATCATGGGTAGGGCTAGCGGCGCTGATAGCAACGCGCCCACGGCCACCGGCCCAAAACCGGCCCAGGGCGACACGTCCTCAAGCGCGTCTACCTGCGCGGGGGTACGCACCTCGTAGCCCGCATCGCGTACGGCCCGTCGCAGAAGGGCCTGCATCTGCTCACTATCGGCATACACAATGCGGGCCGTCTCGGTGGCCAGGTTGACCGCCGCCTCCTGCACACCCGGCACTTTTTTGAGGGCCCGCTCGACCCGACCAGAGCACGACGCGCAGGTCATGCCGCCAATGGCGATGTCCAGGGTGGCAATGGGGGCCGTGGTGGAAGCGGGGATGGAAGTGGCAGGGGTCATGGTGGGTAGCGTAAAGCTTCTCACCATGGGAAGGTCAAGCATTTTGAATACATATCGAAGAATCGGCTTGACTTTCCCACCATGGTAAGGTTCACACTGACAGCCTTTCAACACCAAAATCCAAAGGATTCCCCATGAACCAAACCTTTACCGTGACCGGCATGACCTGTGGCCACTGCGAGAAAGCCGTCGTGCAAGCGCTTCGGCAGGTGGACCCGCAGGCGCAAGTCAGCATTGACCGCACGCAAAACCGCGTTCAGGTGGAGTCGACTCAGTCGCGCGAGGCGCTGGCAAAGGCCATTGCTGAAGAGGGTTATGCAGTCGCTGCCTGAAGCTGCGGTCGCCATTGGAGAGGCGGCGCGCCGCTCCGGCGTGTCGGCCAAGATGCTGCGCCACTACGAGTCTTTGGGACTCTTGGGGCAAGTTGTGCGCACCGAGAGCGGTTACCGTCAGTACACAACGACTGATATCCACACGTTGCGCTTTATTAAGCGCTGCCGCGATCTGGGTTTCTCCATGGCCGAGATTGCTGAGTTGGTAAACCTGTGGCAGAACCGCAACCGCGCCAGTGCCAGCGTGAAGCGCATTGCCCAAAAGCATGTAGACGAGCTGAGCACCCGCATCGCGGCCATGCAGGCGATGCAACGCTCGCTCCACGACCTGCTGCAGCACTGTCATGGCGACGCACGCCCGGACTGTCCGATTTTGGATGACCTGGCGGGAGGCAAGGCAAGGCTACACTGCGCCCATGATTGACCCCTGTTCGCTGTACCCTGCATTGGCCGATGTGCAACCCGCACTGGCCACGCTGGGGACTATGGCCGGCCCGATAGCGGTGCCGGTTGGCACGGTACTGTTCGACGAGAACGCGCCCTGCCAGGGTTTTCCGCTGGTGCTCGAGGGTGAGGTTAAGGTGTCGCGCCATTCGAGTGATGGCCGCTCACTGGAGTTGTACCGTGTGGTGCCCGGTGAGCTGTGCCTGGCGTCCAGCGCCAGCCTGTTTCGGGGCCAGCCGCTGTCGGCTAACGCCGTTGCCACCAAGCCCACTACGCTGTTGCTGATTCCTCCGGCCACTTTTCGGCAGTGGTTGGAAGCGCCGGCATTTCGCAACGAGGTTCTGGGGCTGTTTGCCGAGCGCATGGCAGACCTGACCGGGCTGATAGACGCGGTCGCCTTCCAGAAGCTGGACCAGCGCCTGGCGGCTGCCTTGCTGGGCCGGGGACAGGAGCTGGTGTTGACCCACCAGGAGCTGGCCGATGAGTTGGGCACGGTGCGCGAGATCGTTTCGCGCCTGCTGCGCCGCTTTGAGCGAGAAGGCTGGGTGGAGCTGTCGCGCGAGCGCATCCAGATCCGTAACAGCGCCGCTTTGCGCGCAGCAGCCGCAGCGGCCTCTTGACACAGGACCGGAGATATTTTAAGATTCATATTAAATGCATCTTAAATCCCCGCCCTCAAAAACCAGTAACCGTCCTGTGCAAAATCTGATCCAACTGGAAGAGCCCACGGACCCAAAAGGCAGTCCGCCGAACCTGCGCGCGTTCCTTGAACTGGGCTTTCGGCCCCTGTACATGGCGGGCACGTTCTGGGCGTTGGTGGCCATCGCCGTATGGGTTTATGTCCCCCACATCCTGACGGGCCCCTTGAACGGCATTGCCTGGCACGCACACGAAATGCTGTGGGGCTTCATCGCCACCATCGCGGTGGGCTTTTTGATGACGGCCGGGAGCAACTGGACCGGCATCAACCCGCTGCAGGGGCGTTCACTGGCACTAGCCGGCTCCCTGTGGGTGGCGGCACGGGTGGGGTATCTGGTTCCCGGCGACGCCGCATTTTGGGTCGCCATGACGGCCGAGTTGGGGTTCTTTTTACTCGCCTCGTCGGCCATGCTGCGTGCGGTGGTGTTGTCCAAAAACACGCGCAACTATGCCGTTCCGGGCTTGCTGGCCGCCTTGGGTGGCATTGACGCGCTCTACCTGCTGACAGCGCGCACAGGCGACTACGCTTTGCTGATGCAGCGTTTCAATGCCGGCATCACCGTTATGGCGCTAATCGCTTTACTGATTGGGCGGCGCGTCATTCCGTTCTTTGCCATGCGCGCAGTGCCGGGGTTGAAAATCCCGATGCACACCCAAACCGGTTGGGTTCAACTAGGCGCGTGCACGGTGGCGGCATTGGGCTTGCTGCTGGGCGTGCAGTGGCTGAGCGCATTGGCATTGGGCCTGGCTGGTGGCTTGGCGCTGGTTCAGATCATCAGTTGGAAGCCGCTGGCCGTGCGCGCCAACCCCTTGCTATGGATTCTGTACGTTGGCTTTGGCTGTGTTGGCATGGGCCTGCTGCTGGCGGCACTGGCCACGGCCGGTGTGGACCTTCCCCGGGTGCTGGCGGTGCATGTGATTGCGATGGCCGGATTCTCGGTAATGATCCTGGGCATGGTCACGCGCACGGCGTTGGGCCACCTGGGGCGGCCCCTGGCAGCGGACCGCACCATGCGCACCAGCTACTGGCTGATGCTGGCCGCGGTGGTGCTGCGCCTGGCAGCCATTGCGCCCATGCTGACCACCACGGCCACCAGCGCCCTGCTGCACCTTGCCGCAGCCGCATGGGTCGGCGCACTGGCGCTGTACCTGTGGCAATTTGTGCCCATGCTGATCCGGCCCCGGCTCTAGCGCTGGGCGTGCGCGGGGCGGCACCGCCACTGCCGCACCTGTGTGACAGAAGTCACATACAACGGGGCGGATACGGCGTCCAATACGGACTCTAAACACCAACCCAAAGGAAGACTCCATGAAACTCAACGTCGGCGGCATTGACCGCATTGTTCGCATCGCCGCTGGTCTTACCCTGATCGGTTTAACCCTCACGGGCAACATCGGTGTGTGGGGCTGGCTGGGTGTGGTTCCATTGGCCACTGGCGCCATCGGTTGGTGCCCGCCCTATGCAATTTTTGGCTTCAACACCTGTTCGATGAAGAAATAGTACGGCCCATAGTCGCTATCGTTTAGATAGCTGCTTGCGCATATCTTACGGGGGCTACGGCCCCTTTTTGCATTCAAACGACGACGGTTTCGCCACCCAGGGCTTCGATCAAGTCCGGAATCAGCTTTCTGAGTTCGCCAGTGGCAATGGCCACGTCAGCGTCAAAGTTGTCGTCCTTGCCGTCGGCCGGGCTCGACGCAGCGCCTTCAAACACGGTTTCCAAAAACGCCAGTTTCTTGAGCTGCATTGCCTCGGTTAGCACAAACGACACCCGGTCACTCCAGGTCAGCGCCAAGCGCGTTGGCATTTTGCCCATGGCGATGTGCTGGGTCACTTCTTCGGTATCGAGCGCATGGCGGGTGTAGCGCACCACGGCGCGTGACTCGTCTGCGGCCTTGAGCTCGCACTCGCGGTCGACGCTGAAGTCCGGTGGGGCTTCCTGGGTCGACAGCCACAGCGCCATGGCCGACGCAGGCGAGGTCTGGGTGTTGACAAGCTGCACCACCAGTCCGTCAACAGCCTTGATCAACCAGGTCATCACCTCATCAGCTTTGGTCGAGCTGCCGGCATCGGTCAGCAGAAAACCGGCAGCCGGGTCAACCCAGACCTGCACGCTGGACTGCTTGCTGAAGGCCATGGGCAGCAGCGCCAGGCGAGCATCTTCACTGATGTCGCGCCTCTCTTTCTTGCCGGGTTTGCGCCCGGTAGTGGCTTCGATGTGATCGAGTTGGTCTTGCATCTTTCGCTTGACCACCGAGCCTGGCACCACTTTCACTTCGATCATCAGCTTGAGCAGCCACTGTCCGCCAACCACTTCAACCATGGGGCCGTGGGCATGTCCGCGTGGCTCAACCCAACCCACCGATTTTTCCTGCGATGCACCGCACTCCACAAACTGGGACTTTCCCAGTGCCTCTTCCAGGGGCTCCACGGCGGTGGGCCAGCCCGACACGAGGCGGTATATCATCAAATTCTTGAACACTGTTTTGCCTTTTAATACGGTTGGTTTTTCGCTTGAGGGCTGTATTGTCAACGCAACCTCAATGACACTATTTCATCCAGCTTTACAAAGCCTTATCCTGCGGCAATACGGCCGATACACGGGGCGCTCACACTAACAACCAGCCTGATCGCAATGTCTGCATCAGACACTAGCAACCACAAGGAAGTCACCATGAAATCCGGATTCAAATCTCTCGTCATCGCTGGTTTGCTGGCTAGCGCCGGTTTCGCAACCAATGCTCAACCCATGGGTCAGGGGGCAGGGGGTATGCCAATGATGGGCGCCAGCAGCCCGATGCAACAAGGCGGAAAAATGGGCATGCCCGGCAAAATGGACTCCGCCAAAATGCAAGCCATGATGACCAAACGCCTGGCACATCTGAAAGCAAAGCTCAAGATCACCACCGAACAGGAGGGTGCCTGGACCACCTTTACCGCCGCCATGAAGCCGCCGGCCGCCATGGACCACAAGCGCCCGGACCGCGCCGAGATGGACAAGTTAACGACCCCGGAGCGCATTGACAAAATGCATGCCCTGCGCACCGAGCGCATGGCCGCCATGAATGCATCCATGGACAAGCGTGAAGATGCGACAAAGACCTTTTATGCCGCGCTCGATGCAGAACAGAAAAAAGTATTTGACACAGAACATGCCCGCATGGGTGCACACCATAGTGGCCAAGGCATGGGCATGGGCAAATGAGCTCAGGCCAACAGGGTTTTTAGCTCACCGCTGGCGATTAACTTCTGCACATCATTGGCACCTCCGACCAGGGTGCCCTTCACAAAAACCATAGGAAATGTGGGCCAACCGGTCCACAGTTTCAAAGCATTGCGTTCGCGCCACATATTCAGGTAGTTGCCGTAGGATATGTAGTGATGGGCAACCCCGGCCGCGGCCAGCAGTTTGCAGGCCTTTTTGGGAAAAGGATTGAGCCCCATGCCCACCACAACCACTGCATGCCGGTCGATGGCACTTTGCACTTCCCCGACAATGGCCTGCTGATGTTTGGCCACCCGTTCGCGAATGGCGGGATGAATATGTGATTCGTCAAGGATGGAGCGTGGCATAGAAGGCCTTTTGGGTAAAGGCTGCATTATGGATGTGGCCAAGTGCCACCGGGTCGTCCATTGACCCGCATCAAGGCGCTATAGTGTCCGCAGTCTTACACTGCGCCGCTCGCGTGCCCCATCCATGCCACTGACCCCAGCCACAATTCCCTCCGTGCGCACCATCACTCCCTGGCGACCCTTGGTCTGGCTGGTCTATGGATGGCGGGACATGGCCCAAGTAGGTTGGGTCAGCTTCGCGCATGGACTGGCCCTCGCCCTGGTGGGAGCGACCATTGTGGCCATCGCACAAGACCGCTTCTGGCTCCTGGCGGGTGCATTATCAGGATTCATGGTGATCGCGCCGGTCTTGGCCACCAGCCTGTACGCGCTGAGCCGTGCACTGGAGCGTGGAGAAACAGCCGACCTCCAAGTGGTGACCAAGACCTGGCTCAACTGGCAGAACAACCACTTCAACAAATGGGGCAATGAGTACTGGTGCATGGTGCAGTTTGGCGCCCTGCTGGGCTTGGCTGCAACCGCTTGGGTGCTCACTTCGGCGGCCCTCATCACCCTGCTGGCACCGGCCCCCATTCAGGGCCCCATGGACTTCGTCCGCCATGTGGTGCTAGCCCAGGACGGCTGGCTGTTCGAGTTGTGGTTGGCCATGGGCGGCATCATGGCCGCGCCATTGTTTGCCTCCAGCGTGGTATCCATGCCTTTGCTGCTGGACCGGCGCGTCACGCTGCTACAGGCCATCTTGACCAGCTGGCAAACCGTGATGGCAAACCCTATTCCCATGGCCTTGTGGGCGGCGCTGATCATGGGCTTCACACTGCTCGGCCTGAGCTCACTTTTTCTGGGCTTGATCGTCGTTATTCCGATGCTGGGGCATGCCAGTTGGTACGCTTACCGCGATCTGGTGGACGCCTCCACTTTTCCCAGCCATGACTCGATGCCAACACCATCCAACGGACACGGAACACACTGATGTTTGGTTTTACAGAAGAACAGATCGCCGGCTTTGGCCTCACCTTCGGGGTGGGCGGCTTCATGCTCTACATGCTGTTTATCATCGGGCACCTGGCCTGGGAATCGAAAGCTGGAAAATTTGGTACGTTCGTGATTTTTCTGGGGCTGGCGTTCGGGATGGTGGGTTTTGTCGCCAAGTTCGTCATCCAGTGGTACATGGAGAACAAGTAAGCCTCAGGTTACCCGCTCCATCACGAATTTAAATAGATCGTCTGCTGGCATCGGTTTGGCAAAGAGATACCCTTGCACCTGATCGCAACCTAGCGAACGCAGAACGGCAAGTTGCTCCGGTGTTTCCACACCTTCGGCAATCACATGCATTCCCAGCGCTTGACCCATCGCGATCACCGCGGTGCAGATGGCAAGGTCATCCCGGTCATCCGGCAGACCACGCACAAACGACTGGTCCACCTTAAGACTGTCCAGCGGCAACCCCTTGAGTTGGCTCAGACTGGAATAACCGGTGCCGAAGTCATCGAGTGCGAGCAGAACCCCTACTTCCTTTAGTCGCTCCATCGTCGCAATGGTCGCATCGGCGTCCTGCATCACGGACGTCTCCGTCAGTTCCAGTTCAAGGCAGTGCGCTGGAATTCCAAATTCCGAGAGAGTTTTCACGACGTCATGGAGCAGTGTCTTTTGATTGAAGTGTTTGGCTGACAGATTGATGGCGATCGGTATGTGCGCCATGCCAGCCTGCTGCCATTCGCAAATCTGGCGACAGGCTTCATGCAATACCCACTCCCCTATCGCCACGATCAGGCTGCGCTCTTCAGCCACTGGAATGAAGTGAGCCGGCGATAGCAAGCCGCGCTGTGGGTGCTGCCACCGGATCAGCGCCTCGGCCCCAATGACCTTGCCACTGACCAGTTCAATCTGAGGCTGGTAATACAAAAGAAACTGCTTTTCGCTCAAGGCTTGGCGCAATTCGCTCTCGATCAGCAACATGCCCAAGGCACGGGAGTTCATGTCAGCCGTATGAAACTGGTAACTATTGCGGCCCCTCTTCTTGGCATGGGAGAGGGCATTGTCGGCACTCTTGAGCAGTTCCAGAACATCGTCTCCATCATCTGGGAATATCGCCACACCGATGCTGGCGGTCACCGTCAGCGCCTGTGCATCCACCGCGATGGGCTGCTCTGACACCACTTTCTGCACGCGCTCGACCGCCTGCACGATCAGTTCAATCTCCAGCGCCCGCCCCACTTCGGAAATGGCCACCACAAATTCGTCGCCCCCCATGCGAGCGGTGATGTCTGCTCCGCGAATCTGCTCAATCAGACGGTGACCGACTTCCTTGAGCACCTGGTCTCCCACAATGTGCCCCAGAGAGTCGTTTATTTCCTTAAATCCATCCAGGCCGATAGTGAGAATGGCACACTTCTTTCCACTGCGCTGCATGGAGCGCAACATGCCATCGAGACGCTCTGACAGGCTGACGCGGTTAGGCAATCCGGTCAGCGGATCGTGCATTGCCTGGTGCACCAAGACCGCCTGGTGCGCCAGATCCACTTCTTCACTTTGCGCCTGGATAGTCTGGTCCGCTCGACGAACAATGGCAAACAAGAATCCGTAAAGTAGACCCAAACTGGCCAGCACCAGACCCACAATTCGGTACGTTGCGCGCTCCAATTCGCCGACGTACTCGGTTACATCAGAATAAACCTCGAACACCCCTTCGGGAGCTTGCGTATCGTCCCTGCGGATTGGAATGTAGGTGGAGATCAGATTGCGGTCATTGATTACCTTTTCAAAGGCGGCAAACTGGTTTCGGAAGGTAATTTCGCTCACCGGACTCCCCGCTTTTGCAGAGATGAATCCATCATTGGCGCTCTTGTTTTCGCCTATCTGGTTCAGGTCGGTGGAGAAGACCGTGCGTCCGTTCAGGTCGTAAATTTTGACTTTGACGACAGACAATCCGTACATCTGGCGGACCACATCGGCTCTGATGCGCTCCACCTCAGGGTGGCGCTGTAGTTCTTCCTTCGACAGTGCCGTAGAACTCGTGACATAGGCCGAGTGGTTTGGCCAGATGGTGCTGGCAAAGATGCGCGTGATGGCAACATTGTCATGCGTCTCGTGCTGTTCCAGTGCTTCAAACGCAAAAAAGCGATAGAAATAGACCAGAATGGCCAACACAATCAACACACCGAGCAGGCTGGTCAGGCTGAAGTAGCGTAGCAGTCGGAACCGCTCTGAGGGCTGCATGACAAACAACTTTCCCCCAAGCGCATGGTCACCATTGGGCGGCAACGAAACTGACTGTTTGGACATATGCAAAATTCTCTCTACCTCAATTTAGCATTAGACTGAACATACGAGAGCACTGGTCTGGTTCACGACCTCGTCATTTTCAGTGCCATCGTCGAGCGGTGGTTCATCACCCGGTGGCAGATGGAGAGGTAGGCTATCCAAACGGCCGAATTCCGATCAGCCAGCCGTGCAAGTGCAGCGCAAATGCCATCCAGGCAAGTCCACCTGCCGCCACAGTGAGTGCCGTTGCTGGCAGGGTTCCGGCGGCGTACTGAGCGCCTGTGGCTCGGTCTCTGCGCCTCGAGGCGATGAAGTCCAGCACACCCCAAACCAGAAAGGAGCCAAACAGTAGCAAATGCGCCCGGTTTCCGTTGGCCAGCAAGTGGGCTGACGCCCAGAATTTGACCCCCAACACCATGGGGTGGTGAACACGCGCCTTGATACCATTGCTAGGCACATACGCAGCTGCCAGCAGGATGAAGGAAACCAGGGTCAACAGTGAAGCTGCATGGCGCATACCCACAGGCGGTGTCCACAAAACCAAAGGTGTTTCACGTGCAACGCCAAAGCCGTAAATGATCAACGCAAAGCCTAGCAACGACAGTGCCGAGTAAATCCCTTTGTACGCACCTTCGCCCATGCGGGTCAAAGCCTGGGTGCGCCAGTCATCAGAAAAAATTCGTACGGAATGAACGCCAAAAAAAATCAGTAATCCGGCTATCAGATAGACCATCATTAACCTCCTACAACACGGTTCTTGCCGGCACGTTTGGCCAGATACATCGCCTTGTCGGCCCGTTTAATGGCTTCCGCACCGGTCTCATCGGCTGCCAGTTGTGCCACTCCAGCACTGAAAGTGATCAATACTTTTTCGTTGCCCGCTAGGAAGAATTTTTTGGTGAGCTCACGCTGTAGCCGCGTCATGGCCTCAATTCCTTTTTCCAGTGATGTATCAGGCAACAAAATGACAAACTCTTCACCCCCATAGCGGGCCAGTGTGTCTTGGGGACGCATGCAGTCGCGTGCGACGGTGGCCAAGTGGGTCAAAGCAATGTCGCCAGTAGCGTGCCCCAATGTGTCGTTGAGTTTTTTGAAGTTGTCGATATCCAGCAAGGCCACGCACAAGGGGGTGTCTTTGCGGCGTACGCTGGACATTTCACGATCTACCGCTTCATCAAGTCCTTTGCGGTTGAGTGCGCCGGTGAGCGGGTCGTGCCGTGCCTGGGTACTGACACGGTCGAGTTCCTGATGCAGTTTGACCATTTCGGCATCCGTCTGATTGGCCTTCTCACGCATGCTGTGCAACTCTTCACTTGACATCTTGCTTTGGGCGGCCATGTTGCGGGTCGCACTGATCACTTCCTTGAGAACGGGGGCAATTTCGGCGATGGATTTGGCCTGTTCAATCTGACGCGCATTTTCTTCAAGCTTCTGGTGGAACGATCCGGTGGACTTGGCCATGTCTGACAAGCGGTCAATAAACATGGCCAACATCTCGCGCATCTCATTTTGCGCTTGCTGTGCACGTTCCTTGGCGTCTCTTTGTTTAAAGATGACGTCCTTTAGCCGTCGCTCTACATCATCCAGGCGACGCAACGTCAACGGCGGCGTGGCCGCGCTCATCAAAGCTTCCATCTGACCGTGTAGCCATTGCTCATCCAGACTCAGCTCAGCAATATTTTCAAACACCAGGTGCAGTAGTTTGAGCAGGGTTTTTTTGATTTCAGCCTGATCTTCCGCCACAAACGAAACCCGGTCGCTGTAGTTTCCCAACATGGTTTTGAGTGCGAACACATCGGCACCCGACTGTTTCAATGCGATAAGCAGATTTTTGGTTAGTTCGCCAAAGCGTTCGTCATCCGTTCCCAATGCAGGCTGGGTGTGTTCAATCAAACGCCCCATCTGACCAAAAAATTCGCTTGTCAAGGCAGGTGCAGCGACGCCGACAGGCACCTTGACAGCAGATGCCACTGCATCGTCCGTTGCAGTCAGCGGCGAAAAACTTCCATACGCCACCAGCGCAGTTTTTACGCCGTCCCAGTTCAGCCGGTCAATCGCGTATTCCAGCAAGCCACGCTGCTTCTGCTGGCCCGGTGTTTTGACAGGCAGTGACTTCGCAATATCGCGCAAGTTGTCAGCCGGAAAGGGCGCCACCACCGAAACACCCGCAATTTCGTTGTAAATGGACTGGTAATTGGCGGGTGTGGGAAGCAACTTTTGAAGGGTCAGTTGCTTGAGCGTTTCACGTGCAATTTCAAACGGTTTTTTTTCACTCATAACTGACACCTGCTACAAAATAAATAGCTAATTGCGCTGATTACACGGGGCTGAGTCGTCATTTAACCACCAATAGTTTGGAGCCCACAATGCCAAACTCAAACCGCTTCGCATTTTCCATTAATTTGACCGATAAACGCTGCCCGGACCGATCAAGCGCCCAAGTTGCAAACAAACCAGCTACAAAAAAAACAAAACACGCCAGGAGCAATACGCCCAGAATACGTAAAAACAATTTCATGGGAATGCACTCTACACTGCTGGCGGATATTATTCTGTTCTGTCAACTTTAAAAGCTGTGGATAGTCTTGGCACAAATTACTGGTTATCCACAAGCATGCGCAACAACTTAAAGTTGTTCATATTCATGGGCAACCTGCAATGCAGGGTCACCCACAGGGGTTCAGCACAGAAAGATGCCTGATTCATATAGATAAATCGGGCTTGTACACAACAAAGCGTATCCCTTATCTACTACTACTACTTTATAAATAGACTTTAAGAAGATAAGACAAACACAACCAATGGCAAAAAAGAAATTTTTTTGAATGCCTTTGCAGTCTGAACGGGGTCTCTAGAAAAGAAGCGGTTCTATGCCGCGTTTTGGGGCGGCAATCAAGTAAGATTCGCCGACTTCTGGTTACCTCCAACTTTTAAACTCTCTTTTTCTCGTCACCGCCTCTATTCATGTCTGTTTCGTTTGAAATCAAAAGTGCCCAATTGCCACTGGTGGCGCTGCACTTGAGATCCAGTGATATGGAAGTAGTGGCTGCTGATGTGATGAAAAAGTTTGGCACAAAAGGTGAGAGCCCAGATTTTTTTGATCATGACGCGCTGGTTATTGATTTTTCGCACCTTGGCGTTGAAACACCCGTTTTTGACTTGGTACCTTTGTTGAAAGTATTGCGGTTTTGTAGCCTGGTGCCGGTTGCGGTGCGGGGTGCCAGTGTGGAGGCGATGGCTGCTGCGTTGGCGGTGGGTCTGGTAGAGGCTCCCCCGGAGGTCTATCGGCACCGGCCGGATATCGATCTTGTTGCGCCTTTGGGTGCGCCGAACGCCGTTCGCGAGGTGGTTCACGAAGTGGTTCGCGAAGTTCCAGGCCCCGGGACTATGGTGGTGGATAAGCCGCTTCGTTCTGGTCAAAAAATTTATGCGCGCGGGTGTGATCTGGTGGTGTTGGCCATGGTTAACCAGGGGGCCGAGGTGGTGGCCGATGGCAATATTCATGTTTATGCGCCGCTGCGTGGCAAGGCCATGGCGGGCGCTCGAGGCAACACTAATGCACGTATTTTTTCGCTTTGTCTGGAGCCTGAACTGGTTTCCATTGCCGGCGTTTACCGTACCAGTGAAAACGCATTGGCACCCTCGGTTCACGGCAAGGCAGCGCAAGTTCGCTTGAGCAACGATGGGCACGACAAATTAATTATTGAAGCCTTGAACAATTGAGGCAGGGCCAGCGCGTCTGGCGACAACATTTCATTGGGAAAAAGTTAAGAATATGGCAAAAATTATTGTGGTTACCTCGGGTAAGGGAGGTGTTGGAAAGACCACTACCAGTGCAAGTTTTGCAACCGGTCTGGCAATGCGTGGTCATAAGACAGCGGTGATTGACTTTGATGTGGGTCTGCGTAACCTGGACCTGATCATGGGTTGCGAACGCCGAGTGGTGTATGACCTGATCAACGTGATTCAGGGTGAGGCTAACTTGAACCAGGCTCTGATCAAGGACAAGCAGTGTGACAACCTGTATGTGCTGGCCGCCTCGCAGACCCGGGACAAGGACGCGTTGACTCAGGAAGGCGTGCAAAAAATACTCAATGACTTGAGTGCCATGGACTTTGAATTTATCGTCTGTGATTCACCGGCTGGCATTGAGGCCGGTGCCCTGATGGCCATGCACTTTGCGGACGAAGCGCTGGTGGTTACCAACCCGGAAGTGTCGTCGGTGCGCGATTCGGACCGGATTTTGGGCATGCTGGCCAGCAAGACCAAACGGGCGATTGAAGGGGCTGATCCGATTAAGGAGCATCTACTGATTACCCGCTACAACCCGGCCCGTGTGGACCAGGGACAAATGCTGTCGCTCGAAGACATTAAGGATATTTTGCGGATCAAGCTGATTGGTGTGATTCCTGAGAGCGAATCGGTGTTGCAGGCGTCTAACCAGGGCGTGCCGGCGGTGCATATGCAGGGTAGCGACGTGTCAGAAGCCTACAAGGACGTGATTGACCGCTTTTTGGGTGCCGACAAACCCATGCGCTTTACCGAAGCGCCCAAGCAAGGGTTGTTGAAACGTCTCTTCGGAGGAAAATAAAATAATGTCGTTTTTTTCCTTTTTTTTAGGTGAGAAGAAAAAAACTGCCAGTGTTGCGAAAGAACGCTTGCAGATGATTTTGATGCACGAGCGCAGTGGCCGCAATGCCGCCGAGCCCGATTACCTGCCCGATTTGCAGCGCGAGCTTATCGCCGTGATCAGCAAATACATCAAGATCAATCCGGCCGATATCAAGGTGAATCTGGAGCGCCAGGACAATCTGGAAGTGTTGGAATTAAAGATCGAATTGCCGGATTCCCGCTAAGCAAGCGTTATTTGGATCGAAGCAAGCGCTGGTGGCTTTGCCCCAGAAAACCTTGTGCATCAAAACACTGCTCGGTGAAGTCGATGTGTGTTGTCTGAATGGACACGACACTGCAGGCGCGTGTGCCGTAGGTGGGTGAGGCGATGAAGGTTGCCGACAGCATGCGCTCCAAAGGAAGTGGCACACCGGTTCGTGGTAAGTCGGCATCGGCGGCAGTATGCCGGTCGTGCAGTAGATTCAGTAATTCGGGTGCGTCAACGCGGTCTTGTGTGACTTGTGATTTCAACCCTTGCGAAAGGCGCGTGAGTTTTGGCCAGGGCGTGTGGAAATTGGCGTTGGATACCGCACCAATGCCTGGTTTGAGGGCCAGAACGCTGGCGGTACGGCTTTCCAGCCCCATGAGGTGATGACCGTCATAAGCCAGCAGATTAAAGGGGTTGTATTCATTGGCGTGTTGGGCCAGTTGGTTCAAATATTGTTTTGCGGAGATGTTACTTTGCAGAAAATTGGAAACCAATTCGCCACGCGTGGGTGTGTTGGTGCGTATGGGTTCTGGTGTTCGGTAGTTGGTCAATGCGGCCAAGCGCCCGTTACGGCTGATCCCCAGCCAAGTGCCACCGGCCTGCAGGTCTTTTCCAGCCAGAATTTCGGGTTGACCTTGGGCCTGTTTCCACCAATGCAATGGTTGCGCGGGGCGCGCGTAAAACTCATCGCGGTTGGAGAGTAATAGTAGAGACGTGGCACTGTCAGGCTGCCAGCTCCAGGCAATCAGGCACATGAATATTCAATCGGCTACAGTTTTAAGGCGCTGAGCCTTCCAGAAAAGCCACCACCACGCGTGCAATGTGCTCCCCCTCGTGGCCGTGTTGCAGACTGGTGCTTGCGGTGGTGTATTTTTCTTCACCCAATATTTCACGTCTCTTGTCGATCAGGTAGGCGCTTATTTCTTCCTTGAATTCCGGGTGTGGCTGGATGCAGAATACTGCCTCCCCGACGGTGAAAGCAGCCACCGGACAAAAGTCGTTGCTGGCGACCAGTCTGGCACCGACTGGCAATTCAAGCACCTGGTCCTGGTGGCTTGCCAGCAGGGCAATCTGGTTGCGATCGTCGCAGAAGGGCAACTCCGGCCGGTGCCAGTCATACACCATGCGCCCCGCACCCCAGCCTTGCGGCGCGCGGCCTACGCGTGCGCCCATACACAGGGCGATGAGCTGGTGGCCAAAGCACACGCCCACCATTTTCTTGCGCTGATCCAGAAGTGCAGTGACGTGCTGGCGGAGCTCCACGGCCCATGGCGCATCTGAAAACGAGTCGGCTCTGCTACCGGTGAGCAGCACGGCGTCAAAGTCATCAAACGATGCCGGGTACTGCCCCAGCTGGGTGTTGAACACCTCCATGGTCCAGTCCACCCCCACGCCTTCGAACAGTCGGATGAACAGGGCACCAAAGCTGGAATAGGCCTCGGCCAGATGGCCGTCGAGGATGTCGTTGTCCAGAATGCAAAGTTTCATTGCTATTAAAGTAGTAGCTGGCTACGCAGACTGTACGCTGTCTAGAGCGCTCTGCGGGCCCGAACCGCTGCCGCTAACTGCTGCAACACCGGCGCCGTTTGCTCGATGCTAATGCAGGCGTCGGTGACTGACACGCCGTGCTTGAGCGGTGCGCCCGGCACGATGTCCTGGCGCCCTTCTCTCAGGTGGCTCTCGATCATGATGCCGGTGATGCGCGCATCGCCCGCTGCAATTTGGGCCGCTACTTCACCGGCCACCACGATCTGGCGTGCGTGCTGTTTGCTGCTGTTGGCGTGGCTCACATCGACCATAACCTGCTCGCGCAGACCAGCGCCTTTGAGCAGGGCGCAGGCGGCGTCTATGTCGGACCTGGCATAGTTGGTGGTTTTGCCGCCGCGCAAGATGATGTGGCAGTCTTCGTTGCCACGCGTCTCGAATATGGCGGCCTGACCCATCTTGGTCATGCCCATGAAGGCGTGCGGCGCTTGTGCGGCCTGGATGGCATCGGTGGCTACCTTGACGCCGCCGTCGGTACCGTTCTTGAACCCTACGGGGCACGACAGGCCGCTGGCCAGTTGGCGATGGCTCTGGCTCTCGGTGGTGCGCGCGCCGATGGCGCCCCAGCTCACCAGATCACTGATGAACTGCGGGCTGAGCAGATCCAGAAACTCGGTCCCCACCGGCATTTCGATGGCCAAGATGTCCAGCATGAGTTTGCGCGCCATCTCCAGCCCTTCATTGATGGCAAAGCTGCCGTCAAGGTGTGGGTCGTTGATGTATCCCTTCCAGCCCACCGTGGTGCGGGGTTTTTCGAAATAGACGCGCATCACCACCAGCAGGTCGTCTCTTAAAGCATCCGCCTGCTCCTTGAGGCGCCAGGCGTAGTCCATGGCCTGCTCGTGGTCATGGATGGAGCAGGGCCCCACCACCACGATGAGGCGGTCGTCCTGCCCGTGCAGCACTCTGAAAATGGCAGCGCGACTTTGCTCCACCAGTGCCTGTGTGTCCTGCGGCACGGGCAGCTTTTCCTCCAGCAGGGCCGGGGTGATGAGGGGCCGCACTGCGCCAATGCGGGTGTCGTCGATGCGGGTGGTGTCAAAGGTGGGCAGATCGGTTTTCATTGCTATGAATTGTATAGCTGGTTAGGCACATCTGGCCGGGACCAGCGCCCAATTTGACTGTTAGCTAACCGTGCGGCGCGTGATTGGCCAACCGGCCCATGCGCTAGGGCCGCTTGCTCAGCGTGAGGGCTTTGTAATTCAGGGCTAGAAAGTTTCCCAGTCGTCGTTGGACTGTGCTGCGGGTTTGGACGCGGGTTTAGGCGCTGCTAGTTTTTTCGGCGGGGCAGGCAGGCTCGCCCGCTTCTGTTGGAACGGGGTGGCCGAATTACCCACCGCCAGTTTTCGCGCAGGTGGCAACTGCGCACGCGGTGTTAAAGAGGCCTGGCGTGGCGCCATGCTGGCGCGGTGCACGGGGGTATTGCCCAACTGGAACACAGCGACGGTCTGCACCAGTTCCTGGGCCTGACTCTTGAGGCTGCTGGCGGCGGCGGCCATCTCTTCCACCAAAGCAGCGTTTTGCTGGGTGGCCTGGTCCATTTGCGTGACGGCCTCACCAACTTGCGCCACGCCCAGTGCCTGCTCGTTGCTGGCTGAGCTGATTTCACCCATGATGTCGGTCACCCGTTTGATGCTGCTCACCACTTCTGTCATGGTGGTTCCGGCCTGGTCGACCAGGGCGGTGCCATGTTCGACGCGCTCGACGCTGGCGTTGATCAGGCCCTTGATTTCCTTGGCGGCGTCTGCCGAACGCCCGGCGAGTGAGCGAACCTCGCTCGCCACGACGGCAAAACCACGGCCTTGCTCGCCGGCACGCGCAGCTTCTACGGCGGCATTGAGCGCCAGGATATTGGTCTGAAAGGCGATGCCATCAATCACGCTGATGATGTCTGAAATTTTGCGTGACGAGGCGTTGATGTCGCGCATGGTTTCAACCACCTGACCCACCACATTGCCGCCCTGAATGGCAATGCTGGACGCACTGACCGCCAGTTGGTTGGCGGCACGGGCGCTGTCGGCGTTTTGCCGGACGGTGGAGCCTAACTCTTCCATGGATGCTGCCGTTTGCTCCAGCGCACTGGCCTGTTGCTCGGTGCGGGCTGACAGGTCGTTGTTGCCCTGGGCAATTTCGGCGCTGGCAGTTGCCACCCCTTCGGAGCCCTGGCGCACATTGGAAACCACCGCCACCAGTGACTTCGTCATGGCGTCCAGCGCTGTGAGTAACTGTGCTACTTCATCCTTGCCCTGGGTATGAATGGTTTGCGTGAGGTCACCTTTGGCTACGGCGTGGGCGATGTCGACAGCATTCTTGAGTGAACGTGAGAGGCTGCGCAGCAGAGCCAGTCCGAACATCCAAGCCAAGGTCAAGCCCACCACGATCGATGCGATGGCCACCAGGCGAAAGGTTTCGTAACGGGTCACTCCGTTGTCGTATTCTTTTTTGGCCTCGCTCACCTGCAACTTGACCAGCGGTTCGAGGGAAGCACGCAGCTTGGCATACAGCGGCGCCAGTAATTCGACATTGATACGCGAGGTTTCTGCCCAGTCGTTGGCCTTGAGTGATGCGATGGCGGGTTTAAGGCCCTGCTGGACGTAAGCGGACCGCGCCTCAGTCACGGTGGTGGCCAGCGCCTTTTCTTCCGGGGTTAGCTGGGCGGCCATGTAGTTGTCCCACAACTTGCCGACTTCAGCGATGTTGGACTCAATGGCGGCGCTGTTTTTGGCATAGGTTGCTTCGGTCGGATCGAGCAAGGAGTCGCCAACAAGCTGGCGACTGCGCAACTGCATTACCAGCACGTTGGAAAGCGTCTCCATTGGCAGCGTGCGGTCTACATAAACGGTGTGCAGTGCTTCGTTGGATCGAACAATGCCTGTCAGACCCATGGCGCCAATGGCGATCAGGAGGACCGAGAAAATACTCAGCAGTAGCAAAATGCGAGTGGAAATTTTTAGGTTATTCATGGTGTGAAGGCTTGCCGTTCGAATAGTGGGCGGCGCTGTGCGACTGTAAACCTTGGCCGACATTAACACCAGAGTTGGTCGCGTGAAAGTCTTGTTGCAGGTCAATTTATTGCGTTTAACCCGTCGCTCTTGCGAATGTTGGTGATCCACGACAATGCCTGGCATGAACGAATCTCTGCGGCTCTGGTTTCGCCTGGTACCGGCTTATGCGGTGGGCTATTTCCTCTCCTATGGCCTGCGCAGCGTGAATGCGGTGATTGCTCCGGAGCTGATGCAAGATCTCGGCATTACGGCAGCGGGGCTGGGCATGCTGACCTCGGCCTACTTTCTGGCGTTTGGCCTGTTTCAGTTGCCGCTGGGTCTGCTGTTGGACCGCTTTGGACCGCGACGGGTGGAGGCTGCCTTGTTGCTGGTGGCCGCCGCGGGGTGCGCCCTGTTTGCGGTGGGCACCAGCTTGCAGATGCTTGCGGTGGCGCGCGCACTGATTGGGCTGGGGGTGTCGGCCTGCCTGATGGCCAGCTTTAAGGCCTTTAGCCAGTGGTTTCCCGTGCACCGGATGCCATCACTCACGGCCACCATCATGGTGGCGGGTGGTCTGGGCGCGTTGACGGCCAGTGTGCCGGTGGAGGCAATGCTACCGCTGCTGGGCTGGCGCGGCGTGTTTTGGTTGGTGGCGGCACTGTTGGTGCTGGCGGCAGGTTTTCTTATGACGGTACCAGACAAGACCGGCGGCGGCGCGGGCGAGTCTTTCGGCCAGCAGATTCGTACCCTGCGCGGTATTTACGGTAGCCGCACTTTTTGGCGTTTTGCGCCCCAAGGTAGTCTGACTGCGGGCGGTTTCATGGCCATTCAGGGCTTGTGGGCGGTGCCCTGGTTGCTTGAGGTGAATGGCGCAACGCGCGGCGAGGCGGCGAGCGTTTTGCTACTGATGTCGCTGGCTATGCTGGTGGGTTTTTTGTTTGTCGCCACTTGCTCGGTATGGCTGGCGCGCCGGGGCATCACGCCGATGCTGCTGTTGACTGCGGGCATGGGTCTGGCGCTGGTGGTGGAACTGGCCATTATTCTGGACCTGGCGCCGGCGCCCTGGTTGTGGACGCTGCTGGGTTTTTCGTTCAGCCTGGGCAATATTGCCTACTCCCAATTGACCGTGACGTTTCCTGTGGCCCTGTCTGGGCGTGTTAATACGGCGTTGAACCTGTTGGTGTTTATTGGTGCCTTTGTACTGCAATGGGGCATTGGCGCGGCGGTGGACACCTTTGTCGCCCATGGTATGCCTCGGGCGGGCGCGTTTAAGCAGGCGTTTACAGTCTTGCTGGCGGCGCAGGTGCTGGCGTTTGTCTGGTTCTTGGTCCCGGTGAAGCGCTTGCCGGACTGAAAAGCTTGCGCCAATCGGTATTGACGTGGACCGTTTGGTGAAAAAATGGCAGTCTTTTCTGCACCTATTACGTCAGTACCATGAAGCACGTTGTCAGCATCAGCCTGGGTTCGAGTCGCCAGGATTTCGATTTTGTTACCGATTTTTTGGGTCAAAGGCTGCATGTGCGACGGGTTGGCACCAATGGCAGCACGGCTGCGGCAGTCAAGCTGATCAAGGCGTGGGATAAGAACGCCGCCGCCATCGGGTTGGGCGTTCTTAAGGACAGCTACCAGGTGGGGTCGCGTCGGTTTATCGGGAAGGATAGCGCGCGTCTCAAGGCGGTGGCAACTCAGGTGCCGGCGACTACGGGCGGACGCTTGGGTGATATTTTTCAGGAGTGGGCGGTGCGCCATGCACAAACCCAGCTGGGCAGTTTTTTCAACAATGCACGGGTACTGTTTTTCTCAGGGCTGGCGGATTACAGACTGGCACTGTCGATTGCCGAGTACACCAGCAACCTGCAGTTTGCTGACCCGCTGCTGCAACTGGGAGTGCCCAAGTTGCTGGGTTCGGTCGATGCGCTGAATTTGTATTCCACCGGTGCACACTACGTCAAGGATTGGACGCTGCCTGCTGCCATGGCCTCCGGTCCGGTGAAGGAGTGGAGTCGTTTTGTGCTTCGTAAAGCGATGCAAAAGGCCACCGTGATCGTGGCGCCCGTGCATGAACTTGATGACTTTGGTCTGGAGGAGTTGGCGGGCAAGACGGTTGTCACTGCCACAGTGAATGACGAACGCATTGCCCAGATGCGCGACAAGGGCGTGGCCACCATCATTGACGGCTCACCGGTGATGCGCGGTCATGTACTGGGCGCCAATTTGCTGGATGCAATGATCTTGGCCGCCACGGGAAAGTGCGGTGACGACATTCTGGAAGACGATTACCTTGAGATCATCACGGGCCTGCAGTGCGAACCCCGCATCATTCACCCCAATGGATTCCACCGGATCAACCGCTTTGCATTTGTAATTCACCCGCTGTCGCAAGAGTATTTCAAGACGGTAAAGCCGATCGAGTTGCTGTCCCAGGTGTCACCTCCAGTGTTGATGGACACGCTGGAAAAGGCCCTGGCCTATGCGCCACCGTTCGTCTATTCACGGGTGACGGGGATTCAATCTCCAACCGGTGTGGAGGCAGAAGGATGGTTGATTTCTGTGGGCGGAACGCCCAAGGAGATCATGCGCCACAGCCCTGAGTTCACCTATCGCCGTTTGCTTGATGCGGCCGCGATGGCCAAGCGCCTGGGTGCGCAGATCATGGGCCTGGGTGCTTTCACCAAAGTGGTGGGCGATGCCGGGCTGACGGTGGCCAAACGTGCGCCTCTGCCCATTACGACCGGTAACAGCTACAGCGCTTCGGGTGCTCTGTGGGCGGCACACGATGCAATTTTGCGCATGGGTTTGCTGCCCAAGCCCAAGGGTAAGGGGCGGATCAAATTCAAGGCCATGGTAATCGGTGCCACTGGTGCCATCGGTTCGGTGTGTGCCCGTCTCTTGGCCCGCGTGGCCGAAGAGGTGTACATGGTTTCACCCGAAACGGCCAAGCTGCTGGCGCTCAAAGAGTCGATTCTGCTGGCGTCGCCGGACGCCAAAATCTATTTGTCGGCCCATGCGGACAAGGACATTGCCCAGATGGACATGATTGTCACGGCCACCTCCGGTGCGGGCAAGAAGGTGTTGGACATCATGAAGGTCAAGCCGGGTTGCGTCATTACGGATGTGGCGCGGCCACTGGACCTGCCCGCCTCCGAAGTGACCAAGCGCCCGGACGTTCTGGTGATCGAGTCGGGAGAGATTTTGCTGCCAGGCGATGTACAGATGAAAAACATTGGCCTGCCCAAGGGCGTTGCCTACGCGTGTCTGGCCGAGACCATTGTGCTGGCGCTGGAAGGGCGGTTCGAAAATTTCACCGTGGGCCGTGCCATCGAGTGGGAGAAGGTACGCGAGATTTACCAGTTGGGCCTGAAGCACGGCATGAAGCTGGCGGCCATCTCGGGCGTGAATGGCCCCTTCAGTGATGCTGACATTGCGAAAGTGCGCAGTCTGGCGTTGGCGGCACTGTCCAAAATGGATTTTGCGCAGCCTTTGGAGAAGCCTCGGCCTACGTCCATGGCAAAGGTAAGGGCAAAGGTGGCAACCAAGGCTGCCGTTGCAAAGATCAAGGCGTCGCCCATGTCATCTGGTGCAAAAACGCAACAGCGTAGGCGGTCTTAGGCAGACCGTGTTACATTAGCCGATCGCTTTTGGCGACTGGTCATGCCCCCCGTACTTCGGTCGGAGCGCGCGCCCCCGGCAGAGGGGTAACCAGTCCAGCCCCTCAATCGCGTTCACACGAAGCTTCTCACGGCCAAGTGGCTTTTTCCCTCTGTTGTTGTCGCCCCTGCTATGGCGCAGACCCATTTTTTGGTTCCTGGTGAATCTCCAGATGGGTTGACTGAACGGATTCCCCGGCACGGGGCATGCCAATGTTGATCGGGCCCCAGGAGCCATCTTGCTCACGGCCCACTTGAATTTTTGATGATTTTTACTAAGACTATTGAACAGACGCCTATCACGATGGGCAAATACCGCATCGCAGCCTGCCCCCGTCAATTACCATGTGGGCAGTTTGCCGCACAGGTGTCCATTGCCAGCGGCCGCGGAAGCGCTTCAACCGACCGTGTGATGCGGTTTTACGACGAATTTTCCTCACACGATGCCGCGGCGCAGTTTGCTATTGCGCAGGGCATTGACTGGGTGCATGCAACCACGCGCCCGCATTAAACAGATTGCTTTTACAGGAGTTTCCCCATGGCTAAAGAAGACTTGATCGAAATGATGGGCGTCGTCAACGAAGTGTTGCCCGACACCCGTTTTCGGGTGACGCTGGAAAACGGCCACCAGCTGATTGCCTATTCGGCTGGCAAGATGCGCAAGAACCACATCCGAATTCTGGCCGGTGACAAGGTGTCGCTGGAGTTATCTCCATATGACCTGAGCAAAGGTCGAATCAACTTCCGTCACATCGAAGGGCGCGGTCCGATGACGCCACGTCGTACCAGTTGATCTGCTATTAATTAAGTAGTGCTCTACGCCCGTTTTACGGGGCTAGAGTCGTTTTAGCCGGGTAGCCGTGCACCTATCGGTGAGGCAATGCGCCCAAGTTTTCGCGCTACCAAACCTTCAAAGTCGCACGACACGTCCATCTTGGATTCTGTATGCCGCGTGGTTGCACAGTGGGCCGAGGCCAGTGCCAACTTTGCAGTGCGGGCGACCGTAATTCCGATCTTGCGTCCATCGGCAAAAATTTCGAAGACAAACAAACCGGCAAATCTTTGCCTCCAAATCGGCAAATCTTTGCTCACGCCTACAAACAGTCAGATGTCGATGTTGCCAGCGCGCAGGGCGTTGGTCTCGATGAAGTCGCGCCGCGGCTCCACTTCATCGCCCATGAGCATGGTGAACACGCGGTCCGCTTCGATGGCGTCGTCAATTTGCACACGCAGTA
>CANNRR010000019.1 GCA_947508055.1 Burkholderiales bacterium
AGGTTGTCAAAGTACAGCGGGAACTTTCTGAACGCCACACTCAGTGAGGTGCCGGTCTCCACGTCGGTGCGAATATCGTTGAGCAGTTTGGTTACCCTGGGGTTGGGGTTTCCACGGCCCACAATGTCAAAAGCCTGCAACAGCGGCACACCAGCCTTCATCATGGTGGCCAACTGCCGCGTGAAAATGGCCATGTCCTTGGGCTTGATGGACTTGCCCGCACTCATGCGGCGCTTCTTAATCTTGGTTGGCGTGACGCCTTGCCGCCTCAGCGTCGCCTTGACCTGGTTCTCACCCGCGGCACGAATCTCACCACGCACCTGCTTGCCGTTGCGGTCTTTGCCTTCCCACTCGAAAACAGCATCATTATTAACAGCGGTCTTTGCAGTTGCCATAGGTTTCTCTCGAGTTTTTGTTATTCGTTGGTCACTGCGAGCACTTCTTCCAGCGAAGTCATCCCCAGCTTTACCTTGCTCAGACCAGCTTGCCGCAAAGAGCGCACACCTTCACTTTCGGCTTGTGCCCCAATATCCAGGGAACTGCCATCGCGCAGAATAATTCGCTGAATTTCCTCACTGATAGGCATCACCTGGTAAATACCCACCCGACCCTTGTACCCGTTGTTGCAGGCTGAACAGCCCACCGCCTTGTATGGTTTCCAACTCCCATCGAGGTCTGGTTCCTTGAAGCCCGCCTCAATCAAGGCAGCACGTGGAATCTCCACAGGAGCCTTGCAATTGGGGCAAAGTCGCCTGGCCAGTCGCTGCGCTGTAATCAAAATCACGCTTGACGCAATATTGAACGCTGCGATGCCCATATTGCGCATGCGGGTCAGCGTTGCCGGCGCATCGTTGGTGTGCAATGTCGATAAAACCAAATGCCCCGTCTGGGCCGCTTTAATGGCTATGTCTGCCGTTTCCAGATCCCGAATTTCGCCGACCATGATGATGTCCGGGTCCTGGCGCAAAAACGACTTCAAAGCCGCTGCAAAAGTCAGCCCGGCCTTCTCATTCACGTTGACCTGGTTGACACCCGGCAGGTTAATTTCAGACGGGTCTTCGGCTGTGGCAATGTTCACCCCCGGCTTGTTCAGCAAGTTCAGGCAGGTGTACAGCGACACCGTCTTTCCCGAGCCGGTAGGCCCTGTCACCAGAATCATGCCGTACGGCCGTGCAATAGCTTTTAGCAGACGGGCTTTTTCCTCTGGTTCATATCCCAGTGCATCAATGCCCAGTTTTGCACTGCTGGGGTCCAGAATCCGGATCACGATCTTCTCGCCAAACAGGGTTGGCAATGTGCTCACCCGGAAGTCGATTGCTCGGTCCGGCCCCACCTTGAGCTTCATTCGCCCGTCTTGCGGAACCCGCTTCTCAGAAATATCCATTCGCGAGATTACCTTGATGCGGGACGCCAGCTTATCCTTGATCGCAATGGGCGGTGACGCAATCTCGCGTAACTCTCCGTCGATACGAAACCGCACCCGGTATGTATGTTCATATGGTTCAAAGTGCAAATCCGATGCGCGCATACTGAACGCATCCATCAGCATCTTATGTAAAAAGCGCACGACTGGCGCATCTTCAACTTCGGCGGTATTGGCTTTGTCATTGTCTGAGACCGCCTCAGCGGCGTACTCGTCAAATTCAAAGTCACCCCCAATAATGTCTTCCATTGCTTCGGTGGCGGTGGTGGCATTGGCATCCACAATTTTTGAGAGCTTGTCGTACTCAGCAATGATCCAGTCAACCCCCATTTGAGTTGAAAATTTGATTTTTTCAGCTGCCGCCTGATCCGAGGGGTCGGCCGTTGCAACAATGAGACGATTGCTGCGCTTGCTCAGCACAACTACGCGGTAGTCGCTACAAATCTTGCTGTCCAGCAATCCCCTGGGCAGGCGTTTGGTGTCGATGGCGTCCAGATCTAGCAACGGTGCCGCAAACGCCGTAGACAGGGTGTGCGCCAAATCCGCGGCCGACACGGCCCCAGACCCTACTAACTCGGCAATAAAGCTGGTTTTGCCCGACAAAGCCTTGCGGTAGATGTCTTCTGCAGACTTTTGGCCCAGCTTTCCAGCGTTAATCAAAGCCCTTCCAAGTCCAGGAAGCGCAACAAGTTGGGTTTCGCGTTGTAGTGGATCGACAGTGGCCATGGAGCAATAAATATTAGTGTTACTAAAATGACCAATGAATCATCGCTGATTGCACTGTCAATGTAAATATGCGGTCATTCTCGATCATTTGCACGAAGTGCCCCGCAAGAACGCATATTTGTAACGTTTTTGCAAAAGAAGTGGAGGTGCAAATACCTCACAGCTGCCACCTCGTACCACATTGCCTGCCAATGTGGCGCATAAAACCACGTCTGTGTTGCACCAGAAACCATACGATGATCTTACCCTGCACTGCGACTTTTACGATACCTAGTGTGATACGCTTTGCGCGGTTTACTCAAAGTGAGTTTTCGAATGGACTTAACCGAGCGCACAATGCCAGACAACACCATCACCCCAGTTATCATGTGTGGCGGCAGCGGTACCCGGCTGTGGCCGCTTTCGCGCAAGGCGCTGCCCAAACAGTTTGTGCCACTCATCCAAGGCAAAAGCCTGTTGCAACTTACCATGGAGCGCGCCGCGCTGCTCAACCCGCAGCAACTCATCGTTGCCGCCGAAGACCACCGTTTCCTGGTGCAAGCGTGCGCTACGGCCGCTGGCGTACAGAGCACCATACTGCTGGAACCCGTGGCCCGCAACACCGCTGCCGCCATGGCCGTGGCCGCGCTCAATGCCACGCCAGACGCTTTGCTTTTGTTTCTACCGGCCGACCACCACATCCCCGACACCGCAGCCTTTGCCGCGAGCATTCGTGCCGGCGCCTCAGCCGCGCAGGCGGGCTCCATCGTCACCTTTGGTGTGCAGCCGTCGTTCCCCAGTACCGCCTATGGTTACATACAGCAGGGTGTGGCGTTGGCGGGGCAGGGCACCGCCCACGCCGTCCACCGTTTTATCGAAAAGCCGAACGCCGCCCGTGCCCAAGAGTTGCTGCTGGCTGGCGGCCATTTCTGGAACGCAGGCATCTTCCTGATCCAGTCCGGCACCCTGGTGGCCGCGTTGCAAGCCTATGCGCCTGACATATTGGCCGCATGCCAGCAAGCCGTATCGACTCAGACAGCCGATGGCGACTTCCGCCGTTTGGGTAAAGATGCCTTTGCCGCCTGCCGCTCCGACAGTATTGACTATGCCGTTATGGAAAAAGCCGCAAATGTTGCCGTGCTCCCGTTTACCGCAGGCTGGAGCGACGTCGGCAGTTGGAACGCCGTGGCTGACCTGACCACGCCGGACGCCAGTGGCAACCGCATCCACGGCCAGGGCTACATCGTTGATGCTACCAATACCTTTATCCACGCGCCGCACCGCCCGGTCGTGGCCTTGGGTACGACCAACCTGCTCATCGTCGACACCGTTGACGCTCTGCTGGTCGCCGACGCCACGCATGCGGAGCAGGTCAAGACCGTAGTCGCCCAGCTTGAAGCCGCAGGCGTACCACAGGCACAGCACCACCGCCACGTGGCGAGGCCCTGGGGTACCTACGACAGTGTGGATAACGGCGAGCGCTTTCAGGTCAAACGCATTGTGGTCAAACCCGGAGCTACGTTGAGTTTACAAATGCACCACCACCGTGCGGAACACTGGGTGGTGGTCAGCGGCACCGCCGAGGTCACCAACGGTGACAAGGTCACTTTGCTTAGCGAAAACCAGAGCACATACATCCCTCTGGGTCAGGTCCACCGCCTGCGCAACCCCGGCAAAGTGCCGTTGGAGATCATTGAGGTGCAGTCAGGATCTTATCTGGGTGAAGACGACATCGTGCGGCTTGAGGATACCTATGGGAGGGTGCAGTAGGGCGTCAGGAACTTTGCGGAAAATGTCGGACAAATTGCTGTTAGGTTTGGTAAAACGCGCGTATACTGCTATCTAATTAATAGCAAAATCCTGCTGCGCATGAAACCCGTGCACACACACCCGCAGCACGGCTTTGATGGCGACCACGTTTTCATCGGCCGCAGCGGCCTGTAGCAGGCTTAGCTGCTCAAGCAGTTCGGGCCATGGGATAAAGTCTTCATGCGCCGTCATGATGCGAGGGTGGTCGGTGGGCGTGGGGTTGTTACCAATCAGTAGTTCTTCATACAGCTTCTCACCCGGGCGCAGGCCTGTAAAGGCAATTTCAATGTCGCCATCGGGCTGCGCCGCATCACGCACCTGCAAGCCCGATAGCGCCACCAACCTGCGCGCCAGGTCAACAATTTTGACCGGCTCACCCATATCCAGCACAAACACATCGCCCCCCGTGGCCATAGCACCGGCCTGCAGCACCAGCTGGGCCGCCTCGGGTATCGTCATGAAATAGCGGGTTACCTCCGGGTGCGTTACCGTAATCGGCCCCCCGTGGGCAATTTGCTCGCGAAACATCGGCAGCACGCTGCCGCTGGAGCCCAGCACATTGCCAAAGCGCACCATGCCAAAGCACGTAGCGTGCGCATCGGCCTGGGCCGCCAGCGCCTGTAACACCAGCTCAGCCATGCGCTTGCTGGCACCCATCAGGTTGGTGGGGCGCACCGCCTTGTCGGTGGACACCAGCACAAAGCGCTGCACCCGGGCCGCCACCGCCGCCTGGGCCATGTTCAGCGTGCCAAACACATTGTTAAACATACCCTCAGACGGGTTGCACTCCACCATCGGCACATGCTTGTAGGCGGCAGCGTGGTACACCGTGTGGGGCTGGTAGGTGGTGCAAATCCAGTCCAGGCGGCGGCGGTTGGACACGCTGGCCAGCATGCACACCAGCTCAATCGACGAGTCCTGCGTCTTGCACCACCCCGACAGCTCCCGGTGAATGGTGTACAGCGCAAACTCATTGTGGTCCAGCAGCACCAGCCGCTTGGGGTGCTCATGCAAAATCTGGCGGCACAGCTCGCTGCCAATGCTGCCCCCCGCGCCGCTCACCAAAATAGTCTGCCCCTGCAGGCTGCGCTGCAACAGGTCTGCCTGGTGGGGCACCGCCTCGCGGCCCAGCAAGTCTTCAACATCCAACTCACAAAAATCTTGCACCGTTACCCGCCCGCTCGCTAGGTCCGACAGGCCGGGCAGTGAGCGCGTGTGCACCGGCAAGCTACGCAGGCTCTGAATAATTTTGTTGCGTCGGTCTCGGCTGGCGCTCGGCATCGCCAGCAAAATGTCGGTCACCAACAGGCTCTGCACCACCGTGGGCACATTGCCCGGTGCATACACCGGCACCCCGTTTATGGTCTGCCCCAACTTGGCTACATCGTCGTCCACAAACCCCACCAGCTTGAACTGGCGGGTAAACGCCATGGCCGAAGACGTCTGCACCCCCGCAGCACCCGCACCGTAAATCAGCATGCGCCCCTGGCCCACCAGACCCCGGCTGCTAAAGCTGCTCAGCCACAGCTGCGCAGTCACGCGGCTGATGCTCACCAGTGCAAAGAAAATCAGCGGCAGCAACACACCCAGCGTCAGCGGAAACAGCGGCCAGCGGCGCCACCAGTGCATTGCAATCAGCACCGCCGCAAACGCCGCAATCGCCTGACCGGTCTTGAACAGCGAGTGAATGCCGCTGTAGCGGAATATGGCACGGTACAACCCAAACCACGCAAAAATCGGAATCGCCAGCACCGGGCTTATCGCATAGGTCCACCACTCGTCGCCCTGGGGCCAGTGGAGAGTCTCCATCCGCAACGAGTAGGCCAGCCAAGTGGCCAGCAGCACCAAAGTCACGTCGGTAGCAACCACCACACCGCGCTTGATGGGGCGTGGCCAGTCAAGCATTTTCAAAAGCATATGGGTCACGGGTTGCCGAAAGGCTCGAATGGTACCAGTTGGGGATGTGTGCCAAAGCAGCCTTGGTCACCATTGTCCCGCACCGGAGTCACTACGTCGCAGATAAGCAGTGAACATTTTCAAAATGCCAAACATAAGGCTGGCGAAAGAAGGGCTGATTTGTAGTTTACTGTAAACTAAACTACAAATGCCAGCAACCACTTACGTCGCAACGCCCATGGATATTGACTTTTCTGGTCGGGGTGAGAGGATTCGAACCTCCGGCCTCTACGTCCCGAACGTAGCGCTCCACCAGACTGAGCTACACCCCGCTTGAGAGCTGTTGACACTGTCCTAGGCCAGCGCAATCTGCTCAACATTTTGTGGAAATTATTGTAGCAAACAGGCAGTCTTGGGTGCTGTCGTCTCCTAGCGTCCATTTTCAACGGAGGTGCTCCGGTAAGAATCGACGCTGGAAAGAACAAATGCGGAGGTTAGCAAGGCGTTTGCAACCTCCAGGTTCCATGAATGTCTGCTCGCGCACGACCCCGTGAGTGGATGGCACGGGTAATCAACGCGATCTGGAACTCGTCAATCAAAATGCCCTCATCGCCAAGCGAGCACGCTTTCCCAAGCAAAAATCAGTGGTTTCTGTCCAGCAATTGAGATGCCAAATTGATCAAGCACTCCCGGTGCGCGCCCTCGGGAAGAAGCATCGCCGCGTCAATCGCGCGCTTGGCTTCCTTTTGCGCTGCATGGCGGGCAATGTCCAAGGCTCCGGTTTTCTTGACAATGGCGATGACGTTGTCCAGCATCGTGACGTCGCCTGTCTCGATGGCTTGCTGAATGGCTTCGCGCTCAGCCTGGGTACCACGTTGCATTGCTGCGATCAGTGGCAGTGTGGCTTTACCTTCGCGCAGGTCGTCACCGAGATTCTTGCCCATGACGGCAGCGTCGCCTGCGTAGTCCAGCACATCGTCGATGACCTGAAAAGCCGTTCCCAGCGCTTGTCCGTAATCCGCGCAGGCTTCTTCCAAGTCGGGGCTCGCAGCAGACAAGATGGCACCAACTCGGGCGCTGGCTTCGAATAACTTGGCGGTTTTGGATCGGATGACCTGCAGGTACCCCGCTTCGTCCAACCCGGCGTTGTGCATGTTCATCAACTGCATCACTTCGCCTTCCGCAATGATGTTGGTGGCGTTGGCCAGCACTTCCATGATACGCATGCTTTGGGAGTCAACCATCATCTGAAATGCGCGGGAATAAAGAAAGTCCCCAACCAGAACACTGGCAGGGTTACCAAACTTGGCGTTGGCAGTTGGACTGCCGCGCCGTAGTGCAGAGTCATCAACTACGTCGTCATGCAGCAGGGTCGCGGTGTGGATGAATTCGACTACGGCGGCCATGTTGAAGCGCTGCTCCCCCTTGAACCCCAGGGCGCCGCAGCACAAGAGCAAGAGGACAGGGCGCAGGCGCTTGCCTCCCGCGGAAATGATGTAATGTGCGATGCTGCCAACCAGTGGCACGCCAGAATCAAGTCTGCGTGCGATGACCTGATCGACTTGGAGCATATCCTGTTCGACGATGGAAAGCCCGGTTGAAGTGCCGGTTGAGGTGGCTTGCAAGGCAGTTGAGCGGTTGGTTAGTTGCAGGATTGTATAGAAAGGCGGCGCGTCGTACCTGCCTTCAGGATAAGGATTTGCTCTCGAAGGGCTGGAATGTTATAATCTTTGGCTCCGCGGAAATTCGTCCGGGGAGTCAAGTCCGCTGACGTTAAGTCAGCGGGGTCAAGATTAAGAGGTCAACATGTACGCGGTCATAAAAACCGGTGGCAAGCAATATCGGGTTGCTGCTGGCGAAAAAATTAAAGTAGAACAGATTGCTGCGGACGTAGGCCAAGAGATTGTGTTCGATCAGGTTCTGGCTGTCGGTAACGGCGCTGAACTAAAGGTTGGCACACCCTTGGTGTCCGGCGCAACTGTAACAGTCACAGTACTGTCTCAGGGCAAGCACGACAAAGTGCGCATTTTTAAAATGCGCCGTCGCAAGCACTATCAGAAACGTCAAGGTCACCGCCAGCTGTTCACAGAACTGCAAATCGGCGCTATCGTAGGATAAGGTCATGGCACAGAAAAAAGGCGGCGGCTCTACGCGAAATGGGCGTGATTCCAAGCCCAAAATGCTCGGTGTGAAAAAATTTGGCGGCGAATTGGTCAGCGGTGGCGCGATCATCGTGCGTCAACGTGGCACCAAGTTTCATCCTGGTACCAATGTTGGCATCGGCAAGGATCACACCTTGTTTGCATTGACAGAAGGCCATGTTTCGTTCGCCACCAAAGGTGCGCTGAACAAACACACGGTGAGCGTGACTGCAGCCTGATTCTTGCGGTAACCCTCCCACATAAACCCTGCGCCAAAAGCGCGGGGTTTTTCGTTTATAACTACGAAATACACCATGAAGTTCGTTGACGAAGCCTATATTGATATCTCTGCTGGAGACGGCGGGGCGGGGTGCGTTTCCTTTCGTCACGAAAAGTACAAGGAGTTCGGCGGCCCCAATGGCGGGGATGGTGGCCGCGGTGGTCACGTGTTCGCTGTGGCGGACCCCAACCTCAATACCTTGGTGGACTTCCGTTTCTCGCGCCGCCACGATGCCAAGCGCGGCGAGCATGGCATGGGCTCAGACATGTTTGGCGCTGCTGGTGACGATATCACCTTGAAAATGCCGGTTGGCACTATCATCACCGATGCCGAAACTGGGGAGGTGCTTTACGAATTGCTCAAGCCAGGCGATGTGATCACCATCGCCAAGGGCGGTGACGGTGGCTTTGGCAATCTGCGTTTCAAAAGCGCCATTAACCGCGCTCCGCGTCAAAAGACGCCGGGCTGGCCAGGTGAAAGGAAGAATCTCAAGCTCGAACTTAAGGTGCTGGCTGATGTGGGGTTGCTGGGTATGCCCAATGCGGGCAAGTCAACTTTCATAACCGCCATTTCCAATGCACGCCCGCGCATTGCCGATTACCCATTCACTACCTTGCACCCCAATCTGGGAGTGGTTCGTGTTGGGCCTGAGCAAAGCTTTGTCGTTGCCGATTTGCCGGGACTAATCGAGGGCGCGTCGGAAGGTGCCGGCTTGGGTCATTTGTTCTTACGCCACTTGAGCCGTACCCGTTTGTTGTTGCACATTGTGGATGTGGCGCCTTTTGATGAAGACGTGGACACGGTGGCACAGGCGAAGGCGATTGTGAATGAGCTCAAGAAGTATGACCAGGATCTGTACAAAAAGCCGCGCTGGCTGGTGCTGAACAAGCTCGACATGGTGGCATCTGACCAGCGAGCGGCCTTGATCAAAGACTTTGTGAAGCGCTTCAAGTTCAAAGGACCGGTGTTTGAAATTTCGGCGCTGACACGGGAAGGCTGTGAACTGCTGGTGAAAGAGATTTACAAGCACGTCAAGGCGCAACAGGCTGCCGAGCAGACGCCGGAGGTCATTGACCCCCGCTTTGTGGACCGTTCTGACGCATAACATCACTATAAATATCGTAGCTGTCTGCACATAGTGGACGCGCGCTACAGGCTCATATGGTAAATATTTCTAGCTCATCTGTCTTGCGTGATGCGCGTCGCGTGGTCGTCAAGGTGGGTTCCAGTCTGGTCACCAATGATGGCCGTGGACTAGACGAAGTGGCCATTGGCGAGTGGTGTCGCCAGATGGCCCACCTGATTCGCGATGGCCGTGAAGTCATCATGGTGTCCAGCGGCGCGATTGCCGAAGGCATGAAGCGACTGGGCTGGACGGTGCGCCCGAAAGCCATTCAGGAACTGCAGGCCGCTGCTGCCGTCGGGCAGATGGGTCTTGCGCAAATGTACGAGACCAAGCTCAAACTCAATGGGCTTGGCAGCGCCCAAGTGTTGCTCACCCATGCCGACCTGGCTGACCGCGAACGCTACCTCAATGCCCGTTCGACACTGCTCACGCTGCTCAAACTGGGTGTGGTGCCGGTGATCAACGAGAACGACACCGTGGTCAACGACGAAATCAAGTTCGGCGACAACGACACCTTGGGTGCATTGGTTGCCAATCTGGTCGAAGCCGATGCACTCATTATTCTGACCGATCAAAAGGGCCTTTTTACGGCCGACCCACGCAAGGACCCAGACGCCGAATTTGTTCACGAAGCGCGTGCCGGTGATGTGGCGTTGGAAGCAATGGCGGGTGGCGCGGGTTCCAGTCTGGGTCGTGGCGGCATGATTACAAAGATACTGGCGGCCAAGCGCGCAGCTGGTTCTGGTGCATCTACTGTCATTGCCTGGGGGCGCGAGCCTGACGTGCTGATTCGCCTGTCCCAGGGCGAGTCCATTGGCACCTTGCTGGTGGCGCAAACCCAGAAAAATCAAGCTCGCAAGCAATGGATGGCCGACCATCTGCAGTTGCGCGGGTCCGTGGTGGTTGACCTGGGCGCTGTTGTGAAAGTTCGCGATGAGGGTAAGAGCCTGCTGCCCATTGGCATGGTGCAGGTTGAAGGAGACTTCTCGCGCGGCGATGTGATCGCTGTGCGCGATGGGGCGGGTATTGAGATTGCCCGCGGGCTGGCGAATTATTCGAGCTCGGAAGCGCGCCTACTGTGCCGCAAGCCCTCCGCCGACATTGAGAAACTGCTGGGCTATGCTGCTGAACCTGAAATGCTGCACCGGGATAACCTGGTGCTTGCCCGTTAGCTGTACGTAGCCGTTACTTGGCGATTAGAACCCGCTTTTTCGGTGAATCTAGCGTCCCGGTTCATGCCCCGGTTCCACGTTTGCATTTGTATTCGGGTCGGTCTCATACGACGCCCCCTGGGGCAATTCGATTCCCCCTTCGCTATGCATGACATTGTGGAACTCGCTTCCTGTTTCCTGGGGGCGGTGACCATGGCGTAGAAAGCGATTGCGTTGCTCATTGCGCGGTAGGTAGCGGGAAAGCTCAGTCAGGGCCGTCTCATAGACGCCCCGTTTGAATTCAACCACAGCGTCCAGCGGCACCCAATAGTCGTTCCAACGCCAGGCGTCAAACTCGGGGTGGTCGGTGGCGCGCAGGTTTAAATCCCAGTCATGCCCCAGCAGTTTGAGCAAAAACCAGATTTGCTTCTGGCCTTTGTAGTGGCCGCGCGCATCGCGGCGAATGTAACGATCCGGCACCTCGTAGCGCAACCAGTCTCGGGTACGGGCAACAATGCTGACGTGCTCTGCGAGGAGCCCCACTTCCTCGTGCAGTTCGCGGATCATGGCTTGCTCGGGGGTTTCTCCCCGGTCAATGCCACCCTGCGGAAACTGCCACGAATGGGTTCGTATGCGCTTGCCCCAAAATACCTGATTTCGCTGGTTGAGCAGGATGATACCGACGTTGGGCCGAAAGCCGTCCCGGTCGAGCATAATCAAACCCCAATTTTTAAACTTCGTTCATTATGCACAGCAAGCGCTGCGTATCAAGGGGCGGGGGCCAATGTAGTTCGCGAGTCACCCCATGAAAGCATCCCATTTCCTGATTTCCACCCTGAAAGAAGCGCCAGCCGACGCCGAAGTGGCTAGCCACAAGCTGATGATGCGTGCTGGCATGATCAAAAAGCTGGGCGCGGGCATTTACACGTATATGCCCATGGGGTTGAGGGTTATTCGCAAGGTCGAGGCAATCGTTCGCGAGGAAATGAACCGCGCCGGCTCGGTGGAACTGACCATGCCGGTGATCCAGCCGGCTGAACTGTGGCAGGAAACTGGCCGCTTCACTACCAATGGACCGGAGTTGCTGCGCATCAAGGACCGCCATGGTCGTGATTACATCGTGCAGCCCACCAGTGAAGAAGTGATCACTGACATTGCACGCCAGGAAATCAAGAGTTACAAGCAGTTGCCACTGAATTTGTACCAGATCCAGACCAAGTTTCGCGACGAGCGCCGCCCGCGTTTTGGCCTGATGCGTGGACGCGAATTCACAATGAAGGACGCGTACAGCTTTGATCGCGATCTGGAGGGGGCAAAAAAGAGCTACCAGATCATGAGCGACGCCTATCGCCGGATTTTTGACCGCTTCGGCCTGCGTTACCGGGCGGTCGCGGCCGATAGTGGCGCCATTGGAGGCGACATGACTGAAGAGTTCCAGGTCATTGCCGATACAGGCGAAGATGCCATCGTCTACTGCCCTAGCAGCGATTACGCAGCCAACATGGAAAAGGCCGAGGCGCTGGCGCCGGTCGGCCCCCGCAAGGTACCCGTCCAGGCGATGAGCCAGGTTCCAACCCCCGGAAAAAGCACTTGCGAAGACGTGGCCCTGTTGCTGGGGGTGCCGTTGTCCACCACTGTCAAGTCGCTGGTGCTGGCGACCGACACCAAGGACGACAAGGGCAATGTCACCAAGACCCAGGTGTGGCTGCTACTGCTGCGCGGCGACCACGACATGAACGAAATCAAGGTGGGCAAGTTGCCGGGACTGAACGATTTCCGTTTTGCCACCGCCACAGAAATTGAAGACCACTTCGGCTGCAAGCCCGGCTATCTGGGCCCCATCGGGTTGAAAATGCCGCTGAAGATCGTTGCCGACCGCGAAGTGGCGGTCATGTCCGACTGGATTTGCGGTGCCAACGCCGAAGACTTTCACACCACCGGCGCCAATTGGGGTCGCGACCTGCCCGAGCCGGACTTGGTGGCCGACTTGCGCAATGTGGTGGCGGGCGATGCCTCGCCTGACGGCAAGGGCGTGTTGGCTATTGAGCGCGGTATCGAAATCGGTCAGGTGTTTGTGCTGGGCACCAAGTACAGCAAGGCCATGAACGCCACCTACCTAGACCCTAACGGCAAGCCCCAGCCGCTGGAAATGGGCTGCTACGGCATCGGCATCACCCGCCTACCTGCGGCCGCGATTGAGCAAAATCACGATGAGCGGGGAATCATCTGGCCGGACGCATTGGCACCCTTCACGGTAGTGCTGTGTCCTATCAGTCCAGATCGTTTTCCTGACGTCAAAACTGCGGCGGACCAGTTGTATGCAGACCTGATGAAAGCCGGTGTGGATGTAATTTTGGATGACCGCTGCGAACGCCCTGGCGCCATGTTTGCCGATTGGGAACTGATTGGCGTGCCGCATCGCGTCACGATTGGGGACCGGGGTCTGAAAGAGGGCCAGGTCGAATACCAGCATCGCCGTGACACCGCTGCCACCAAAGTAGCGCTGGGCGAGGTGGCCGCGCTAATTCGTTCCAAACTGGTGGCATGACGCCAGCGACGAGTCCGTTGGGCCTGCGCGCCACACGAAGAATCTGCCTCCTGCGCACGTTGATAGGGCTTGGATTGCTATCGATTCGAGAGCAATCCTGGGCTGGCGCGCAAATTGAGGAGCCCATAGCCGATGCTGTTCGAAACGCAATGCGTGCATCCGTGCATAGTGACGCACCACCAGAACCGGTCTTTCCAACTACAGAGTCGCGCTTGCACTATTTGCGCTGGAAGATTGAGATGAACAAGCGGCTGATTAGTCGCAAAACCGACCTGCAAACTTTTTTGGAGAGAGACGAGTTTCTGCAGTCCGTTTGGTACAACAGCAAACGCACGCGACTTGACGTGGATTTGGTCTTGGGATTGATTCAGGTTGAAAGCAATTTCCGAAAAAGAGCCATTAGCCCGGTGGGGGCCCGTGGCTATATGCAAGTCATGCCCTTTTGGATGCGCTTGCTGGGCGAAGGTGACGTTGCCAAGTTGTTCAACATGCAGACCAACCTGCGCTTTGGTTGCGTGATCCTGCGCCACTACCTCGACCGGGAGAATGGCGACCCGTTCATGGCGCTGGGCCGCTACAACGGCTCGCGTGGCAAGCCGCAGTACCCCGATGCGGTGTTTGCCAACAAGCGGCTGTGGGAGTTTGCTGGATAGACGCTACTGCGCTGCTGCGCCGCGTTTGACTCAGGCGGTCGGAGCGCCCAGGGCTTTTTGCAACTCGCCGTTTTCGTACATCTCCATCATGATGTCGGACCCACCGATGAACTCGCCTTTGACGTAGAGCTGTGGAATGGTGGGCCAGTTGCTGTAATCCTTGATGCCGGCGCGGATGGCGTCGTCTTCCAGTACATTCACGGTCTTGATGGCTTTTGCGTCCACACCACATGCCTTCAGGATCTGGATGGCGCGGCCTGAAAAGCCGCACTGGGGGAAACTGGCGTTGCCCTTCATGAACAGCAAGACCTCATTGTTCTTGACCAACTCATCGATGCGTTGTTGTGTATCGCTCATCGCAAAACTCCATGTAATCAGGTCAAATCGACCCAGTGCTTTTCCTTAATCGCCATTATCCCAGACCTTGCTGGCAGTGCGGACAAGGTTCTCTGTGCTGCTGATTGATTGATTTAGGTCATGTTGGGTTACCGCCTTCGGTGCCAGCATCGGCCCGTTGGCTATTTTTCCGTGTCTCACCATGACAAAACCCGATATCGAACTCCCTCACGATGTGCTGCTGAGTGACGATTTTGCGCACCATCACAGGCGCGCGTCGGGCGACTGGCCTGCACACGACACGGCGCCAGTTCCGCTTGATGGTGGCGCGGCTGTGATTACGCCCTTCCAAATGGGCGTGGCCCACAACCTCGACGAGTTGCAGGATGTGCTCGAGCAAAAAAGTTTTAGGGTACTACCTTTGGAGAGTACAAGCTCGCTCGAAAAAGGCGCCGGTCATGCCTGCCTGGTCGCGGCTTTTCACGCCCGAACTCTTTACCCCATCGAGGATGCGGCCGAACTGGTGTCGCGCTTGGTCACGCAATTGTCGATGGATGCACACAGTCAAAGTGATGTGGGCCATGCCCTTCGGGTGGTCGATGTGCTCAGCCACGTACCAGTCGCCGTATTGACCGATTTCGACCCACAATTGCAAGCCTTGCAGAGTCTACCGGCCGAAATGGCGGCGCGACTCAATGTGCTGCCGTTGATGCGAGAAGGCGAAGTTCTGATGGTGGCCCTGGCTGAACCAGTCGATGCCGAGCAACAGCACCTGATCCGTTTCGTAACCCAATGCCGTGTGGTGGCCGTGCTGGCGACGGCCGACGATGTACAGCACGCTCTGGTTCGCTGTTATGCCTCGCACAGCGATTCAGATGAACTGGAATCGTTGGCTATCAGTGAGATGGAGACTGGCTCGGAAGAAGAGGAGATGCGCGTCTGGAGCGAGGCCGAACTACTGGCCCGACAGGCGCCCATCGTACGCTTGGTCAGTAACCTGCTGGCCGATGCCGTGAGCCGCCGCGCCTCAGATATTCACATCCGTCCCGGTCAAAAGACGTTTGAGGTGCTGTTTCGTATCAACGGCACGCTGGTACCGGTGCGGCGACTGCGCCGGGCGTTGCTGCCTCCGGTGGTGGGGCGCATCAAGATTTTGGCCAGCATGAATAGCTCGGAGCACCGTTTGCCTCAAGATGGACGCATCCGTATCAACGAGAGCGGCGCAGGCATTGATTTGCGTATTTCCATTATCCCGTCGCAGTTTGGCGAAAGTGTGGTGATACGGGTATTGGCACGCACGGCTGACATGCGCAGTCTGGACGCCATCGGGTTCGAGGCCGGTGATCTGGCGCGGCTGAGGGACTTGTTGCGGCGCAGCATGGGCATTGTGCTGGTTACGGGCCCGACCGGTTCGGGCAAGACCACCACGTTGTACGCTGCGCTGCAGGAGGTGGTGCGCCAGAACGTCAACATCATCACGGTGGAAGATCCCATTGAGTACGAACTGGAAAACGTGATCCAGATTCAGATCAATCCAGTTATCGAATTCAGCTTCCCCAAGGCCCTGAGACACATCCTGCGGCACGACCCGGACGTGATTTTGATTGGCGAAATGCGCGACTATGAGACCGCCAAGATTGCGGTGGAAAGCGCGCTCACCGGACACTTGGTGTTTAGCACCTTGCACACCAATGATGCGCCTAGTGCCTTGGTGCGGCTGATTGAAATGGGGGTGGAGCCGTACCTCATTCGCTCGGCGGTGATTGGCGTGTTGGCGCAGCGTCTGGTGCGCACCAACTGCACCCATTGCCGCGAGGTGGAGCCGGTGGACACGCTGATGCGAACCAATCTGGACATCGGACCGGAAGACGTTTTTTTGCACGGCAAAGGTTGCGACCGTTGCCACGGCACCGGTTTCTCGGGCCGCCAGGCGATTTACGAGTTGCTGGTGATGGACAAGCAACTCGCCGAACGTGTGGACGTGGGGGTCTCGGCAGACGTGTACCGCGACAGTGCCTTGGCCAGTCGCATGCACAGTCTGCCGGCCAATGGCATCAGGCTGGCGCGTACCGGGGTGGTGTCGTTGGCCGAAATTTATCGCGCCTGCATGTAGCCGGGTCCCCGTTCAAGGACCTACAGCAGGCCCGCCAACTGCGCTGCGGGCCTGACAACGCTGGCCCTTCCAAACATCAGGTGCTCGAGGATCGGCAGTGCCATGCACAGGAGGACGAATGCCGGCAACTTGCTGGTGCCCCAACGGTCTTCATGCCATTCCTTTTCCAGCATGAACCACCAATCGGCTGAAGTCCACAAACGCAGCGCCTCGAGGAAACCACCCCAGCCCCCAAAGATCAACCGCCCCAAAGCCAGATAGACAGGTAGGTTGATGATGACCAGAATGAACCATTGGGCGCTTTTAGGATTCACGATGTACAGACGAAGTTACCTTCGTCAGAGTAGGTGTTTTGCATCGTGCACCGGGGGCTGATGGGGGTGGTGCTGGGCATTATGGTGGATAATTTTGCTACCAAAATTGTAGCTGGTTACCCATATTCTACGGGGGATGAAGGCTGAATTGCGTTCAGACCCTTGGCTCCCGGCAGAAACAAAGACCAGCAGCCACCGCTGCAGCGTTCAATGCCCGCCAGGTCGCGGCGCGACTGCACGTCTTGCAGGCCGGCGGCAGTCAGCAGTGCGCGCACCGCGGCCGCCTGGTCGTAGCCGTGCTCCAGCAGCAACCAGCCACCGCTGCACAAGCGCGACGGTGCCTGCCCAATGATGGTGCGGATGTCGTCCAGACCATCGCTTCCGCTCGCCAGCGCAGACAGGGGCTCGTGGCACAGCGCCTCTAAGTGTGGGTCGGCGGCGGCTATGTAGGGCGGGTTGGACACGATGAGATCGAAGAGGCCTTGCAGGGCGGCCAGCCAGTTGCCGCGCACGAACGCGACCCCCAGACCCAAGCTGCGGGCATTGGCCTGGGCCACTGCCAGCGCGTCGGCGCTGACGTCCACCGCCGTCACCTGCCAGTGGGGTCGGCGGTGTTGCAGGGCGAGTGCAATGGCACCGCTGCCGGTGCCCAAGTCGACCACGCGTTGGTGCGCGTCCCCGTCGCCCAAGTCCAGTGCCCAGTCCACCAGGGTCTCGGTGTCGTCGCGCGGGTCGAGAACGCGCGTGTCCACCTGCAGGGGCAGGCCGTAGAACTCCTTAGTCCCGGTGATGTATGCCATGGGCTCACCCTGAAGGCGGCGGCGCACGCAAGATTGAAGGGTAGACCAGATGGGTGCTGGCATCGCGTCGGTGTCGTGCGCCAGCAACCAGGCTCGATTCTGCGGGCCTTGTCCCAACGCGTATAGCGTCAACATCTGCATTTCCAGACGGCTCAGCCCCTGCGCCACCACCCAGGCGCAGCGCTGTTGGATCGTGGGGACGGTGGGGAAGATCAATTCACACTCCGCACCCATAGCATGTGGGCACACAGTGTGCGGCAAGGGCTGTGAGTAGGCCAAAAGGGACAGGGCATGAGAATCAGGATGCCAAAATTGGTGCTAATAGGAGGCATGTTGGTGATGGTCCGGCCAAGCGGATGCTACGCTATTAAAGATTATGGCGAATTGGCTCGAGGCTTGTATACACTATTGCCGACGTATGCAATGTTGACCTTAAATTTGTAGTTGCAGCCTTTTCAGCTCTCCATAGGGGTTTCGTAGATTTATGAAATTGCCACATTACGCCTCCTCACTTTTGATCAGCGCAGTGATGCTGATGATTGGCCAGGCGGTACTGGCTCAGCAGGCACCTTCGGCTGCAAATCAGCTACTGCAAGTACCTGCGCCTCGGACCATTCAAATGATCAAACCCGATCTGCGGGTTGAGTCTGACAGCCAACAGCCCACTGCAAGCGCCGATACGAACGCGGTGGTTGTCAAAGAACTTCAATTCACTGGGGCAACCTTAATTGCCGCGGCCGAACTGATTCGGGTGAGTGGATTTGCTGCGGGGGGGGGCTATACCGTTGCCGAATTGCGCAATCTGGCCTCCACGATTACTTCCCACTACCGCGGTCTGGGGTATTTTTTGGCCCAGACTTATTTGCCCGCGCAGGACATCACGGAAGGGGTTGTGCGGTTCACGGTAGTGGAAGGCCAATACGGCCAAATCAATTTGCAAAATCGATCGGGTTTGTCGGACGCAGTGGCCAACACCCTTTTGGCTGGTCTGAAGGGAGCAAACGCCGTTAGCGATTCTGCGCTGGAACGTCGCCTATTGATGCTCTCAGACCTGCCTGGCATCAATGTCAAATCGGTTTTGACCCCAGGTGCGGCGTTCGGCTCCACTGACCTCCTGGTCGACATCGCCCCCGGCCAGCCCATCAGCGGCAGTGTGGAAGCGGACAATCAGGGAAACAGCTACACCGGATCCAACCGAATCGGCGCCAGCATCAACATCAACGAGCCGACCGGGCTGGGGGATGTCGCCACGGCGCGCTTGCTTACTTCCGGCGAGGGCTTGGCTTATGGGCGGGCGTCCTACCAGGCCCTGATCGGATGGGTCAATGTCGGTTTGGCCTACACGACCCTGCAATACAAACTCGGCGGCGAGTTCGCCAGCACACAGTCGAGCGGAACTGCACGAATTGGAAGCGTGTATGTGAACTATCCGCTGATTCGGTCTCGCAATAGAAACCTCAGCGCCCAGTGGTCCATTGACAACAAGGAGTTCGCCGACAGGTCGGAAAACAGTTCTCCGGTTAGCAGTTCCGACAAGAAGGCCCGTACCAGTTCCGCCGGCCTGCGAGGTGACTTTCGAGATGCATTGGGTAGCGGGTTTGGCAACTATGCGTTGACCTGGACGCAAGGCACCGTCAACTTGCAAGATCCGATTGGCCTACGCATAGACTCTATGAGTGCACAAAGCAATGGCACGTTCGACAAAGTTGCTCTTGCATTCGCCCACCAGCAGGCGATCACGGTCGGTACCGACCTCTTCCTGAGTTTCAACGCGCAGTGGGCCTCCAAGAACCTCGACGCGTCAGAAAAGATCAGCCTCGGTGGGCCTGGTGGTGTGCGTGCATTTCCTACGGGTGAGGCAACTGGCGATGAAGGCGTTTTGTTTACGCTGGAGTCCAGAACAGGCTTGCCCAGCCTGACGGAGCGTCTGTCCGGTCAAATACAACTGATTGGATTTGTAGACGCCGGTATCGTAACCCTGAACAAGAATCCATGGGACACCGGCGCATCCTCCAATCGTCGCGTGCTAACAGGTGCCGGCTTGGGATTTGGCTATATCGGTGCCCGCAACTTGATGATCAAAGCGTACTGTGCATTCAAACTTGGAGGAGAGGTTGCGACGTCGGCACCAGATACCCCAGGACGTTTTTGGCTGCAGATCAATAGAACTTTTTAGGCTAACCCAGCAAGCCGTCGAGTTTACAAAATGAACCACATCCGCAGCCCATTCTGGAAAGACACTTTTGGCACCTCTGTTGCCACCACAGGCCTTGTCGTAAGAACCGGCCAGAATTCTTCAATGGAAATGGCAGGCGGTCTCGCAAGCCAGTGCCCTGCACTCAAGGCATTGGGCCTTTGCCTGCTCGGTGCGTTTGGCACCATGGCGCACGCCTTGCCCACCTCAGGCGTGATCACTGCAGGCAGTGCAACGATCAGCAGCAATGGTGCGAGCAGCCTCAACATCAATCAGACAAGCCAGAACGCGACATTCAACTGGCAAGGCTTCAATGTTGGCGCCGCTGAGTCCGTCAAGTTTGTTCAGCCCAATAGCAACTCTGTGGCAATCAACCGGGTACAGGGGTCGGACCCGTCGCGCATTCTGGGCAGTCTTGCGGCCAACGGCAAGGTCTTTCTTGTCAACCCCAATGGAATTTGGTTCGGCAAGGATGCGTCTGTCAATGTGGGTGGATTGGTGGCTTCCACGTTAGACCTCACCGACTCGGACTTCATGGCGGGCCAGTATCGATTTGACGGATCTGGCAAGGGCGAAGTCAGCAACCTTGGAACCATCCGTGCAGAAGATGGTGGGTACGTTGTATTGCTCGGCAACAAAGTTGGCAATGACGGGACGATCACTGCCAAGCTGGGAACGGTTTCGCTGGCAGCCGGCAGCGCCATGACGATGGGGGTGACCGCAGACGGCTTGCTGCATGTCACTATTGATAAGGCTACCCTGAATGCACTGGCGAGTAATGGTGGGCTTGTTCGGGCGGATGGAGGCGTGGTCTTTATCGCTGCTCAAGCCAGGGATGCGTTGCTCAGCACAGTGGTGAACAATACCGGAATCGTCCAAGCGAATTCAGTTGGATATCGAAACGGACGAATCGTTCTGGATGGTGGTGACGCCGGGGTCGTAAACGTCGGTGGTGCGCTTCGTGCCAGCGGGCACACACCGAACACCACCGGCGGAACCGTCATCGCCAGCGGCGACAAGGTTGTGGTCAATGACCACGCGCAGGTGGATGCCAGTGGCGTTGCGGGGGGCGGAGGCATCTATATGGGCGGCGGTTGGCAAGGCAATGACCCCGGGATTCGCCAAGCCAGTGGTCTCTACATCTCGCCCAGCGCTACGCTCGATGCCTCGGCTACTCAGAACGGCAATGGGGGTACTGTGGTGGCGTGGTCTAACACATCCGTTCCGCATTCAACGACCAGGGTTTACGGGTCTTTGTCGGCGCGCGGAGGTGTTGACGGGGGGGACGGCGGGCGCATTGAGACTTCTGGCCACTGGATTGACGTCGCAGGACTACGGGCTGACGCTGCTGCACCGCGCGGCAAAGCGGGGCAATGGTTGCTGGATCCCGCGGACCTACTGGTGAGCGGTGTGCCGCCTGGTGTGCCGACCGACGCAACGTTCTCTCCCGGGTCACCGGCAACATTCACATCAGGGGCCGCGACGCCAAATGTTCTGAATACCGACATTGAGGCCCAATTGAACGCGGGTACTAGTGTTGTATTGCAGACCGGACCAACTGGAGGCGGCATTGGCGATATTTTGATTGGCGCCAGTATTACAAAGGCGGGTGGAGCAGGCGCTACGCTCACGCTCAACGCAGTCGGAAGTATCGTCTTCGGGCCTGGCATCGGCATCACGTCGTTGGTCGGACCGTTGAATGTCAATCTCGATAGCGGCAGCAATATTCTGTTTAACCCTGGCAGCAATATTTCGAGCAACGGGGGCAATATTGCAATGACAGCTAGTGCAGTGTTCGGAATTCCGCCCTTGGTTGGTACGGGTTTGGAAACGCTCACGATGACAATTCTCGGAGCCACCAGCATTGGACTCGGCTTGGGCGCGGGTGCCATGTCTCTGCCATCTGGTTTTGCCACCGGGTTTTCAGCGATCAATATTCTGGCTGGCTCCGGTAACGTCACTGTCGGGGGGCTTATGGGCTTCACTGACTCGGTGTCGATTGCTACGTCAGGAAATATCATCGTAGATCCCCTAAGTGCAATTGCAACCAGCAAGGTTGGGGGAGTCCTGGCACTCGCCGGAGCGAGTTTTGTGAATAGCGCAGGTGCTGGAGCGGTAACTACTTTTGGTGGTGGGGGTGCTCGCTGGATCATTTACAGCAACGACCCCTCGACAAACACGTTTGGTGGCTTGAGCAGTGGCAGTCAAGCCATTTGGGGACAAAGCTTCATTGGCCTTGCGCCAGGGTCCGTTGCACCAGGAAACCGGTATGTATTTGCCACGCCAGGAGCGGTTGTAGCCACTACGGCGGGCACAGTTACCAAGACGTATGGCCAGTTGGTTAGCTTGGCTGGCAATGTGACGTATAGCGGAACGCCCCTGACCAGTGCCGCAACCTACGGCAACGCTTACCAGGATCTTGCGATCAGTGATGTCCTGAGCGTAGCGCCAGCCATCACTTCAATAGGGGCCGCCGCTGGTGCCACCGTTGCTGGTAGTCCGTACGCGGTGACTGCTGCAGGCGGCCTGGCAAACTCGGGTTACAGCATTGGCTATGTCAACAACGGCCTGTTGGTTGTCAACAAGGCGACGCTCGACGTCATCGCTCTGGCTGATAGCAGAACCTATAACGGTCAACCTTACACAGGTGGCAACGGGATTGCCTACAGTGGCTTCTTGAGCGGCGACACTGCGGCTGGTCTTGGCGGAATATTGGTCTATGGTGGCAGCAGCCAGGGCGCAGTCAGCGCGGGCCAATATGGGATTGCTCCCAGTGGCCTCACGAGCAACGACTATTCCATTCGTTATGTTGGAAGTGCTTTAACCATAAAACCGAAAGAAGTGACGGTCACCGGCTTGGTTGCCGACAACAAGGAATTCGACGGAACCAATATCGCGATCATCCGCAATTGGGGGATGGTAAACACTGGAGTAGGACCGGAAACCCTGTCACTTAATCATGGCGGTGCAAGCTTCAGCGATGCCGCTGTTGGCATCGGCAAGACCGTCACGGTCGATGGCTACAGTTTGGCCAATGGGGACCACGGTGGACTTGTAAGCAACTATGTGCTCAAGAGTCCAATCGCTACCGCGACGGCCGATATTGTGATCGCGCCACGGACACAGACGGTTCATGCGGTTCAAGCGTCTGTGAATGTGTTGACTGGGTCCGAGAGCATGGAGTCCCGCAGAGGCGCCTTGCACCTTGACTACAGCCAACTCGAGTTGGCTTTCGATGACGTGAAAAAGAGTACTGCCACAGGCAAGCCTGTTGCAAATGCAGCGGCTGGATCGAGCGCAACTGTCAATTTGAATGGCAATCGCACTGCTGGCACCGCACTTGCGAACGCTTCTTCCGCTCCTGGTAGCCTGGGCAGCATCGGCGTTGGCAATACCTCGCAAGGTCTGCCGGTTGCAGCCGTTGGGGGTACCCCCGGTGCTATTTCGGGCACCAGTCGTTTTAGTACGCCTGGTCTGTCAAGCCTTCCCAAATCGAGCAGTCGTGTCCCTGCCGCCGGTACTCCCCCAATGCCTCGGGATGCCTATTTGAAAGGTGCTGCGCGTGCATCAGTAGTGGGGGCAACCACCAGCGGCGCCGCAATTGTCGCAAGCGTTTCCGGTAGTGGCCAAACCGTCCGTCTGATGGTCACGGTTGCCCCGGGTGATGGATTTGGTATTTCCATCCCCAGGGATCTAATGGATAAGTCGAGTGCAAAGGGTGATTTGGCGTCGATTGGAGCCACTTCGTCCGGCGGTGCACTGCCAGAATGGCTCACATTTGACCGAAAAGAACTGAGATTGACAGCAACAAACGTGGCGCCAGGCGCACTGCCACTCACGGTGAAATTACTCGGGACTTCAGGCAAGTCTGTCGAGGTAACCTTCAAATGAGTGCAAATACCTCCTGGAAGACGATGACACGATTTTTCGTGTCACTTTGTGTGCTAACCCTGTCGCTGAGTCACGCCCAGACAGGCGAGCAGGTGTGGGGTTACAAAGTGAAGCCGGGAGACCGGCTCATCGATATTTCAAAGGCCTATCAAAAGAGCCCTGATGAGTGGAAAAAGCTGCAGCAAAAGAACGCTGTTCCCGACCCGAAACTGCTCGCGCCAGGAAAGCAAATTAACATTCCTGTCGCCGACTTGAGACAGGGCAATCCGGTCGCCGAAGCCGTGCTGGTGCACGGGGATGTTCAACGTCTGGACAAGGCGGGGCAACTCGTGGGGAAGCTATCGTCGGGCGAAGCGTTAAAGATGGGAGATACGGTGCAAACCGGTTCGCGCAGTACATTGACCATACGCTTCGCCGACGATTCCCGCATGCTGATTACAGAGAAGAGCAAGATTACCCTGTCGAGTTTGGTCAACTACGGCAAGACCGGCATGGCAGACACCAAAGTTCAGGTACACGAAGGTGGTACTGATTCCCAGGTCTCGCCTCAGAAGGGGCCAGTGGCACGGTATGAAATCAACACGCCGGCAATCAACCTTACAGTGCGCGGCACTGGATTCCGGGTTCAAGTGGACGAGGCGTCAGGTGCAACGCGTACGGAGGTAGTTGAGGGCCTTGTAGCCGGGAATACCGATGGCAGTCAGGCCATGATTGCAAATGGATTTGGCATCATCGCCGAGCCTGGTAAGCCATTGGGCAAGCCCTCGCAGCTTCTTGGTGCACCCGTGCTGAATGCTGCTACACACCTTGTGGAGAGGATGCCTGTCCGATTTGAGTGGCAAGCCCTCAGCGGCGCTCAGAGATACCGCTTGCAACTGTTGGCCAGCGTTCAGGGCAATGATGCAATTATTTTTGATGAGGTCCTGCAAACCACCAAAGTGCAATGGGACGATTTGCCCGATGGTGACTTTGTGTTACGGGTGCGTGGTGTCGACGCAGTCGGACTGGAAGGGGCTAACGCGGTCATTGGTTTTAAGCTCAAGGCACGGCCCGAACCGCCCGTTCTCAACTTCCCCCAAAATGGGCACGATTCAGCTAGTGAAAAGATATTCTTTCGCTGGGAATCTGCTTTAGATGCCAATGAATACGTTTTTCAATTGGCCGAGGACGCTGATTTCAAGCGCGTGCTGGCTTTTGTGCCTCAAATTTCAAACAAGACCCGTGGAATACTGCTTGCACTTCCATCCGGTCAGTATTTCTGGAGGGTCGCCAGTGTAAGCACTGCGGGTAATGTCGGCCCGTATGGCGACGCCTTTACATTTTTACAGCAAAGTGCATTGACTCAGGGGAACTGAAGCCGTGAAAGCCCAAGATTGCGTTGAAGACAATGGAACTTGGGCGTCAGCACATGCTTAGCCAGTGGCTCAGGCGCGTGAGGTGGACCCGCAAGCAGATTTACCAGTCCTTGACACGCGCTCTGCTTCCAATGGGGGTTGTCGCAGCGCTGCTGGCGGTGCAATTCCAAGACCCGTTGTTCAGGATGCGCATTCGCGATCAGTCGTTCGATCAGTTGCAAAAGTTGCATCCAGGACCCAATGCCGGGGACATTCCGGTAAGTGTGATTGCCATTGATGACCCCAGTCTGGCGGCAGTGGGCCAATGGCCGTGGCCACGCACCGTCTTGGCGCAGATTATCGACCGGTTGACCGCCATGGGTGCGAGAGTTGTGGTCATGGACTTGTTTCTTGCTGAGTCGGATCGTACTTCGCCGGAACAGGTTAAACAGTTCTGGCCCGACAACGAACAGCTCGATGCTTTGCTTGAGCACTTCCCCTCCCACGACCAGATTCTGGCTGAAAGCTTTGCACGTAGCCGCGTGGTGGCTGGCGTGGTAGCACAAAATTCGTACCCATCGAAACCCCTGCCACCACGCAGAACCGAAATCCGCAGCCAGGGTGGAGAAGCCAGCGGCTGGTTGAAAGACTGGGCAGGTGGAGTGGGGTTTCTGCCTGCATTGGCGGCGACTGCAGTCGGGGCTGGAGTACTCACCGTGGTGCCGGATCACGATGGCATCTTGCGTTCGATGCCGTTGCTTAGCATGCTGGGCGGCGAACTTTACCCGAGCCTCGGGCTCGATGCGCTGAGGGTGTATCTGGGTGCCGACACTCTTACCGCCAGAGTCGTATCCAAACACGATGCTGTCCTGCCCGAACTGCCGGGCATAGCGGGGATAGTCCTGGGTGGAGCAGGGTTTTTACCGACGTCCAGCGATGGGCGCGTGTGGTTGCGCGCGCGCGCGCAATCGACCGATCGCTATGTTTCGGCAATTGATGTACTGACGGGCAGCGTAGAACCCAGGCGAATCAAAGATCACATCGTCATCATTGGCGCAACTTCGGTTGGACTCGGCGACATTGTGCGCACCCCCCTGGGTGAGGCCGTTCCCGGTCTCGAGGGGCACTTGCAATTGATTGAGCAGTTGCTGACGAACGAATACTTGCTTCGTCCGGCCTGGGAGAACACCCTGATCACCACGCTCGTACTGGCTTTTGGACTTGCCTTAGCCCTGATGCTGGCGTACCTGCGCCCTGCGTGGTCGGTGGCTTTAACGGGGGTGGGCATTGGGGGAGTTTTTGGTCTGTCGGACTGGCTATTCCAGAGTCACCAGCTATTGCTCGACCCGGTATTTCCGACGATATGTTTGACCGCACTGTTCTTGTCCCTGGCTGTGCCGCGTTATCTGCGCACAGAGCGGGACCAGCGCTGGATCAAGACCGCATTTTCCCGTTATGTCTCACCCAACAGGGTGAGGTATTTGCAAGAGCATCCTGAAACATTGAACCTTGGCGGTGAATACCGGGAGTGCTCGTTTGTCATGACCGATTTGGCTGGGTTTACATCCTTAATGGAAAAATACGAACCCTCCATGCTGTCGTCATTGCTGAATGAATACCTTAACGGCATGATCGAAATTGCCTTTGCCCACGACGGTACGCTGGACCGGATTGTGGGCGATGCGGTGGCCGTAATGTTTTCTGCCCCCGTCCAACAGCCCGATCATGCTTCGCGTGCCGTAGCTTGCGCATTGGCCATGGATCGGTTTGCCCATGCCTTCAGTCTGCGTCAGCAGGAGCGAGGTATTCCTTTTGGAAAGACTCGCATTGGCGTGAACACGGGCGATGTCATGGTGGGCAATTTTGGTGGTAAGGTCATGCTGGACTACCGCGCGTTGGGCGATGCGATCAACACGGCGGCTAGGTTGGAGACAATCAACGCCCATTTAGGGACCCGCATCAGTGTTAGCGACTCGACCGTAAAACAGTGTGTGGACTTTCGTGGCCGCCCGGCCGGGCGGCTGATATTGAAAGGGAAGAAAATTGCCGTTACTGTGTTTGAACCACTTACAGAGGACGAAGAGAGAAGCGAGCGTGTCGCGCAATACCGCGAAGCCTATCTGCTCATGGACGCAGAATCGCCAGGCGCAGCCGAAGCATTCAAAATGCTGAAGGCTCAGTTTCCTGAGGATCCGCTGGCGAACTACCATGCACAACGGTTCGAATCCGGTGAAACAGGTAGTCTGGTTGTCATGAGTCGGAAATAATGGAACTTATCCCGAGCGGTGGGGTTGTCAGAAACTCCCATTTATACTCACTTGGAGCTAATTTATGAACTCAGCGTTAATCAATTTGCTTGATGTAATAGCGAAACACAGCGATGCCCACACTATGGCGGCAAAAGCTATGCCACTTTTCGTAGGCCACATGGGGGCAGACAACGGATCGCTCATGTTGCTGGCGGATGATCGGGTTGTACATAAGGTATTGGCTACCAAAGAGACCTTCACTGCGGTGTCCGAGCATAAGGTGCGCACCGTGCTCGACGGAGGGCTGGCAGGTTGGTCACTTAGGCACAGGCAAGGTGGCTTGGCATCGGATACCGAAATTGATGAACGCTGGGTTTCTATGGGCGATTCAGCGATTGCTTCTGCACTCGTCGTCCCCATGATGAGCCGAAGCACGGTTATTGGACTGCTTGCGTTCCATCACGCTGATCGGGGCTATTTTCGTGAAGCTCACCTGGCCAGGGCGGCCGAACTGGCACAGTTAGTATCTCCACTGTTTGATATTGCCCTCATGACAGAGTCATCCATCGCGTCGCTTGCAAAGCTGTGCCAAGGTGCCGGGTATCCGTCAACCGTTCTCGACTGGCACGGCAATGTCAAAGTGGTGAATAAGGCGATGGAAGAGCTTGACATAGTCTGGGAGGGCGCCAATTTCTCCCAGAGCTTGCTCCCGCGTGAGTTGAATGTTGGGTCAATCAGGGAGTGCGACTGGGATGGAATGCGAAGATTGACCTCGTTGCCGTACGATGCGTACGCCACCCCGTTTCGCGGTGCCGGCGTCTGGATTCAATTGGCAGAAAGCGCTATCTCAACATCGCAGAATGCCTAAAATGTCCGCCATGAACCCGACGAACACAACTCCTAATGTAGCGCGCCCGCCAACTTCCACGCGAGCCATCGCAGAGTTTCCCAGCCACGCTGCCAAAGCGGTTGAGTTATTGACCATGCGCAGCCCGAGCTTTGCGCTGGCACCCAACGAAGCCGCGTGCATTGTCGCGTTAATGAGGCTCGTGAATTTCCCGGCCGGGACTACGATATTTAGCGCAGGCGATGACACGAACACCGGTTACATGTTGTTGGTGCTAGAAGGTGATGTATCGGTAGACACGGGAAATGTGGGGGGCGGGGCCAAGGTTGATATTTCAGTCGTAGGACCTGGTGCTTTGATAGGCGAACTGGCGCTTATAGACGGTGCTCCGAGATCAGCCACTTGCACTGCTGTCTCCGGGGTAACTGCCGCAGGGCTTGCGGCGGCAGGATTGCAACGCTTGACGGAGACCCATCCGCAAGTTGCTGCCAAGTTGGCTATTTATATTGCTCGTAATGCGGGTGACCGACTGCGGTCGTTGAGCGAGCAGCTCCAAATGTATGATCAACTGACCGCCACCATGCAGCGCGAAATTGATCAATTGCGTATAGCCGTTAAACGAAACGGTTGACCCCCGGGCACTGGTCCCCGGTGTTTCAGGCCAGACTCAGTTCCAGCGCCGTCAGTTGCTCGGCCGCTTCATAGGCCTGCAGCGCTTCGATCACATCGTTCAGGTCACCTTCCATGATGGTCAGCAGCTTGTACAGGGTCAGGTTGATGCGGTGGTCGGTGAGTCGCCCCTGCGGGAAGTTGTAGGTGCGGATGCGGTCGCTGCGGTCGCCACTGCCCACCAGGCTCTTGCGTTCGGCTGCGTCCTTGGCGGCACGCTCACTGCGCTCCTTCTCATGGATGCGGGCGGTCAGCACTTTCAGGGCCTGGGCCTTATTGCTGTGCTGGCTGCGCCCGTCCTGGCATTCGGCCACGATGCCGGTGGGGATGTGGGTGATGCGCACCGCCGAGTCAGTCTTGTTGATGTGCTGGCCACCGGCACCGCTGGCCCGGTAGGTGTCGATGCGAAGGTCCGACGGGTTGATCTTGATGGCTTCGGCCTCGTCCTGCTCGGCCAACACGGCGATGGTGCAGGCGCTGGTGTGGATACGGCCCTGTGTCTCGGTGGCTGGCACGCGTTGCACGCGGTGCCCGCCGGACTCGAACTTGAGCGCCCCATATACGTTGTGGCCTTCGATGCGTACTACAACCTCTTTGTAACCACCGAGTTCGCTTTGGGATTCGCTGACGATCTCACACCTCCAGCCACAGCGGTCGGCATAGCGCATGTACATACGCAGAAGGTCGCCGGCAAACAGTGCCGACTCGTCGCCACCGGTGCCGGCGCGGATTTCTACAAAAGCCGGGCGCGCATCGTCCGGGTCTTTGGGTAGCAGCATGCGCTGCAGTTCGCCCTCGAGTTGCGCCAGCTCGGCCGTGGCGCTGGTGATTTCTTCCTCCGCCATTTCCGCCATATCGGGGTCCGAGCGCATCTCCTGAGCGCCTGCCAGGTCGGCCTCGCGCTGCTGGTAGCGTGCCCAACGGCTGGCCACCGCCGCTACGTCGGTATGTTCGCGCGAGAGCTTCAGAAACTGCTCCATGTCCTTCATGATGTCCTCTCGGGACAGCAGGAATTCCAGCTCGGCCTGGCGATCGGTATAGCGGACCAGTTGTTGACGGAAGAAGGCTTTCATGGGAGCAGGAATGGGGTGTTGGATCGGGGCTGACAGGAAGGTACCGCTGAGGGCACCGTGCGAACGATGCAAGGAGAGTCGCTAACGACTGGAGTTGCGCAAGAAAAAGTGGGAGATGGCGGAACCTGCGCGCTCACGCGCCTGAGCGTCGCCGGCGTGCAGCTCTGCCATGGCCCCGTGCAGCATTTTCTGGGTCAAGCCTTTGGACAGGGCTTCGAGCACGGCGTCCACTGGCTCGCCCTTTGCAATCATTTTGCGCGCACGGGTCAGTTCAGTCGCACGCCAGGCCTCGGCCTGCGCGTTGAGCTGCTGGATCAGGGGCACGCTGCTGCGCTGGTCGACCCAGTGCAGAAAGCTTTGCACGCCGGCGTCCACAATGGCCTCGGCCTGCGCCACGGCGGCCTGGCGGCTCGCCTGCGCCGTCTGCACCACGCTGGCCAGATCGTCCACGGTGTACAGGTACACATCTTCCAGCGATTTGACTTCGACCTCGATGTCGCGTGGCACGGCCAGATCGACCATGAACATGGGCCGGTGCCGGCGCTTCTTGAGTGCCCGCTCGACGGCACCCAGGCCAATAATGGGCAGCGTGCTGGCCGTGCAGCTGATGACGGCGTCAAACTCATGCAGGCGGTCGGGCAGATCCCCCAGACGCATCACTTCACCGCCAAAGCGGCTGGCCAATTTCTCCCCGCGCTCCAGTGTGCGGTTGGCGATGGCGATGGACTTTGGGTTTTTGGCCGCGAAGTGCGTGGCGCACAGCTCGATCATTTCGCCCGCGCCGACAAACAGTACGTTGACCCGGCCCAGGTCCTCAAACAGATTGCCTGCCAACCGCACGGCCGCTGCCGCCATGCTGATCGAGTGGGCACCGATTTCGGTGGACGTGCGTACTTCTTTGGCCACTGCAAACGAGCGCTGGAACAGCTGTGACAGCGTGGTTCCCAATGCGCCCGCTGCTTCGGCCGCGCGCACGGCGTCCTTGAGCTGCCCCAAAATCTGTGGCTCGCCCAGGACCATCGAGTCCAGCCCGCTGGCCACCCGAAAGGCGTGCCGAGCGGCATGGCCGTCTTGCAGGCTGTAGGTGTGGGTGCGCAGTGCCTCCGGTGAAATGCCTGCCGAACCAGCCAGCCAGCCCAGCGTGGGTTCCAGTTCGGAGTGCTCGCCAGCGCAGTAAATTTCGGTGCGGTTGCAGGTGGACACAATCGCTGCTTCCGGCATGCGGCTGAGCGACTGGCGCAGTCCCTGCAGATGCGGCGCAATCTGGTCCATCGCGAACGCAAACCGTCCGCGCACGTCCAGCGGCGCAGTGGTGTGGTTGATGCCTAAAGTCCAGACGGCCATGTATTCTTTTGGTGCAACCGTACAGGGTTGCCAGTGAGCAATGGCCACGCCTGAGCGCCGCGATTGCAATTGATTTATCTGCGATTATAAAATCGCCAACACTTGAACCAACTTTTAGGCCCCTAGGGCCCAGCTGCATGGGCACTCTGGACCAAATCTATCACATGGCCAATTTTCTGGCGCCCGCCTTCGCGGTTGGCGTTGCATTGGCTTTGACCGGCCATATATTTATGAGGAAAGTGGCTGCAGCGCCCGGATTTACTGCGCAAGCAGCTATCAACTTTGTAGCTGGAAGTTTGACCCTGGGCTTGGGTTTGTGGTTTTTTGGCAGCGAGGGCAAGATGGCCAGTTACGCCGCATTATTGGTGGTGGCGGCCACGAGTCAGTGGGCGGGTGGGCGCAGCTGGCGTTGAAATTCGAGGTTCAGACCCGTTTTATACCGGACTGAACAGATCCACCCGGTCGGTGATGATGCCGTCGGTTCCGAGGTCAATCAGCCGCTGTGCGGCCCATTCATCATTGACGGTGTAGCTCAGGGTGCGAAAGCCTGCACTTTGGGCTTGGGTAACGCTGCTGCGGTCCCACAGGGCCTGATTGCAGACGATGGCCTTGCACCCTAGCGCCAGTGCCATTTCCAGCCAACCGGTCCACAACGTGTCAAGCAACAGGCCGCGTGGCAATTCGGGTTGGGCGTTCATGGCGCCGCGCAAGGCGTCCGGTTCAAACGAGGTCAGCAGTGGCAGCACGGCCTGCCCGGCCCACAACCGGGCGGCGTGCCGCGCCACAACTTCACCTGTGTGTTGGGCTGTATTGGGTGTCGGCTTGATTTCAATATTCAGGCAGTAACCGTTGCGGATGCAAAAGGCCGCGATGTTGTCCAGAGTCGGTAACGGTTCGCCCGCAAAGGTGCGGCTGTGCCAGCTGCCCGCATCCAGACGCCCAAGCTCACCCCAGGGCCAGTCTCCGCCCGCCAGACTGGTGGTGCTTGCTCCTGAATCAGGAGCGCCTTGCGCATATTCTACGGGGGCCAGAAGCACTTTTGATGCATTGGTGGTGCGCTGTAGCGTGGCGTCGTGCATCAGAAATGGAACATCGTCTGCGCTGAGCTTCACATCGCACTCGAACATACGAAAACCGTGGCTCGCACCCACGCGAAAGGCCGCCAATGTGTTTTCGGGTGCCAGTTTGCCGGCACCACGGTGGGCGATCCATCGCGGGTAGGGCCAGTCGTTCATTTGCGTTTGCCCGTTGCGGCATCAAAGTGGTGGATGCGGTCCGGACGCGGCGTGACATGGATGGTGGTGCCCAGCACCGGAACGGCGTGAGATTCTTCGGTGCGGATGATGACTAACTCGTCGGTGCTGCTGTGCGTCCAGCGTCCATAGACAAGGCGCTCGGCACCCAGCATCTCCACCGCTTCCACCTGCAGTGCCCAGCCCACAGCGGTGATGTCCAGATGCTCAGGCCGTACGCCAGTGATGACGCCCGGTTTGGCGTCGGGTGCGCTCTTGAGCAGGTTCATGGGCGGCGAGCCGATGAAGCTGGCTACAAAGGTGGTTGCCGGGCGGGTGTAGACCTCTTCGGGTGTGCCAAATTGCTCCATTACGCCGCCATTCATCACGATCATGCGTTGAGCCAGGGTCATGGCCTCCACCTGGTCATGGGTGACGAACAGCGATGTAATGCCCAACTCACGGTGCAGCTTTTGAATCTCCAACCGTGTCTGGGCGCGCAGCTTGGCGTCCAGGTTGGACAGCGGCTCATCAAACAAAAACACCTGCGGCTGGCGCACGATAGCGCGCCCCATGGCCACGCGCTGGCGCTGGCCGCCTGAGAGCTCGCGCGGCTTGCGCGCCAGGAACGGGCCAATCTCCAGAATCTTTGCAGCCTTGTCAACGCGCGCTTTGATTTCGTCCAGCGGGACTTTTGCAATTTTCAGACCGTAGGCCATGTTGTCGAATACGCTCATGTGCGGATACAGCGCGTAATTCTGGAACACCATGGCAATGTCGCGGTCGCTGGGTTCGACGTTATTGACGACCTTGCCATTGATCGCAATCTCGCCACCGGTGATCTCCTCCAGTCCGGCGACCATGCGCAATAGCGTCGACTTGCCGCAACCGGATGGCCCGACGATGACGATGAATTCACCGTGTGCAATTTCGGCATTGACGCCGTGAATCACAGGGACCGCCTTTGGACCTGTGCCATAGCGCTTGACGACGTTTCTGAGGGAAATAGATGCCATTACTTCTCCGTGTCCACCAGCCCCTTGATAAACCAGCGCTGCATGAAGATGACTATCACCGCGGGTGGCAGCATGGCAAGGATGGCGGTGGCCATCACAATGTTCCACTCGTTGCCGGAATCACCGCCGGCGATCATGCGCTTGATGCCCACCACCACCGGGTACATGTCTTCACTGGTGGTGGCCAGGAGTGGCCACAGGTACTGGTTCCAGCCGTAGATGAACTGGATCACGAACAAAGCCGCAATCGACGTGCGCGACAGCGGCAGCAGGATGTCCTTGAAGAACCGCATCGGCCCGGCCCCGTCCATGCGTGCCGCTTCCAGTAGTTCATCGGGCACGGTCAGAAAAAACTGCCGAAACAGGAAGGTGGCTGTGGCCGAAGCGATGAGCGGCACCGTCAAGCCGGCGTAACTATTGAGCATGCTCAGGTCGGACACCACCTGGTAGGTCGGGCCAATGCGCACCTCCACGGGCAGCATGAGGGTGATGAAGATGGCCCAGAAGAAAAGGCTGCGAAATGGAAACTGGAAATAGACCAACGCAAACGCTGACAGGAGTGAAATGGTGATCTTGCCAAAGGTGATGATGAGTGCCGTCATCAAGCTGATCCACATCATGCGCGCCACCGGTGCATTGGAGCCCGCACCGCCGCCCTGACCGGTGAGCGCGGCGGCATAGTTGTCCCACAGGTGCGCGCCGGGCAGCAGGGGCATCGGGGCCTGCAAAATGTCCTGCGCGGTGTGGGTCGAAGCCACAAAGGCCAGATACAGCGGAAAAGCGACGATCAACAGCCCCAACACCATCACGGTGTGGGCCAGCAGATCCAGCCAGGGGCGGCGCTCAACCATCTAGTAATTTACTTTCTTTTCGATGTATCGGAATTGAAAGATCGTCATCGCCACGACCACCAGCATCAGGATGACGGATTGCGCCGCCGCGCCGCCGATGTCGCCGCCCTTGAAGCCGTCCTGGTAGACCTTGTAGACCAGAATGACCGTATCGCGCCCGGGGCCTCCGTGCGTGGTGGCATCGATGATGGCAAAGGTGTCGAAGAAGGCGTACACCATGTTGATGACGAGCAGAAAGAACGTGGTCGGCGAGAGCAGCGGAAACTGAATCGTCCAGAAGCGCCGCCAAGGGCGCGCACCGTCCATCGCAGCTGCTTCAATCAGCGATTTCGGGATCGACTGCATACCCGCCAGGAAGAACAGGAAGTTGTAGGAAATCTGCTTCCAGACCGCCGCAGTGACGATCAACGCCATCGCGTGCGTCGAATTGAGCAGGTGGTTCCACTCAAAGCCCAGCGAGTGGCTGAGCGCATAGGACACCACGCCAATGGAGGGTGAGAACATGAAAACCCACAGAACGCCCGCCACCGCTGGCGCTACTGCATAGGGGACGATCAGCATGGTGCGGTACACCAGGGCGCCGCGAACGATACGGTCGGCAAAGACTGCCAACCCCAGCGACAAGGCAATGCCCAGCACTGCTACCAGGATGGAGAATATCGCCGTGGTCTGAAACGACTCCAGGTAGGCCGAGTCCGATAACAGCGTCTTGAAGTTATCAAACCCGACCCATTGGACGCTGAGTCCAAAAGCATCCTGCTCCTGCAGGGACTGCACCAGCGCTTGCCCGGCCGGCCAGAAGAAAAACACGCCGACGATGGCCAGTTGCGGGGCCAGGAGCAGCCACGGTAGCCAAGTCGACTTGAAAAAAACGCGTTTTTCTGCTGCCATCGGCTTCAATCAGTCAATCGCACTACTTGTTGGCCTTTTCGAATTTCTCCAACTGCTCGTTGCCGCGCTTCATGGCAGTCTCCAGCGCTTCCTTGGGGCCCTTCTTGCCAGCCCAAATGGTTTCGGTCTCTTCGTCGATGATGTTGCGGATCTGCACGAAATTGCCCAGGCGGATGCCGCGCGACTTGTCGGTTGTCTTGCGAATCATTTGTGTCACAGCCACGTCGGTCCCAGGTTTTTCTTTGTAAAACCCCGACTTTTCGGTGAGCTGGTAGGCCGCCATGGTGATCGGCAGGTAGCCCGTGCGTTTGTGGCTGGCCGACTGGATTTCCGGGCTGGACAGGTACTTGAAGAATTCGGCAACGCCCTTGTACTCGGCCGGCTTCTTGCCAGCCATAACCCACAGGCTGGCGCCGCCAATCACTGTGTTCTGCGGTGCGCCTTCGACATCGGGGTAGTAGGGGAGGGGGGCCAATCCGTAAGCAAACTTGGCGCCCTTGCTGACGTCGGCATACGAGCCCGAGGAGCCGGTGAACATGGCGCATTCACCCGACACGAAGGACGGAACAGCCACGCTGGCACGGCCCTTGTAGACAAAAAGCCCCTGTTTTGACATGTTGGCCAGGTTCTCAAAATGGCGCAAGTGCAGTGGTGAATTGAACGCCAAACGTGTGCTGGTTCCGCCAAAACCGTTATTCTGGGTGGCAAACAGGGTGTTGTGCCAGGTCGAGAAGCTCTCCAGATGCACCCAGCTCACCCAGCTTGAGGTGTAAGGGCACTTGTGGCCGGAAGCCTTTAGTTTGGCCGCCGCCAGGGTGACCTCTGGCCAGGTGCTGGGCGCGTGGTTGGGGTCCAGACCGGCTGCCTTGAAGGCGTCCTTGTTGTAATAGAAGATGGTGGTCGAGCTGTTAAACGGGTACGACATCATCTCGCCGTTGGGGGCTGTGTAGTAACCGGACACCGCAGGCACATAGGCCTTGGGGTCGAAGGAGGCCCCCGCCTGTTTCATTACTTCGCCCACCGGCTTGATGGCGCCTTTTGCGGCCATCATGGTGGCAGTACCTACTTCGAACACCTGCAAGATGTGCGGCGCGTTGCCGGCGCGGAACGCAGCCATGGCGGTGGTCATCGACTCGTCGTAGTTTCCTTTGAAGGTGGGAACTATTTTGAAGTCTTTCTGACTGTCGTTGTATCCCTTGGCCAGATCGTTGACCCACTCGTTGAGGCCTCCGGTCATGGAGTGCCACCACTGGATTTCGGTTTGTGCCTGGGCATTGACTGATAACGCAGACGCGATGGCCAGGGCGGCGAATTTCAGTTTCATGGTGATTCCTGTGAAAAATGTGTATCGTAACCAAGCTGTGTGTCCGTCCGATTAAACGTGATTCCTGCCCGTGGAGGCTCGGTGGTTTCCACTAGAGGGGCGCGCCCGCGGATGGACGCTGGCGCTCTTGCCATTGCACAAAGTAGGTGTTTGTTGCACTGCGGTAAAATTTCTGCTCTGCCAAGGCAGCCTTGAAAGTCGTCAAGACTGCAACCGTACCGCCTGATGAACGCCCCCACCTCGCTCAACCACCTGCTTGCACCCGGCTCACAGCCACACGTGCATGAACGCATTCGCGAAATTCCGTACAACTACACCTCATTTTCTGACCGGGAAATCGTGATTCGCCTGCTGGGGGAGCGCGCCTGGGGCCTGCTCAATCAGTTGCGCGGCGAGCGGCGTACTGGCCGCTCGGCCCGCATGCTGTACGAGGTGCTGGGCGATATCTGGGTGGTGCAGCGCAACCCCTATTTGCAGGACGATCTGCTGGACAACCCCAAACGTCGCAATCTCCTGGTGGAGGCCTTGCACCACCGGTTGCATGAGGTCGAAAAACGCCGCACCCCACAGGCGGACCCCGAGCGCGACGCCATGGTGGGAGAATTGCTTGGGGCGGCCAGAGCCGCGGTCGAGTCGTTCGACGCCGCCTCCGTTGAAGTGGGTGTATTGAGGCGCAAGGCACAGCGTGCGCTGGTCAAGCTGACCGCCAAGGACAACATCAAGTTTGATGGACTGTCGCGTGTGTCGCATGTGACCGATGCCACCGACTGGCGCGTCGAGTACCCGTTTGTCGTACTTACGCCCGATTCCGAAGAGGAAATGGCGGGGCTGGTCAAGGGCTGCATTGACCTTGGGCTGACCATCATTCCCCGGGGCGGCGGCACCGGTTACACGGGCGGCGTCATTCCTCTGACCTGGAAGTCCGCCGTCATTAACACCGAAAAACTCGAAGCTATGACCGAGGTGGAGATGCGCA
>CANNRR010000020.1 GCA_947508055.1 Burkholderiales bacterium
CGGTTGGTGAAGTTGCAACGCCCGCCACCCGAGATGCGGATTTTTTCGGCCACCTTGTCGTAGTGGTCAACCAGTAAAACCTTCAGGCCCAACTGACCTGCCACCCCGGCGCAAAACAGGCCAGCTGCCCCTGCGCCTATGATCGTCACGTCAAAATTCTGCATGGCCCGCAGTGTAGGCGGTGCTGTGTTGATGAGGAGGAGTTGGCCAGGAGTGGCACCCCCAAGCGCACCAACACGCTGCTGGCTGCGTGATGGCATGTGGTACACCAAAAGCCTGCAATGTCTCAAGAAGTACGCAAACTTGCCGACAAATAGGCTATGCAAGCCGAAACGTCAAAAGTAAGAACGAACCGCTGTGTTCCGGTCGAGCAGTGGCCAGAATCAGTGGAACTGCTGCGCACCCTCGCGTTACAGCAGAAGCCCATGTCCATCCGGGATTTGTCGCACGATGTGAGTGCGCCGGAAATATCGACTCGCAACAGACTGGCACGTCTGGAGGCTGAGGGTGCGGTTGCCGCATCGCGTGCCGTTTCGGTTTTGGGGCCTGGTAGACAGGTGATTTGTACCCACTACGTGATCACGCAGTACGGTAGGGACTGCGCCGGTCTTCGCTCATCGGCCATGGGCAATGCGCCACGGCCTTGTGTCAACAGTGTCTTTGCGTTGGCACAGGCGATGAATCTCCGGTTTTGAAGGTTGCACGAAAAGGTGTTCGCCGGTAGTGGTGGCGCCAGGCCCCGAGGGCGTTTCCTCTAAACTCGCGACCTCATAGGGGAAAACATGCTGGTTTTGGGGATTGAGTCGTCCTGCGATGAAACGGGTGTGGCCTTGGTGCAGTGCGAAGGGCAGGCTATACCCACGCTGCTGTCCCATGCGCTGTACAGCCAGATCGAAATGCACCAGGCGTTTGGTGGTGTGGTGCCCGAGTTGGCTAGCAGAGACCATATTCGCCGAGTGCTGCCATTGACACAGGAAGTATTGTCGACCGGTGACCGGTTGCTCGCACAGGTGGACGTGGTGGCCTATACCCGCGGCCCTGGTTTGGCTGGTGCGTTGCTGGTGGGCGCAGGGGTTGCCTGTGCACTGGGTGCTGCTCTGGATAAGCCGGTTCTTGGTGTGCACCATCTAGAAGGCCATTTGTTGTCGCCTTTTCTGAGTGTCGACCCACCCGAATTCCCGTTTGTTGCGCTATTGGTCTCGGGCGGGCACACGCAATTGATGCGGGTCGACGGGGTGGGGCGTTACGCGCTACTGGGTGAAACGATTGATGACGCCGCCGGTGAGGCATTTGACAAGTCGGCCAAGCTCATGGGTCTTGGTTACCCTGGAGGTCCCGCGCTGGCCCGAATGGCAGAGCAGGGGGACCCCGCCGCTTACAAGCTGCCCCGGCCTCTGCTGAATAGTGGCAATCTGGATTTTTCATTTGCTGGGTTGAAGACGGCAGTGCTGGTGCAGGCGCAGCGCATGGTCGCCGCCGACCTTGCGATGGCGGCAGGCGAGGAGCCGCCCAAGAGCCAGCCCAATGGTGGAAGCACGGCAGGGTTTGACGCCTTGCCCATGGTTCAACGGTGCAATCTTGCTGCGTCGACCCAGGCGGCCATTGTCGATGTGCTGGTTAAGAAATCGATGACCGCACTAAATGAAACTGGCTTGCAGCGGTTGGTGGTCGCCGGTGGCGTGGGCGCCAATCGGGCTTTGCGTGAACAACTCAACCTGAACTGCGCAAAACAGGGCGTGCGGGTGCACTACCCGGAACTGCATTTGTGTACCGACAACGGCGCCATGATCGCCATGGCTGCTGCAATGCGGCTGCAAAGTGGCTTGCAAGATGCTGTCATGGCCTACGCGTTTGATGTCAAACCGCGTTGGCCACTGGACGGCCTTTGATCAATGCACGATCAACTCGGTGGCGCTGCTGACCGGCATCTTCTTGACCAGCTTGAGCGTTAAAACCCCGTTTTCCAGTTTGGCATTGCTCAGGGCCGTGTCGATGTCCTGCGGCAGTTCGTACGCCGCGCTGTAACGGCGTACAGCGCCTTCTTTGCTGGCAATGCGAACCACTGCACCTTCTATGGCGATTGATAGTTGCTCCTTGCCAATGCCGGGGACATCCAAAGTGAGTGTGAATGAAGCATCGTCCTGCGTGTAGGCGCAAGGCTTGTTGGCGGTGGAATGTAACGCGTCGTCCATGAATCTTTCGAGAGTACGACCTGCGTTTGCATAGGCTTGGCGACGCAGTTGGGGCTGGGCGGTGGTGGCAAAAAACATGGTGAATCTCCTAGTACACTGCGCGACTCTCACTGTGAGCGCCGCATGCATCCAAGCTGCGCCCGGTCTGGCCAATTTCAAGAAAAAAAATCACATGTTTATTCTTCATCGTTGGGTCTTGAAAACCTCGTATGCAGCGCTATTTGGGTTGCCGCTAATCTCTTCAGTGGCAATGGCGCAGGCACCAACTGCACCTATCAAACTGGCTATGATTGAAGGCTTAAGCGGACCCAACGGCAATGCCGGCGAGGCGGTGTACCGCAATCTGGTCTGGGCCGTCGAGCGCGTCAACGCACGCGGTGGCGTGAAGCTTTCGCAGACTATTGCCAGCAACCCCAAGTTGGTGCTGGAACGGTATGACAGCAAGGGCCAAAACGAAGAGGCGCTGTCTGCATTGCGCTCAGCCATTGACAACGGTGCGCGCTTCATCCTTCAGGGCAACTCGTCTGCCAATGCTGCAGCTTTGATTGATGCCATCAACAAACACAATGAGCGTGATCCGGGCAATCGGGTGCTGTTTCTGAACTACTCGGCGGTCGACCCTGCACTGACCAACGAGAAGTGCAGCTTTTGGCATTTTCGTTTTGACGCACATGCCGACATGCGCATGGCTGCGCTCATGGACGTCATCAAGGACGACAAAGCGCTCAAAGAGGCCTATTTGATTGGTCAGGATTACAGTTTTGGCCAGGCTGTGTTGCGCGAGGCGCACCGCCAATTGGTGGCGCAGCGCCCGGATGTGCACATTGTGGGTGAGGAGTTGCACCCCATGGCGCGGGTAAAAGATTTTTTGCCCTACGCCACCAAGATCAAGGCCAGTGGCGCACAGGCAGTGATAACCGGAAACTGGGGCAATGACCTGAGTTTGTTGATCAAGGCCGCGCGCGATGTAGGCTTCGACGGCAAGTTTTACACGTTTTACGGCAATGCCATGGGTGCGCCTGCAGCGATTGGTGAAGCTGGCATCGGCAAAGTCGTGGCCGTCGCAGACTGGCTGCCCAATGTGCAGACGGTCGCAGGCGAGGCGTTTTATCGCTCGTTCAGGGCGCGCTATCCGCAACCATCGGATGATTATGTTCACATGCGGATGCAACTTCTTGTCGAAGCATTGGCGCAGGCGATGGAGGCAGCGCCCAAATCGCCATCGTCCGGTGATGCGCAATCTGTGATGGATATTGCATCGATTGCAGTTCAGATGGAACGGGTCAATGTGGCCCTGGGTGGTCAATCTGGTTCCATGCGGGCGACTGATCACCAATTTCAGCAACCATTGGTAGTCGGTGTGATGGATCGTCAGGGCACCCCGGGCGTGAAATTTGACGTTGAGGGTTCAGGTTACGGTTTTCGTATCGTGAAAACCATTCCGCCGCAAGCTGCCGAGCTGGCAAGCAACTGCAAGATGCAGCGTCCCTGATCAACCTTCCGGCCGCATGAATATTGCATTCGTCGGGCCTGAACTGTATGCCGGGCTATAATCGAGCGGCTTTGCATTTGGCAAGGCGCACGCCAGGAGCCGTTCCAGCACCAGGCGCAAGTTCAAAAACCAGGGGATGCACACAGTGCCGTGCCCCGAAATGACAGGAAATAGAAATGATTGCATCCAGCATCAAAGCCGCTGTTGTCAAAGACAACGCTCGCAGCCCATCCGACACCGGTAGTCCTGAAGTGCAAGTTGCACTGCTGACCGCCCGTATCAATGAACTCATGCCCCACTTCAAGACCCACGCCAAAGACCACCACGGTCGCCGCGGTCTGGTACGCATGGTCAATACGCGTAAGAGTCTGCTGTCCTACCTCAACCGTGTGGACCACGACCGCTATGTTGCGTTGATCGCCAAGTTGGGTCTGCGCAAGTAATCGTTGCACCAAATGACAGACGCCTGAGTTAGTTCACTAGCTCAGGCGTTTTTTACTTCGGAGACGGCAAAAACAGAGCGAAGCTGTGTCATTCCATGGAAATTGGCGGTTTTTTTTGAACCGGCACTTGAGTTTCTCTGGAATGGCATCGTGTTCTGCGTTGTTGCCTCCGGGCTTGGCAGGTGGCCTTTACCTGCCAGCGGATTCCCGCACTATCAGGAGATAAAACAATGAGCATTTTCAATAGAGTTAGCAAGACCTTCCAATGGGGTCAACACACGGTCACCATGGAAACGGGTGAAATCGCGCGTCAGTCGACCGGCGCGGTGCTGTTGGACATGGATGGCACCGTTGTGCTGGCCACGGTGGTCGCCAAGACCGAAGGCAAAGCCGGGCAAGATTTTTTCCCCCTAACCGTCGATTACCTTGAAAAGGCCTACGCCGCTGGCAAGATTCCTGGCAGCTTTTTCAAACGTGAAGGCCGCCCCAGCGAGTTCGAGACGTTGACCAGTCGCCTGATCGACCGCCCGATTCGTCCCCTGTTCCCTGAGGGATTCTTCAATGAAGTGCATGTTGTGGTGCACACCGTTTCGTTGAACCCCGAAGTCGATGCCGACATCGCTGCCTTGATTGCAGTCAGCGCCGCCTTGTCTATCAGCGGTGTTCCGTTTAATGGTCCCATCGGTGCAGCCCGCGTGGGTTACGTCAACGGCGAATACGTATTGAACCCGGGTCAGACCCAGCGCAAGGATTCCATTCTTGACCTGGTGGTAGCAGGTACCGAAACTGCCGTTCTGATGGTGGAGTCGGAAGCCCAGCAATTGTCCGAAGAAATCATGCTCGGCGCCGTGGTATTCGGCCACGAACAAGGCAACATTGCGATTAACGCCATCCACGAACTCGTGCGTGATGCTGGCAAGCCAATGTGGGACTGGAAAGCACCCGCCAAGGACGAAGCCCTGATCGCAAAGATTGATGGCCTGGCCAAAGGCAAGCTGGTTGCTGCTTACCAAATCCGCAACAAGCAAGCCCGTACGCAGGCTTGCCGTTCTGCTTACTCTGAAGTCATGGCGGCTCTCAAAGCCGAAGGTGGTGCATTTGACAGCGTAGCCATCGAAGGCCTGCTGTTTGAAATCGAAGCCAAGATCGTTCGTGGCCAGATTTTGGCAGGCGAGCCCCGTATTGACGGCCGCGACACCCGTACGGTGCGTGCCATCGAAATCCGCAATGGCGTGCTGCCACGCACCCACGGATCTGCCTTGTTCACCCGCGGTGAAACCCAGGCTTTGGTGGTTACAACGCTCGGTACCGAGCGCGACGCGCAGCGTATTGATGCTTTGAGCGGCGACTATGAAGATCGTTTCATGCTGCACTACAACATGCCTCCGTTCGCCACTGGCGAAACCGGTCGTGTGGGTACGCCCAAGCGCCGCGAAATCGGCCATGGTCGTTTGGCCAAGCGTGCTTTGGTGGCGTGCCTGCCTTCGAAAGAAGACTTCCCTTACACCATGCGAGTGGTGTCGGAAATCACCGAGTCGAATGGATCTTCTTCCATGGCTTCGGTCTGCGGCGGCTGCCTGTCCCTGATGGACGCTGGTGTTCCCATGAAGGCGCACGTGGCAGGTATCGCCATGGGCCTGATCAAGGAAGACAACCGCTTTGCGGTGTTGACCGACATTTTGGGTGATGAAGATCACTTGGGCGATATGGACTTCAAGGTGGCTGGTACTACCAACGGCATTACTGCGCTGCAGATGGACATCAAAATCCAGGGCATCACCAAGGAAATCATGCAGGTCGCTTTGGCCCAGGCCAAGGAAGCACGCATGCACATTCTGGGCAAGATGCAAGAGGCGATGGCCGAAGCCAAGACCGAAGTGTCCAACTTCGCGCCCCGCCTGTTCACCATGAAGATCAACCCCGAGAAGATCCGTGATGTGATTGGCAAGGGCGGCTCTGTGATCCGTGCCTTGACCGAGGAAACCGGCACCCAAATCAACATCGATGAAGACGGCACTATCACCATTGCATCGGCTGACCCCGAGAAGGCGGAGATGGCCAAGCGTCGTATCGAGCAGATCACTGCCGAAGTGGAAATTGGCAAGGTTTACGAGGGTCCGATCACCAAGATCCTCGACTTCGGTGCTTTGGTCAATTTGCTGCCTGGCAAAGACGGTCTGTTGCACATCAGCCAGATCGCCCATGAGCGCGTCGAGAAGGTGTCGGATTACTTGGCTGAAGGCCAGATCATCAAAGTCAAGGTTATGGAGACTGACGAAAAGGGCCGCATCAAGCTGTCCATGAAGGCTTTGTTGGACCGCCCATCGCAGTCGTCTGACCAGGGTTGATAGTCAATTGCTATCAATCTAGTAGCACCTTACGCAATGTTGGTGAGGACTACTGGTTAAAAGTGCTATGAACGTTATTGAAATTTCATCCTTTGGCGGGCCAGATGTTTTGCGTCTGGCAACTCGTCCCTTACCCGTTGCTGGCGACGGTGAGGTGCTGATTCGCGTTGGTGCGAGTGGAATCAATCGCCCTGACGTGCTGCAACGTGCTGGCATGTATCCAGCACCTGCAGGTGCGTCCGACATTCCGGGACTTGAAATAGCTGGGAACATTGTGAGTGGCGATGAGCAGGCCCTGCAAAAGACCGGACTTAAAGTGGGTGACCGCGTTTGCGCGTTGGTCGCCGGCGGCGGTTATGCCGAGTATTGCGTTGCGCCCGTGGGCCAATGCCTGCCGGTGCCACGAGGCCTGAGCGACGTTGAGGCGGCATCCTTGCCGGAGACGTTCTTCACCGTCTGGAGCAATGTCTTTGACCGCGGTGGCTTGAAGGCTGGTGAAACCCTGCTCGTGCAAGGCGGATCCAGTGGTATCGGGGTCACGGCTATTCAAATGGCCAAAGCTCTGGGTGCGCACGTGATTGCCACTGCTGGTAGCGATGCGAAATGTGAGGCCTGTCTGGCGTTGGGTGCAGACGATGCCATCAACTACAGGACGCAGGACTTCCAGGTGGAGGCTTTGCGCCTGACCGATGGGCGTGGCGTGGACCTGGTGCTGGATATGGTTGCCGGAAGCTATGTGGCCAAGGAATTGCAATGTCTGGCCGAAGATGGGCGACTGGTGATCATCGCGGTGCAGGGCGGAGTGCAGGCGGAAATCAATGCGGGATTGGTGATGCGCAAGCGTTTGACCATTACTGGATCCACATTGCGTGTGCGTCCTATTTCGTTCAAGGAAAGCATCGCCACGAACTGTTTGCAACACGTCTGGCCGTTGTTGGAGACCGGTCACATCAAGCCGGTTGTGCATAGCGTGTTTCCAGCATTCGATGCGGGCCATGCCAGCGGAAGTGGGGCATCCCGAGCCCATACTCTGATGGAGTCCAACCAGCATGTGGGCAAGATTGTTTTGACTTGGAGTTCAACATGAAGAGGCAACTGATTGCAGGTAACTGGAAGATGAATGGCTCGTTCGCAGCCAACGAAGTGCTGTTGAGGGTGCTTGCGGCGGGCATGGGTGGGGCAACCTGTCAGGTGGCGGTTTGTGTGCCGGCACCCTACCTGGCGCAAGTGCAAGGTCTGGTGGTGGGGACTGGAATCGAATTGGGTGCGCAGGATGTATCTCAGCATGAGGCTGGTGCATATACCGGCGAGGTCTCAGCCAATATGTTGCGAGATTTTGCTGCGCGCTATTGTTTGGTGGGTCATTCGGAGCGCCGCCAGTACCATGGTGAAACTGACGCGGTGGTAGCAACGAAGGCGCAGCGCGCTCTGGCGGCTGGCATCACACCCATCGTTTGTGTTGGTGAAACACTGGCGGAGCGCGGGGCCGGTCGAACAGAAGAAGTCGTTAAACGCCAGTTAGCGGCAGTGATTCATACCAATGGTCACTGCATCAGCGAAATCGTTGTGGCTTATGAACCTGTCTGGGCCATTGGAACGGGTAAAACCGCCAGTCCACAAGAGGCTCAGCGGGTGCATGCAGTTTTGCGTAACCAACTACGTGCGGCCACCGAGCAGGCGGACCGAATGCTTATCTTGTACGGCGGCAGCATGAATGCTGCGAATGCTGCCCAACTTCTTTCTCAGGAAGACATTGACGGTGGTCTGGTTGGTGGGGCATCGCTCAAAGCGGGAGATTTTTTATCCATCATTGCAGCAGCCCACTGAGTTCATCTGGCGCTTGATGATTGTTTCGCTATTTAGGAGTTGAGAATGAATGTTTTGTTGACGATTATTTTGACGGTTCAAATGCTTTCCGCTTTATCCATGATTGGCCTGATTTTGGTTCAGCATGGCAAAGGTGCAGATATGGGGGCGGCCTTCGGCAGTGGCGGTTCCGGTAGTTTGTTTGGCGCCAGTGGAAGTGCGAATTTTTTGTCGCGCACGACTGCAGTTTTGGCAACGGTATTTTTCGTCTGTACTTTGGCTCTCGCGTACTTCGGCAACCTGCGGCCTGCAACATCAGGTAGCGTTTTGGAGGGCGCTGCAGTCGTGGCGCCTGCAACTGTTGAGGCTGTATCTGCACCGTCCATCGCTGCATCAGGCGTGGGCCAGATTCCGGCCAAATAATTGCTACTTTAATTGCCTTGTCCCTTGGAGAATTGTGGTAAATCAGGGTAAACTCTAGTCTTGTCTGAAAATGCAAAACACCTTCGGGGTCCTCACGCAGTACAGACAAAAAAGCCGCCGTCGTGGTGAAATTGGTAGACACGCTATCTTGAGGGGGTAGTGGCGAGAGCTGTGCGAGTTCGAGTCTCGCCGACGGCACCAAATGGCATTTGGCTCACTCATTTTTTGGGTGGGCCGTAAGTGGTTATAAGAAACGCAAGATGAACCTCGATCAATATCTTCCCGTTCTCTTGTTTATGTTGATTGGCCTTGTGACTGGGGTTGCACCTCAGATCATTGGCTATGTGCTGGGTCCTAATCGACCTTACCCGGCAAAAAATTCACCCTACGAATGCGGTTTTGAAGCATTTGGTGATGCGCGCATGAAATTCGATGTGCGGTATTACTTGGTGGCCATACTCTTTATTTTGTTTGACTTGGAAACCGCACTCCTGTTTCCTTGGGCGGCATCGCTTAAAGAAATAGGTTTTGGTGGATTTTTACTCGGCATGGAGATCGTTCTCGTTCTCACCATTGGCTTTGTGTACATGTGGTTAAAAGGCGCCCTGGACTGGGAGTAATGCAATGATTGAAGGTATTCTCAAAGAGGGCTTCGTCACGACGAGTTATGACTCGGTGGTGAATTGGGCAAAGACTGGATCCATGTGGCCCATGACCTTTGGCTTGGCTTGCTGTGCGGTTGAAATGATGCATGCGGCAGCGGCGCGGTACGATATCAGCCGGTTTGGTGCTGAAGTGTTTCGACCAAGTCCTCGTCAATCCGACCTTATCATTGTGGCGGGAACACTGACCAATAAGATGGCGCCAGCATTTCGCAAAGTCTATGACCAAATGGCTGAGCCGCGCTGGGTGTTGAGCATGGGTTCTTGTGCCAATGGCGGCGGGTACTACCACTACAGCTACTCGGTCGTTCGGGGCTGTGATCGCATAGTTCCGGTTGATGTATATGTCCCGGGCTGTCCTCCAACTGCAGAGGCTTTGATTTACGGAATTTTGCAGTTGCAGCAAAAAATCCGGCGCACGCAAACTATTGCGCGGGTGTAAGGACAAGCATGACAATATTTTCCGTATCACCTGAAGCTACCCTGCATGCTGTAAAGGCGGCGTTGGGTGACAAGATTAAGAGTGTTTCCCTTGCATTGGGTGAGGTAACGGTGCTGGTGTCTGCTGAGAATTACATTGCATCAGCCGTTGCGCTCAAAGACGACCCGGCGTGCAAGTTTGAGCAGTTGATCGATTTGTGCGGTGTTGATTATTCTGAATACCTGGATGGCAGTCCCGACGGTTTGCGCTTTTGCGTGGTTTGTCACCTGTTGTCGGTCAGCCTGAATCAACGCGTTCGCCTGAAGGTCTTTGCAGGTGATGACTTGGCTCCGTTGCTTCCTTCGTTGCTCGAGGTCTGGAGTGCGGCCAACTGGTTTGAACGCGAGGCTTTTGATTTGTTTGGGATTGTTTTTGACGGGCACCCGGATCTGCGTCGTATTTTGACTGACTATGGATTTATTGGGCACCCGTTTCGTAAAGACTTTCCGCGTACTGGGCATGTTGAAATGCGGTTTGATGCTGAACTTGGACGAATTATTTATCAGCCAATAACGATTGAGGATCGCGAAATTACGCCTCGCATTATTCGTGAAAGCAACTATGGAGGCCTGCAATAAGCAGTTGAATGCATGGCCGAAATACACAACTACACACTTAACTTCGGGCCTCAACACCCAGCTGCCCATGGCGTGTTGCGTCTGGTGCTTGAATTGGATGGCGAGGTTATTCAACGCGCAGATCCGCATATTGGACTGCTGCACAGGGCGACCGAGAAGTTGGCTGAGAGCAAGACCTATATGCAGTCCCTGCCCTATATGGACCGTCTTGACTACATGTCGATGATGTGCAATGAGCACGCCTACTGTCTCGCATTAGAAAAAATGCTGGGATTGGAAGTTCCGGAGCGTGCCCAATACATTCGTGTCATGTTCTCTGAAATCACGCGAATGTTGAATCATTTACTGTGGGTCGGTGCATCGGCAATTGACTGTGGTGCCATGACTGTCATGCTCTTTGCATTTCGCGAGCGTGAGGATTTGATGGATATGTATGAGGCGGTTAGTGGGGCGCGTATGCACGCCGCGTACTTCCGCCCTGGTGGCGTTTATCGTGACCTGCCAGACTCGATGCCACGTCATCAATCGAATAAAGTGCGTTCAGCGAAGTCGACTGAAGCGCTCAATCGAAATCGTGGAGGAAGTCTGTTGGACTTTATCGACGATTTCACCCAACGGTTCCCGACCTTCTTGGGCGAGTATCACACCTTGCTCACGGACAACCGAATTTGGAAGCAGCGTACAGTTGACATTGGCGTAGTGACCGCTGAGCGCGCCTTGAATTTGGGCTTCACGGGTCCAATGCTTAGAGGATCTGGCGTTGCGTGGGATTTGCGTAAAAAGCAACCTTACGACGTCTACGATAAGTTGGATTTTGATATTCCCGTAGGCGTTACCGGGGACACCTACGATCGCTACCTCGTACGCATGGAGGAGATGAAGCAATCCAATAGGATTATCAAACAGTGTGTGGATTGGCTGAAAGTCAATCCGGGTCCTGTGATTTCGGATAACCGCAAAGTTGCACCTCCTGACCGTGAGTCGATGAAATCCAAAATGGAGGATTTGATTCACCATTTCAAGTTGTTTTCGGAGGGGTTTTGCGTGCCGAAGGGAGAGGCTTACGCGGCTATCGAACATCCTAAAGGCGAGTTTGGTATCTACTTCATCAGCGATGGCGCAAACAAACCGTATCGCATGAAGATTCGTCCCCCGGCATTTGTGCATCTGGCAGCACTCGATGAAATGGGGAAGGGGCACATGATTGCGGATGCTGTGGCCATCATTGGGACCATGGACATTGTGTTTGGGGAAGTGGATCGATGATTTCAGAAGAATCCCAATTGCGCTTCGCTCGCGAAGTCGCGAAATACCCGGCTGACCAGAAGCAGTCAGCAGTCATGGCATGTTTGGCCATCACACAGCAAGAACTTGGTTATGTGAGCCAGGAAGCTGAGCGTGATATTGCGCAGTATCTTGGTATGCCAGTAATGGCTGTACATGAGGTGACCACCTTCTACAACATGTACAACCAGCGTCCGGTTGGGAAGTTCAAACTTAACGTTTGCACCAATTTGCCGTGCCAATTGCGTGATGGTGTCAGTACCTTGCAATACCTTGAGAAAAAGTTGGGGATCACCATGGGGCAAACTACCTCCGATGGGATGTTTACCCTTCAGCAAAGTGAGTGTTTGGGTGCCTGCGCTGATTCTCCGGTGCTGTTGGTCAACGATCGGTCAATGTGCAGTTTTATGACGCCGGAGAAACTGGACCAATTGGTGGATGGTTTGCGTGCGGCGGGAGATAAATGATGACAGCGCAGGACATACTTTCTCAGTTCCGCGCTACCGGCGTGCAAACCTGTTTTCATGATCGGCACATTAATCCACAAATTCTTGCGGGCCTGAACGGCTCTAACTGGCGCTTGAAAGATTACGAGGCGCGCGGAGGATATCAGGCACTTCGCAAAGTATTAGGTAAAGATGGCGGTGAGGCAATGACCCAGGAGCAGGTTATTGCAACTGTTAAAGAATCCGCTTTGCGTGGACGCGGTGGGGCCGGTTTTCCGACGGGGTTGAAGTGGAGTTTCATGCCGCGTCAGTTCCCAGGCCAAAAGTACTTGGTCTGCAATTCGGATGAAGGTGAACCAGGTACATGCAAAGACCGTGACATCATGGAGTTCAACCCCCATATTGTCATTGAGGGTATGGTGATAGCAGCCTTTGCGATGGGTATTTCGGTGGGATACAACTACATCCATGGAGAGATCTTTTCGACCTATGACCGGTTTGAAGAGGCTTTGGGAGAAGCGCGTGCGGCAGGACTCCTTGGTGACAATATTTTGGGCAGTGGCTTCAGCTTTCAATTGCATGCAGCGCATGGGTTTGGTGCATATATTTGTGGAGAAGAAACGGCCTTGTTGGAGTCTCTTGAAGGCAAGAAAGGGCAACCACGTTTCAAGCCACCGTTTCCCGCCAGTTTTGGCCTCTACGGGAAGCCAACTACGATCAACAATACCGAAACATTTGCTTCAGTTCCTTGGATTATTCGCAACGGTGGGCAAGCTTACCTGGAATGTGGCAAGCCGAACAATGGCGGTACCAAGATTTACTCAGTGAGTGGAGATGTTGAAATGCCGGGCAACTTCGAGGTTCCGATGGGGACTCCGTTTGCCAAAGTGTTGGAATTGGCGGGTGGTGTGCGTACTGGGCGCAAGCTTAAGGCGGTCATTCCTGGGGGCTCTTCGTCACCCATATTGCCAGCATCCGTCATGATGGATTGCACGATGGACTATGACTCGATTGCGAAGGCGGGGTCCATGCTGGGGTCCGGCGCTGTGATCGTGCTGGATGACAGTCGATGCATGGTTAAGAGTCTACAGCGTCTGAGCTATTTCTATATGCATGAGTCCTGTGGTCAATGTACACCTTGCCGTGAGGGTACAGGATGGCTGTCGCGCGTGGTGGACCGTATTGAAAATGGGCATGGTCGCGCCAGCGATCTGGACTTGTTGGACAGTGTTGCTGAGGATATCCAAGGGCGCACGATTTGTGCTTTGGGTGATGCGGCGGCAATGCCGGTACGCGCCATGATCAAGCATTTCAGGCATGAATTTGAATACCACGTAGAGCACAAGACCTGTATGGTCCCAGCTTACGTTTGAGCGAGTCACAAGATGATTGAAATCGAACTCGACGGCAAGAAGGTTGACATTGTTGAAGGCAGCATGATCATGCATGCGGCCGAAAAGGCAGGCACCTACATTCCCCATTTTTGCTATCACAAGAAGTTGAGTATTGCGGCCAGTTGCCGTATGTGCTTGGTGGATGTGGAGAAAATGCCCAAGCCAATGCCCGCCTGCGCGACCCCAGTCACTCAGGGCATGATTGTCCGCACAAAGAGTGATAAGGCAGTCAAAGCCCAAAAGTCGGTCATGGAGTTTTTGTTGATCAATCATCCCCTGGATTGTCCGATTTGCGACCAGGGTGGCGAGTGTCAGTTGCAGGATTTGGCCGTTGGCTACGGCGGATCTTCCTCTCGGTATCAGGAAGAGAAGCGTGTTGTGTTTCATAAAGACATAGGTCCGCTGGTCTCAATGGAAGAAATGAGCCGATGCATTCACTGCACGCGCTGTGTCCGTTTTGGTCAAGAAATCGCTGGTGTCATGGAGTTGGGCATGTCGCATCGTGGTGAGCATGCAGAGATAGAGACTTTTCTGGGCCAATCTGTGGACTCGGAATTGTCGGGAAACATGATCGATATCTGCCCGGTCGGGGCTTTGACGAGCAAGCCATTCAGATACAACGCTCGCACGTGGGAATTGTCTCGTCGTAAATCAATTAGCCCGCACGACTCAACGGGGGCAAATCTAATTGTTCAAGTAAAAAATGATCGGGTAATGCGGGTTGTTCCATTGGAAAATGAAGCTGTCAACGAGTGTTGGATCGCTGACCGAGACCGGTTTTCATATGAAGCGTTAAATAGTGACGAACGACTGACAACACCCATGCTCAAGCAGGGCGGCGAGTGGAAGTCTGTAGATTGGAAAACCGCGCTTGAGTATGTTGCGCATGGCTTGCAAAGCGTGAAGGCCAATTATGGTGCTGCCTCGATTGGTACTTTAGTGAGCCCGCACAGTACCTTGGAAGAGTTGTATTTGGCAAGCGCGTTGGTTCGCGGTCTTGGTAGTGAAAATATTGATTACCGACTTCGTAACGCTGAGTTTGAGGTTGCTCAAAAAGGGACTCGCTTTTTGGGAATGGCGATTTCCCAACTTTCGCAGCTCCAAGGCGTACTGGTTATCGGCTCGAATCTTCGTAAAGATCATCCTCTGTTTGCCCAGCGAATTCGTCAAGCTGTTCGTGCTGGCTGTGTGGTTAGTGCCATAGGAGAGCGGGAGAGTGATTGGGCAATGCCTCTGCGTCACTATTGCGTTGTACCGTCTACAGGATGGGTGCAGTCTGTAGCAGACATTGCTGTGGCAATTGCACTGGAAAAGGGGATATCAGCTCCAATGAGCGGCCAAGCTACCGATATTGCGAAGGAACTAGCGAAGTCACTGATGACCGGGGAGCGTCGCGCAATATTGCTTGGCAACGCGGCGGCCCATCACCCACATGCGTCGCATCTATTGGCCTTATCGAATTGGATGGCTGCGCAGACCGGCGCAGTGGTTGGCTATCTTTCTGAAGCCGCAAATACCGTGGGCGCGCAGTTGGTTGGTGCGTTGCCTGGCACTGGTGGGTTGAACGCAGGTCAAATGCTGGCAGGAGGTTTAAAGGCAGCGATTTTGTTGAACAACGAGCCGGAGTTTGATTCGGCAGGTGGCAGTGGAGCGGTTCAGTCTTTGGGGCAATGTGAGATGGTTGTGACATTGAGTCCATTCAAGGCGAATATGGCTTTTAGCGATGTGTTGTTACCGATGGCGCCATTTACTGAAACTCCTGGTACTTTTGTGAATGCTGAGGGTCGCGTGCAGACATTCCATGCCGTCGCAAAGCCTCAGGGCGAGGCTCGTCCAGCGTGGAAGATACTCCGCGCATTGGCTAATGTATTGAAGTTACCGGGTTTTGAATTTAATTCTGCACAAGAAGTTTTGTCCCACCTTCATGCAGAAAACCAGGGAGTTGTACCTGATCATGCGCCCGCCAACCGCCTCAGCAATGCATGTACATTGCCTTCGGTTTACTTGAACTCTCAGGTTGAACCCAGTGTTGCAGGGATTTATCAATTGGATGGCATCGTACGCCGTGCTTCATCGCTTCAATTGACTGCAGATGCCAGAGGTATTGGGACGCAGGAGGTTGCTGCATGATCGACTTCATTTTTGCCTTTGGTCGAGGCATCATTGATGCTTCATGGTGGACGTCACTTGCATGGCCGACTATTTGGGCCCTCATCAAGGTATCTCTGGTATTGGTCCTGGTATTGACCGCTGTGACCTATGCAACATTATGGGAGCGCAAGTTGTTGGGCTGGGTGCAAATTCGGCTTGGACCAAATCGGGTTGGTCCATGGGGACTGCTACAACCAATTGCAGATGCCTTGAAGTTGATGACGAAGGAAATCGTTCGTCCGACTGCAGCTGATAAGGCTCTTTTTTATCTGGGCCCGGTGTTGACCGTTGGACCATCACTTGCTGCTTGGGCCGTTATACCGTTTGGTCCTGAAATTGCTGCAGCGAATCTAAATGCTGGGCTTTTGTTTCTCATGGCCATTACCTCCATGGAGGTTTACGGCGTCATCATCTCTGGGTGGGCATCGAACTCCAAGTATGCGTTCCTTGGGGCGTTGCGTGCTTCGGCCCAAATGGTGAGTTATGAGATTGGTATGGGGTTTTGTTTTTTGATCGTTTTGATGGTGTCTGCCAGCCTTAACCTTTCAGATATTGTGGCAGGGCAGGGCAAGGGATATTTCAGCCAGATGGGGCTCTCCTTTTTATCCTGGAATTGGTTGCCACTGTTGCCGATAGTGGTTGTTTATTTTGTGTCCGGGCTAGCTGAGACTAACAGGACACCATTTGACGTTATTGAAGGCGAGTCGGAGATAGTTGCTGGTCACATGGTTGAGTACTCGGGAATGTCATGGGCGATGTTTCAGATGGCGGAGTATGCCAATATCTGGCTAATTTCTGTTCTTGCTTCGGTGATGTTTTTTGGTGGATGGTTGTCACCCATCGACAGTGCGTTCGCGAATTGGATACCCGGGTGGATTTGGCTTGGTATTAAGACGTTTTGCGTGATGACGCTGTTTATTTGGGTTCGAGTTACTTTTCCTCGGTTTAGGTATGACCAGATTATGCGACTGGGATGGAAGGTATTTATTCCTGTTACCTTGGTATGGTTGGTGGTAGTTGGAGTTTGGATGCAGACTCCTTGGAATATTTGGAAGTAATTAGAGTTGCCTATGTCTACCCCCACTTCAAATACTGCAGCGTCGTCGCCTAACAACGCCTTCTCGTTGAAGGATTTTCTGTCCAGCTTTCTGCTGATTGAACTCGCAAAAGGAATGTTGCTGACGGGTAAGTACGCTTTTCGGAGCAAAATTACGCTGCAATATCCTGAAGAGAAGACGCCTCTGTCACCACGATTTCGGGGGCTGCATGCTTTACGTCGTTATGAAAACGGTGAGGAGCGGTGCATTGCATGCAAACTGTGTGAAGCAATTTGTCCTGCCCAAGCGATAACGATTGAATCTGAAATGCGCGACGACGGATCTCGTCGTACTACGCGATACGACATCGACCTTACTAAGTGTATTTTTTGCGGATTTTGTGAAGAAAGTTGTCCGGTGGACTCGATTGTTGAAACCCATATTCTTGAGTACCACGGTGACAAGCGAGGCGATTTGTATTTCACCAAGGAAATGCTCTTAGCTGTGGGGGACAAGTATGAAACCGAAATTGCGTCCTGCAAGTTGGCTGATGCCAAATATCGTTGATCAGCCGCAAGAAAGAACTTGAATTATGAGTGTAACGACCGGTATGTTTTATGTGTTTTCCACGATTATGCTATTGGCAGCGTTTCGTGTGATTACTGCACGCAATCCGGTGCATGCCGTTTTGTTCTTGGTATTGACGTTTTTCCAGGCTGCAATGATATGGATGTTGCTAAAGGCAGAGTTTCTGGCAATTGCTCTGGTGTTGGTATACGTTGGCGCAGTAATGGTGCTGTTCCTTTTTGTGGTGATGATGCTGGACGTAAAGATTGAGGGGTTGCGTGTTGGCTTTTGGAACCATTTCCCGCTTGCGGCATTGGTTGGGGTTGTCATTGCCTTGGAGATGGTTGCTGTTTTGATGGGAGGGTTCCGCACAGCCGATGGTCCGGATAGCCTGGTTTTTACTTCGACTGGTGTGCTTCCCGTCTCGAATACAAAAGAACTGGGTATCTTGATGTACACCCAGTACATCTACCCGTTGGAAGTTGCTACGGCCATATTGCTAGTGGCGATGGTTGCAGCAATTGCGCTGACTCTGCGCACGCGTAAGGATACCAAGTACACGAAACCTGACCATCAGGTTCGTGTGAAGGCGGGTGACCGTATGACAGTTTTAAAAATGGAGGCAACAAGAACGGATGTTGATCGCACTTCGGTGGCCTCAATTGCGGAGACAAAAGCATGACTTTGACGCTTGGACACTTTTTATCGCTGGGGGCAATGTTGTTTGCACTGTCGGTCGTCGGCATATTTTTGAATCGCCGTAATTTAATTGTGTTACTCATGGCTATTGAGCTTATGTTGTTAGCCGTTAATACAAACTTTGTTGCGTTTTCGCATTATCTGCACGATATGCATGGACAAATATTTGTATTTTTCATACTCACTGTTGCGGCAGCTGAGTCCGCAATTGGGCTGGCCATTTTGGTTCTGGTGTTTCGCAATCGTTCCAGCATTAATGTGGATGATCTCAATACGCTCAAGGGTTAAAAATATATGAGTCAAGCCCTTTCAGTTTCGAATTTACTTGTTGTGCCTCTGGCCCCACTTTTGGGGGCGATGCTAGCGGGTGTCTTGGGTACAAAATTTGGCGGCAATGTGATGGGCCGTACTGCAACTCACTCATTGACGATTTTGGGAGTGCTGGTCGCCTTTGTTGTATCCGTAATGACGTTGCAGTCGGTTGCTCTGGACGGTGCACGCTTCAATGAAACGCTGTATACATGGATGGTTGTAGGCGACCTCAAAATGGAGATTGGTTTTTTGGTCGATGGTTTGACAGCCATGATGATGTGCGTTGTTACCTTCGTATCCCTGATGGTCCATTTGTATACCATCGGTTATATGCAAGAGGATGAGGGTTACAACCGATTCTTCTCCTATATTTCCCTATTCACGTTTTCGATGCTGATGTTGGTGATGAGTAACAACATGCTTCAGTTGTTTTTCGGATGGGAAGCGGTGGGACTGGTGTCCTATTTGTTGATCGGGTTTTGGTTCAATAAGCCGACAGCGATTTTTGCAAACATGAAAGCTTTTCTGGTTAATCGGGTGGGAGACTTTGGATTCATTCTTGGTATTGGGTTGATTGCTTCTTTTGCCGGTACATTGAATTACGTCGAGGCATTTAATAAGTCCGCTGAGTTGGCCGCGCTCAATCTCCCTGGAACAGATTGGATGTTGATAACGGTTATTTGTATTTGCTTGTTTATCGGGGCCATGGGCAAATCAGCCCAGTTCCCTTTGCATGTATGGTTGCCAGACTCTATGGAAGGTCCCACACCGATCTCGGCTCTGATTCATGCTGCGACGATGGTGACTGCAGGTATCTTCATGGTTGCACGGATGTCGCCGCTGTTTGAGCTCAGCGATACCGCGCTGAGTTTCATTATGGTAGTAGGGTCCATTACCGCACTGTTCATGGGATTTCTGGGCATTATCCAAAATGACATTAAGCGCGTTGTAGCCTACTCTACACTGTCGCAATTGGGGTACATGACGGTAGCTTTGGGGGCTTCGGCGTACTCGGTTGCGGTCTTTCACTTAATGACGCATGCTTTTTTCAAGGCATTGCTATTTCTTGCGGCCGGTTCGGTCATCATGGGTGTGCACCACAATCAGGATATCCGTTGGATGGGGGGATTGCGAAAGTACATGCCGATTACCTGGATTACTTCATTGTTGGGTTCTCTTGCACTCATCGGAACACCTTTTTTTGCTGGTTTCTACTCGAAAGACAGCATTATTGAAGCGGTAATGGAGAGTCACCTGCCGGGTGCCGGTTTTGCAAAATTTGCCGTCTTAACAGGCGTATTTGTTACGGCTTTCTACTCGTTCCGAATGTATTTTCTGGTATTTCATGGTGCTGAACGCTTCGACCAGAATCCTGATGCCCATCATGCGCACGGAGATGTTCACGGACATCATGGCAAACAGCACACTCCGCATGAGTCGCCATGGGTGGTTACTGTGCCACTCATTCTCCTGGCCATTCCTTCGGTCGTTATCGGGGCTATGACTATCGAACCGATGTTGTTCGGCGATTTTTTCAAGGGCGCGATTTTTGTTGATCATGAAAAACACGGCGCCATGGAGGAGATGGCACACGCTTTCCATGGATGGTGGCCGATGGCGTTGCATTCCATTACTACCAGGCCGTTGTGGCTTGCGCTTGCTGGTGTTGGTACCGCGTATTACATGTACATGGTGAATCCGGCGGTACCTGCTGCGATCAAACGAACCTTTATGCCGATCTTTACACTGCTCGAAAATAAGTACTACCTTGACTGGGTCAACGAAAATATTTTGGCACGCGGCGCGCGCGCATTGGGTACAGGTTTGTGGAAGGGCGGCGACCAAGCCTTTATTGACGGTACTCTGGTAAATGGTTCCTGGAAAGTCGTCGGCTGGGTTTCGGGAACTGTTCGTAAAGTGCAGACGGGTTTTCTCTATCACTACGCACTGGTGATGATCCTGGGTATTTTTGTACTCATGACGTATTTTGTATGGCTCAAGTAGGAGAAAAATAAAATGGGATTGTTGAGCCTTGCGATTTGGACGCCTATTGCGTTCGGCGTGGTTTTGCTGGCGCTGGGTCGAGATGAACAGACGCAGGCGGTGCGCTGGGTCGCTCTGATTGGCGCCTTGGTCAGTTTCTTGGTTACTTTGCCTGTCTACGTGCACTTTGACACTGCAACTGCTGCAATGCAGTTTGTTGAAAACGTGCCATGGATCGAGCGCTTCAACGTCAAATACCATCTGGGAGTGGATGGCATTTCTCTTTGGTTCGTGCTGCTGACTGCTTTTATCAATGTTGTTGTAATTATTGCCAGTTGGGAGTCCATTACACGTCGTGTCAATCAGTATATGGGCGCGTTCATGATTCTTAGTGGATTGATGATCGGGGTATTTTGCACGCTTGACGGTCTTTTGTTCTATGTGTTTTTTGAAGCAACCTTGATCCCGATGTATTTGATTATTGGTATTTGGGGTGGACCAAACAAGATATACGCGGCTTTCAAGTTTTTTCTCTACACATTGCTCGGCTCGTTGCTCATGTTGGTTGCTCTGATTTATCTCTACACCAAGTCAGGTGGAAGTTTTGAACTGGCGGCGTGGCATGCAATGAGGTTGGATGGTCCAACGCAAACCCTTTTGTTTTTCGCGTTCTTCGCAGCGTTTGCAGTCAAAGTCCCCATGTGGCCAGTACACACTTGGTTGCCAGATGTTCACGTTGAGGCGCCCACCGGTGGGTCTGCTGTATTGGCGGCGATCATGCTCAAGCTCGGAGCATATGGGTTTCTGAGGTTTTCCCTTCCTATCGCACCTGACGCTGCCCATGAATGGGCATGGTTGATGATCGCATTGTCATTGATTGCTGTGGTCTATGTCGGTTTGGTTGCGATGGTCCAACAGGATATGAAAAAACTCGTTGCTTATTCTTCAGTCGCACACATGGGATTTGTGACTTTGGGATTTTTCATCTTCATAGATCTGGGTGTTTCCGGTGGTTTGGTGCAAATGATTGCTCATGGCTTTGTTTCCGGAGCTATGTTCCTTTCAATTGGGGTGTTGTATGACCGCATGCATTCCCGTGAGATTTCAAGTTATGGCGGTGTCGTCAACACTATGCCCAAGTTTGCCGCATTCGCTTTGTTCTTTGCGATGGCGAATTGCGGTTTGCCAGGCACTGCCGGTTTTGTGGGTGAATGGATGGTGATCTTGGCTGCCGTCAAGTTCAACTTCTGGGTTGGGTTCGCTGCGGCGAGTGCTTTGATTTTTGGCGCTGCGTACACATTGTGGATGTTCAAGCGCGTGTATCTTGGCCCAATCGCTAATGATCATGTAAAAGAATTGGTTGATATCAATTCACGCGAGTTTTTGATGCTCGCCTTACTCGCCGCTGCCGTCTTGTGGATGGGTGTATATCCCAAACCGTTTACGGATGTTATGGATGTTTCGGTTGCTCAACTGCTCAAGCACGTTGCAGTTTCGAAGTTGAACTGATCAAACCGAATTGAGAGACGAAAGATGATTGACAAACTCAGTTGGGTCGCTGTTTACCCCGATATGGTCCTGTTGGTAATGGCCTGCGTCATCGCGCTGCTGGACCTAGGCATCAAGAGTCCGATGCGAAGTACAACGTACGTGATGACGCTTTTAACTTTGGCGATTGTTGCTTACATACAAGCCGATCTTGCGCTTAGCGGAACGACGATTTACGCATTCGGGAACATGGTCGTAAGTGACGCTATGGGCAACTGGCTCAAGTGCTTTGCTACGGTAGCAGTAATGGTGACATTGGTGTACGGAAGGTCTTACGCAGCTCACCGGGATATGTTGCGTGGTGGCGAATTGTTTACTTTAAGTATGTTCGCGCTGTTGGGCATGTCAGTCATGATCTCGGGCAATAACCTGCTCGTGATCTACATGGGATTGGAATTGTTAACTCTTTCGAGTTATGCACTGGTTGCGCTGCGACGCGATAACGTCACGGCGACAGAAGCTGCAATGAAGTACTTTGTGCTTGGTGCAATGGCTTCTGGATTTTTGCTGTACGGGATGTCCATGCTGTATGGTGCTACCGGGTCACTCGACATCACTGCCATTTTCAAGGCTATTTCGTCGGGACAGATTCGGCACCAAGTCCTGGTCTTTGGTTTGGTTTTTATTGTTTCGGGGTTGGCGTTCAAACTCGGTGCAGTGCCCTTTCACATGTGGATTCCTGACGTCTACCAGGGTGCTCCTACCGCTATAACGTTGATGATTGGCGGCGCCCCAAAGTTGGCCGCCTTCGCGATGGCCATGCGACTGCTCGTGGAGGGAATGCTGCCCCTTGCGGTGGACTGGCAACAAATGCTGTTGGTATTGGCTGTGGGTTCACTTTTGGTCGGTAATTTTGCGGCAATAGCGCAGACTAACGTTAAGCGAATGCTGGCGTTTTCGACGATTTCTCAAATGGGCTTTGTCTTGATCGGCATTATGTCTGGTGTAGTGAACGGCGATGCACTGACCTTAACCGCCAATGCCTATAGTTCTGCGATGTTCTACGTCATTACCTATGTTTTGACGACCTTGGCGGGTTTTGGGGTTTTGTTGCTGCTTTCCCAAGAGGGTTTTGAGAGTGAAGAAGTTGCCGATTTGGCTGGATTGAATCAACGCAGCCCCTTGTATGCAGGCGTAATGGCGGTGTGCCTATTGTCTTTGGCAGGGATTCCTCCGTTGGTTGGTTTCTATGCCAAGTTTGCGGTTTTGCAGGCGTTGGTGGCCTCGGGACAGGACTTCCAATTAGCCATTGCGGTATTTGCTGTGCTGATGTCCCTGATTGGCGCGTTTTACTATTTGCGCGTTATCAAGGTGATGTACTTTGATGAACCGATTACCGCCAGCAGCGTTGTCGCGCCACTGGATGTGCGGGCGGTCCTTTGCATTAATGGCGCCCTCATACTCGTTCTTGGGTTGTTCCCCGGTGGTTTGCTGGCGCTTTGCAGTGCGTCAGTGCGGCAAATGCTCGGAACCTAAGACTTTGGGGCGGGCGTCATATCAATTTTCTGCCCAAGGATTGGAATTCGAAAATGCAATTCGTTCCGTCTAAAAACTCCCGCTGAATGGATGATCATCATTTAGTTGAGGTCAAGCAGACCAGCGTCGAGGTCTATCGGGGGAAGTTTTTAACCGCATTCCGAGATGACGTTGGCTTGCCTGACGGCTCTCGATCGGTGAGAGAGTACATCTTGCATCCGGGTGCGGTCATGGTAGTTCCCCTGTTGCAGGATGGAGGCGGCGCAATGCGTGTCGTTTTGGAGCGGCAATACCGTTACCCAATGGGGCGGACCATGCTGGAGTTTCCTGCAGGTAAACTGGACGTTGGAGAGCCTCCATTTGACTGCGCACAACGTGAGCTTCAGGAAGAAACTGGGTACACGGCAAACGAGTGGGCGCGGGCGGGTGTGATCCACCCAGTGATTTCCTACTCAACTGAATTCATTGAAGTCTGGTTTGCTCGGCAGTTGGTTCCGGGAGTACGCCATTTGGATGCTGGCGAATTTCTAGATGTTTTGACTGCCCCACCGTCCGACCTAATGCGATGGAGCATGGACGGGACGATCACCGATGCAAAGACCATTTGTGGCGTGTTGTGGTTGCAAAATATGCTTGCTGGTTCTTGGTCGCCGGATTGGCAGCCAGTAGTCAAGCGCTGATGTTGACAATACGCCCGGTTCGTTGCCCTTGACTGTTTACAACCGGTAGTGCGTTTGAATTGGTTTTAAGTGGGTTACCGCTCTGAGTCCTCTTCTCACTAGTCGCGGTGTACATCTGCTCAATCAGCTTTTGGACTTTCACAGGAACTTCCGCTGAAGTCGAATCACGAGGTTGGGCATAGGTTGCTTCCTCTTGCTGAATGCTTGCCCCGATTTTGCGAACATTGTCCTGGCTCCGCTGGGCTTGCTGTTCGGCAATATCTGCTTGACCACGTAAATCCCTGGCGATTGCCTCTGCTTTGTCAGCTTCGTTGCGTGCTTGCTCGAGCCGAGCTCTTCCCAGTGATGCTTGAATACTGGGTGTAGCGCTGTTGATGGCAGTGATCGCTACCATGGCATCGGTACCAAATCTTATTGCCCTTCAGGCCGAAACGTTGAGGTGCCGACCCGTCACTTGCCCTTGGCTATTGATTACCGGCTTTGGTTTGGATTCAGGCGCTTTTGGATGAGCGGACGCTGCGGCTATTTTTTGCGTGTCCCCGTTCCCCTGGGTCTGGTGCTGGGCCGCAGGTCTCTTCGGTGGAGCCGTTTGTTGTACCGCTGGCTTGCTGACAGAATTAACGTCCATGGCGAACTCCAAATGTGTGCTGTTCAATTTTACAATCTGACGCGACTGTTTACAACCACAAGTTAGCTGTCGGCTTATGCGTTGAATTGTAAAGCGGCCAAACCAGCGTAGACGCCGCCGTGAGCAACCAACTCTGCATGGGTTCCTTGTTCGACCAGTCTACCGTGGTCCAAGACCACAATTCTGTCTGCTTTTTGAACTGTCGCCAGTCGGTGCGCAATGACCAGCGTGGTACGGTCTTTCATGGCGGATTCAAGGGCCGCTTGTACCATGCGTTCGCTTTCAGCGTCAAGCGCGCTGGTAGCCTCATCCAGCAGCAATAGTGGCGGGTTCTTCAGGATGGCCCGTGCTATGGCGATGCGCTGGCGCTGTCCGCCCGACAGGCGCAAACCCTTTTCACCCAAAAAAGTATCGTATCCTTCAGGTAGCGCCAAGACGAACTCATGGGCAAAGGCCGCTTGTGCGGCCCACACCACCTGCTCGTTCGTTGCATCAGGGTTGCCGTAACGAATGTTTTCCATCGCGCTGCTGGAAAAAATGACGGCGTCTTGTGGCACGATGCCAATCCGATGGCGTAAAGAGTCCAGTGACATGTCCCGCGAACTCACACCATCGATCAAAATGCGGCCCGCTAACGGATCGTAAAAACGTAACAGTAGTTGAAACACTGTGCTCTTGCCAGCGCCGCTCGGCCCCACGATGGCCACGGTTTGGCCCGGGAGCACGCTCAGTGAAAAATCTGAAAGTGCAGCTTGTTGCGGGCGTGATGGGTAGCGGAACTGAATAGCTTCAAATTTGATAGCGCTTCCCGCAGACGGGACGGGGGCTGGAGTTGGGTCTAGTGGTGAAATGATTGGAGATTTTGACTCCAGTAGTTCCATCAGACGCTCAGTGGCACCTGCCGCGCGCAATAGGTCGCCGTAGACCTCTCCGAGAATGGCGAAGGCGCTGGCCAGAATGATGACGTACACAACTGTTTGCCCCAGGTGTCCCGCTGAGATACGCCCGGCGACAACGGCCTGTGTTCCCTGATACAGACCCCAAAGGAGGGCGGCAGACGTTGCGATGATGATGAATGCGACTAACGCCGATCGGGCCTTGGTACGGCGAATCGCCGTGTCAAATGCGCTGTTGGTGGATGTGGCGAAGCGAGTAGCTTCTCGCTGCTCGGCGGTATAACTTTGAACCACCGGAATGGCATTAAGTACTTCTACAGCTATGGAGCTCGAGTCAGCAATCCGGTCTTGGCTTGCGCGGGAAAGTTTTCGCACTCGCCGACCAAACCACAGGCTAGGGAGAACGATCAGGACCAGAATGCCCAGAACCTGAAACATGACATAGGGGTTTGTCCACACCAGTATGCCCAACGCGCCCAGTCCCATCACCAGATTGCGCAGCCCCATGCTGAGTGAAGAACCTACGACAGTTTGCACCAAGGTTGTATCGGCGGTCAGTCTGGAGAGCACCTCCCCGGTTTGAGTGGTTTCAAAAAACTCCGGACTTTGCCTCAGAACGTGGCTATATACCGCATTACGCAAGTCCGCAGTGACACGTTCACCCAGCCAACTCACCATGTAGAAGCGGGCGGCAGAGAATAGACCCAGAGCCACCGCAACTCCAAAGAGTACGCCAAAGTGCTCGCGCATTGCCATCACCTGGTCGCCTTTGTCACCTCGTATCAGTCCACCGTCGATCAGGCTGCGTAAGGCCAGTGGAAATGCCAGAGTGGCGACAGCCGCCATCACCAGAAACGCGAGCGCCAAACCAATGCGACCGCGATACGGAAGCAAGAAAGGCAATAGGCCGGATAGCGACTTCGGGCTTTGTGATTTCAGACGGTCAGGGGTCATGTGGATATGTGCTTGATAATGTGAGCGCGCCAATGGCTCCTGGACAAGGTGGATGATATGTCGTGGGTGTCCCGCAACGTCGTTGCAAACTAATGTAGATCAATTAAAGTAGTTGTGGGTTCTGCTATTCTCTTAGGGCGGAGTGGTCAACCACCGATACCTTAGTCCCGTTCAAGGATTGCGGCTCATCCGCAAGAGCTCCCCAAATCAACCCATGAGGATAAGAAATGAAACGTACCATTTTGGCTGTTATGTCAGTCGCCGTCACTTTCGCTGTGACAAGCCCTGCATTTGCTGATGAGGCGCTTGCCAAGGCGAAGAATTGCATGGCGTGCCATGCGCTGGATAAAAAAGTTGTAGGCCCGGCCTACAAAGATGTCGCCAAGAAATATGCCGGCGATGCAAAGGCTGCCGACATGCTTGCAGCCAAAGTTATCAAGGGCGGCGCTGGCGTGTGGGGCCCTGTGCCTATGCCCGCCAACGCGCAGGTTAATGCAGATGAAAGCAAGAAGCTTGTGGCTTGGGTTTTGTCCCTCAAGTAAATCAGTCGGAATCGAAGAAAGCCCGCAGCAAGCGGGCTTTCTTGCTTTTTGAAGGTGATGGACTACATTGAACGTCAACATCTACAATGGACTCGCCCCCTAAACGTCACCTATAGAGAAAATCTCATGGAAGTCGACGAGTTCAACATACCGCGTTTTCTTGCAGTCCTGCCGCTGTTTGGCGATCTATCACCGCTTGAATTGAGTCGCGCCGCGCAGGGTTGCCAAGTTCGCAGACTGGCGCGGTCGGACATGGTTTTTCGATTTGGAGAGCCCTGTGAGGAGTTCCACGTCGTCATTTCCGGGCAGGTCAAGTTGTTTGCCATATCTCCTGGGGGGCATGAAAAAGTCATCGAGTTGGTCGGCCCAGGGCAGAGTTTTGCCGAGGCACTGATGTTCACCGGCAAGGCGTACATCCTGAATGCAGAAGCGCTGTCCAGTACGCTGCTGTTAACAGTTAGCAAGCACGCGATTTTGGCTGAGATCGAAAGAGACCCGCGTTTTTCCATGAAGATGCTGGCGGGCATTTCACGTCGCTTGCACGGCCTAGTCCATGACATTGAGTCGGGTGCCTTACACAGTGGCATGCAGCGAGTCATTGGCTACCTGTTGCGTGAGAATGAAGTTCAGGATTGTTCAACCGGAGAGGTGTTTACGGTGTCACTTCCGGTAACCAAGGCGACAATTGCCTCGCGTTTGTCCCTCACGCCCGAGTACTTTTCCAAGGTGCTTCGTGAACTGGAAGAGGCAAACCTTATTGAAATTGACAAGCGCGATATTCGAATCATCGACGGCCAGCGCCTGTTGCGCTATGGCGTTCAGTGAGCGCTCAAATCGCTAATTTATAGTTTGGGAATGGCGCTTCCTACAAAATTTTGCTTGACCAACGGGGCCGCGTCTACTTGCGGCACATGGCAAGTGTTGCATTGCCACCGGGTCATAGCAACCTTTTGATTTATGAAGTGGCTATCCGCCATTTTTGGTGCTCCTTTTTCCTTGTATTTGGCCAGCCCGTGGCACTCTACGCACTGGTTGTCTTCAAGAGTAATTTCATCAAAATTTTCCAGCGTGTGCGGGATAACGGGTGGTTGCCCGTTGAAAGTCCTGGCAACCAGTTGTTGTTGGCCTGGCTTTTTTCCCTGGTAGGCTTTGGCGTCGAATGGTGCATCGGACACGTTCACATCGGTGCCGCGCATTGTGTTAACCTTTTCATATGCGATCGTGTTTTCAGATACAGCGCAGCCCACGCTAAGTACAACAACGGTGAGGGTCGCCAGGGTCAGACGAAAGTGTTTGCTTATCATGGTGGAATACTCCTCGTTAAACGGATGGTTGTGACTGCCCAGAAGCGGCTTTGTGCTCGGTGCAGGGTGATTTATCGAAACGTGTGGAAAAGAAAAAAACATCTTTGGAACAGACGTCAATACAGCGTCCGCAATTCGTGCAGTTGGGTGACAGGACCACTGGGCTAGCCCCGGCAGGTCCGCCTTTCAGTGGGATTTTCAGAATCAGCGGCTCCGGGCAAACAGCGTAGCAATCTGCACAATCGTTGCATGCAGACCGCTTCTTAGCCGAAATCCTGACTGTGCTCTTTAACCCAATCAAGCTGTAGGTTGCACCGACGGGGCAGGCGCGCCCACACCAACCCCGTTGTATAACGAACAAGTCAAACAGAAAGACGATCACAACCACCGCCCAGGCCAGAGCGCCACCAAATAGCAAGCCTCGGTGCAAAAGGGTTACCGGGTTAATCCACTCCCACGCAACGCTACCTGTGGCAGCACTTACCACCAGCGTCATGGCCAGAATCCAATAGCGGGCATCCCGCGATAAATGGGCGCCACCCCGGATACCCAAACGTAGGCGTAACCAAGCGGCAAAGTCCGTAATCGGGTTGACTGGACAAACCCACGCACAATAGGCTCGACCTCCGAACAAGGCGTAAAAGCCCAAAACTATAGATGCCCCAATCAGGGCTGTGGCCTGCGGCCAGTGCCCTGTTGCGATCGACTGAAGCAACACGTAAGGGTCAGTCAGGGGCAAAACATTCAACGTCAGGCTGGAACTCAAATTACCCTTAACGATCCAGATACCTGCCCATGGGCCGAGCAAGAACAGCCCAAGCAGGCCCAACTGGGAGAGTCTTCTCAATACCAGCCACTGATGCGACTTCCACCACCCTTTGGTCTCCAGTGCATCCTTGCCTATCGACGTGCCAATGAAGAAACTCATCGCAGTGCGTCCTTGCTGCCAGGGTCAAAATGCCCCGGTAAACGCATGCCTTCTGGCAGTCGGTCGGGAAGATCCAGGTTGCCCTGGCTTTCAATGAGTGAACGCCCATCATTGTTCTTTTGTTCGACCCATCCCAATCTATAGTGATCCCCCATTTCACCCTTCGCGAGATTGATGGGGTAAACCTTAATTGCGGCGGTCTTGAGCACACACGCTTGCTCACATTTGCCACACCCGGTGCAGGCGTCTGAATGTACAACGGGTTCGAAAATGGCGTGGCGCTCTGTTCTGGTGTTGTGGCGCAATTCCAGGGTTATTGCTTTGTCAATTAGTGGACATACCCTGTAGCACACATCGCATCGCAAGCCCTGAAAGTTGAGGCAGGTTTCCTTGTCGACCAGCACCGCTAGTCCTATGCGTGCCTTCTTGATGTCTGTCAGGTTGTGGTCGAGCGCACCGCTAGGGCAGGCCTTGACGCAGGGTACGTCCTCACACATTTCGCAGGCGCCAATACGGGACACAAAAAAGGGTGTACCGGTTGAGACCGGTTGGCCCGGTGCAGACAGATGCAGGATTTGGGGTGGGCAGTCGCGCACGCATAGCCCGCAGCGCACGCAGGCCCCCAAAAAAGTACCCTCCGACCCGGCGCCAGGTGGACGCAATGCCTGAGCCGGCAATGCCTTGGCCTGTGTGACCGCAAGTCCTAACCCGAGCCCCAGCATTCCGACTCCGCAACCCATCCGTGCTGCGTTGAGCACGAACGTTCGGCGCTCGGCATTTCTGCGGTTTGTGGAGTCGTTCATACGGATGCTGAAACCAGGGCCAGGTTGATCTCTAATTGCGTCTTGTGGTCGTGTCAATGCTCATCAGGCTTTGATAACCTTGCATGCGCATTTTTTGAAGTCGGTTTCCTTCGAGATAGGGCAGGTCGCATCCAGCGTAAGCTTGTTGACCAATCGGTTCTCATCAAAAAATGGTACAAAAACGAGCCCCAATGGTGGCTTGTTGCGACCGCGGGTTTCGACCTTTGTTGTGATCTCACCTCGACGCGTCGCTACTTTGACGGTATCTCCGCGCTGTAGTCCACGGTTCTTCGCGTCATCGGGGTGCATATATATCCAGGCATCCGGCATGGCGCGGTAAAGTTCTGGCACACGGCGGGTCATGGAGCCTGTATGCCAGTGTTCGAGCACGCGTCCCGTGCAAAGCCACAGGTCGTAGTCCTTGTCGGGCATCTCGGCCGCTGGCTGGTAGGGTAGGGCGAAAATGACCGCTTTGCCGTCAGGTTTTCCATAGAACTTTAGCGTTTCACCCTTCTTGATGTAGGAGTCAAAGCCCTCACGGTAGCGCCACAGGGTTTCCTTTCCATCGACCACCGGCCAGCGCAGTCCCCTGGTTTTGTGGTAGATATCGAACTCGCCCAGGTCCTTGCCTTTGCCGACGCCAAACCGGCGGTACTCTTCAAATAAGCCCTTTTGAACGTAGTAGCCAAAGGCGTCTGTTTCGTCGTTGGTGTAGTTGGCCCACGCGTGTGCATTAACGCGCGCCGCTTCCGGCTTGCCGAACTTGTCAACTTCACCGTTGGCGTAGAGCACGTCATACAGGGTCTTTCCCTTGTACTGGGGATTTTTCTCCAGCATGTCAGCGGGCCATACTTCTTCTGTTTTGAATCGTTTGGAAAACTCCATGTATTGCCACAGATCGCTGCGGGATTCACCCGGTGCTTTGACCTGTTGCCGCCAGAACTGGCTGCGCCGCTCTGCATTGCCGAAGGCACCTTCTTTTTCCATCCACATAGCGGATGGAAGGATCAGGTCTGCGCTAACTGCCGACACCGTGGGGTAGCAATCTGAAACAACAATGAAATTCTCAGGATTGCGCCATCCTGGGTAAATTTCCCCGTTGATGTTGGGCCCGGCCTGCATATTGTTATTGGTCGAGGACCAATAGAAATTGAGCTTGCCGTCTTTCAACGCACGGCTCTGCGCTACCGCGTGCAACCCTGGTGCCGCCTGAATCGTGCCGGCGGGTACCTTCCATATCTTTTCCGCAGCCTCTCGGTGTGCGGGGTTTGCGACGAGCATGTCAGCAGGCAAGCGGTGCGCAAAAGTACCAGTTTCGCGCGCAGTTCCACAAGCCGAGGGTTGGCCGGTGAGGGAGAAAGGACTGTTGCCCGGCTCCGAGATCTTGCCCACTAAAAGGTGGACGTTGTAGATCATGTTGTTGGCCCAGGTGCCACGGGTGTGCTGGTTGAAACCCATGGTCCAGAACGATGTCACTTTGTTCTTCGGGTCGGCGTAGGTCTTGGCCAAGTCCAGCAGTTTTTCCTTGGCAACACCAGAAATCTCGTGCGCCCTTTCAAGTGTGTACTCGGCCACAAACGCCTTGAATTGGTCGAAATTTATGGGCTTTGCGTCCATTGGATTGCCACGTGGCTTTCCATCTGCGCCAGGGTAGCCATTGTTCATCGCGGCCTGTTCCAATGGATGGTTGGGGCGCAAGCCATATCCAATGTCGGTCACGCCTTCAGCGAAGTTGACGTGCTTCTTGACGAAGTCTTCGTTCACGGCACCACTTTGAATGATGTAGTTGCAGATGTAGTTCATGATCGCTAGATCGGACTGCGGCTTGAAGATCATTTCAGAGTCCGACAGCTCAGTAGAGCGGTGCGAGAACGTAGACAGAGTCTTGATCTTCACATGCTTCGCAGTCAGGCGACGGTCGGTCATGCGAGACCACAAAATGGGGTGCATTTCTGCCATATTGGAGCCCCACAACACAAACGTATCGGCGTGCTCTATATCGTCATAGCATCCCATCGGCTCGTCCGAGCCAAAAGTGCGAATGAATCCAAACACCGCGGACGCCATGCAGTGGCGGGCATTTGGGTCAAGGTTGTTGGACCGAAAACCTGCCTTGAATAGTTTGTTCGCGGCATAGCCTTCCCAGATCGTCCATTGGCCGGAACCAAACATGCCAATCGCCGTGGGCCCCTTGGCTTTGAGTGTGACCTTTACTTTTTCTTCCATGATGTCAAAGGCCTGCTTCCAACTGATGGGAGCGAATTCACCATTTTTGTCAAACTTACCGTCCTTCATGCGCAGCAGCGGGCGCGTCAAGCGGTCATTGCCGTACTGGATTTTGGACAGGAAATAACCCTTTACGCAGTTGATGCCCTTGTTCACCGGAGCATCAGGGTCTCCCTGCGTGGCAACAATGCGTCCTTCCTTGACACCGACCAATACGCCGCAGCCTGTTCCACAGTAACGGCAAACTCCTTTGTCCCATCGAATGCCTTCGTCAGTTGCCGCATTGGCCACTGCGCCAGGAAGTGTCATTCCTGCCGTGGTCGCCGCGGCGGTTGCGGCATGGATTTTGATGAACTCACGTCGTGTCTGTGTCATTTCATATCTCCTGGTCAGGTTCGGATTCGATTTGGTGATAGACCATGGCAGCGGACAACACGCCGTCGGTCTTTGATATGCGCTCGTAAGCGGCGATAGTCTCCCGGTCGGACTCGGTTTCTATCGTGACAATGAGCTTGCCCTCGGGCGATGCGGCATGGATTTCGACCCCCGCCTGCTGTGTCAAAAGTGCCTGCACAGCGAGCGCTTGCCCATCCTGTGCATTGACAATAAGGCTTGATACGTTCATGGGGACTCTCGCAATTTTCGGTAACGACCAATGTGCAGGTCAGTCCGGGTGCGGGGTGCACATGCAGCCCCGCTTAACCTCTACAAATAGGGCTACTGCTTGGTAGCATTGATGTCAGCCTTGGCGTCTATGCCCAAGGTGTATCCCAAGGAAACCTGGTGAAAGCGACCGTGGGTGTAGTCGTCATGAATGGCGAAACCAAAGTTGTAGGTCTTGCCAGCAGCCAGTGCAATGTCGCCCTCACCGCCAGTGAGTTTGCGGGTAAACGTAACAACCCACTCACCATTTTTTTGCTCTCCCTTGGCATCAACCAATGCCTTGCCGCCATCCATGACGCGCTTGTCGGCAACGTAGCCATCATGCTTGGTGCCTTTTGAAGTCCATTGCAGCAAGTCGTAATACTTGCCAGACGCCAAGCTTCCACCCGTCACATATTTGGTCTTTTTGTCATCCTTGCCTTCTGGCATAGTGCGTGCGTCAACGTGGCAGGTTTCCCAGCAACCAGACAGGTTGGCACGTTCCACTTTGTTGTCTTCCAGCATGAAAGCCAGCTTGACAGCATTGTCTTTGTCCATCTTTTCGGCGCCACCAGCAGGCTGTTTCCAGGTGAAACGCAAATACAGATTGGTACCGTCATTGGCTGCCTGAACCATTACGGGAATAGATCCCGCCTTGCCTTTGATTACTGTCGGCTCGAGCTTTTGGCCGGTGACCATTTTCTTGCCCATATCGGCGGCCTCAGCATCATGGCAGCTAGCGCATGTTTCGCCCTTTTTCATGGCGCGTGCGCCACCGTGCTCGGAGCCGGTGACCATCCACTCGATAGGAGACACCCCTGGGTAAAAAATCGTAATTTTTTTGCTTGGGGTCTTACTCCAGTCAGGCGCGACCGCGCTGACGCCAGCGGCTGCCAGAGCCAGCGACAGAGCCAGTCCGATGCGTGGGAAGTGTTGGAATTTCATGAGTTTCTCCTGTTACTGTTTGATTGGTTTCGAATGTGACCGCGGTGCTTATTCGTCCGCTTCTGTCATGCCTTTTGGCTTGTGGTGGGCAATGCCTTTGTGGCAGTCGATACAGGTTTCACCGCCAACCAAGGCCATTTCGTGTGACTTTTGTGCACGTGGTTTTTGAACTTCTTTTTTCATCGATGCCAGCGTGTGGCAGTTGCGGCATTCGATGGAATTGGTCGCTTTCATCCGGGCCCATTCATTGCGGGCCAAGGTCAGTCGTTTGGCCTCGAACTTCTCTTTGGTGTCGATGGAGCCTAGAAGTTTGTGCAGTACTTCGTTGGAGGCCTGGATCTTACGGATCATCTTGGGACCCCACTCCCTAGGAACATGGCAATCGGGGCAGGTGGCGCGCACGCCAGTCCGGTTGCTGTAGTGGATGGTCTCTTTGTATTCAGCATAGACGTTGTCGCGCATTTCGTGGCAACTGATGCAAAAGGCTTCGTTGTTGGTTGCTTCCAGAGCGGCGTGAAATCCACCCCAAAACACAATGCCGGCTACAAAGCCAACAACCAGCAGTGCAAACAAGGAGTACTTGCTAGGGGCACGCAATGATTGCCACAGGCGCTTGAGCGCGGATGGGCGAGAGGTTTCAGATGGGTTCACGTTTGAAAATTCCGTTTTGATGATTTTGGTTCTGCTTTGCAAATCAGCCCCAGGAACGCCGCCGGTAGGTGGAGGTTTTCATGGGGCTGATAATTTCAGTCGATCAACTGATCAGATGATCAATAGATGTCGTGCTGTGTGTTGTACACGTTGAACTTGCCGGTAGGGGTGATCATCTTTGGATCGGTGATCACCTTCTTCAGGGTCAAAGTTGCATCGTCGTACACCACAATGGCGGACTGGTCAGCCTTGCCGCCCCACAACGAAATCCATACTTCCTTGCCGTCGGCGCTGTACTCGGGGTGTACCGCGCGTTTGACCGCCTTGGTAGCGGGCAGACCAGAGTCTTTGGCCACATTGAGTATCTTTTTGGGTTTGCTCAGATCGGCCATGTCCCAAACTGCAACCGACTCCGCCAAATCCTTGTCAGGATTTTGCGGTGCGTCAGCCCAGAAATGCTTGGAGACTGGGTGGGTCTTCACAAACAAGTTGCCGGGAACGTGCTTCATTTGCTGAACAACCTTCCAGTTGTACTGCTTGAACTGCGCGTGCTTGGGGTCATCCGAAGGGGTGGAGATCAGAGTTACCACATCGGCACCCAAGTGTCCAGTAGCCCAGACAGGGCCAAACTGCGGATGGACAAAGTTTGCACCGCGGCCAGGGTGTGGCAGCTTGGCGGTGTCAATCAGTGCAGCCAGTTTTCCGGTCTTGGTGTCAACTGCTGCAACCTTGTTGGACGCATTGGCTGCCACCAGGAAGTAGCGCTTGGAAGCATCCCATCCGCCGTCGTGCAAGAACTTGGCTGAGCCGATAGTGGTTGTCTTCAGGTTTTCAATGTCGGAATAGTCGACCAGCAAAATCTGACCGGTTTCCTTGATATTGATAACCCACTCAGGCTTGATGAAAGAAGCCACGATGGAGGCCACGCGTGGCTCGGGGTGGTACTCGCCGTCTACCGTCATGCCGCGGGTGGATACAACTTTTCGAGGCTCCAATGTGTCGCCATCCATGATGACGTACTGTGGTGGCCAGTAAGAACCGGCGACAACGTACTTGTCTTCGTATCCCTTGAACTTGGACGTGTCAACCGAGCGCGCATCAAATCCAATTTTGACTTCTGCCACTACAGCAGGCTTTTCCATCCACAGGTCGATCAGCGACAAGCGACCATCACGGCCAATCACGTAGATGTAACGGCCTGAAGCAGACAGGCGAGAAATGTGTACCGCGTAGCCGGTCTTCACAATGCTGCGAATCTCTTTGGTGTCGCCATCAATCAAAGCCACTTCGCCTGTGTCACGCAGGGTGACCGAGAAGAAGTTCTTCAGGTTGAACTTGTTCATCTGCTTGGTCGGGCGGTCCTTGACTGCTACGATGACTTTCCACGAGTCCTTGGTTTCCTTGAAGCTGTACTCAGGTGGAATGTCCGGTGTCGTTTGGATGTACTTGGACATCAGCGTGATTTCTTCTTTGGTGAGAATGTCATCAAAGTTCACCATGCCGCCTTCAGTGCCGTAGCCGATGATTTTTTCCAGACGGTTTTGACCCAGCTTGAGCGTGCCGCCTTCTTGCATGGAACCATCAGGCAACTTCTTGCTCCAATGGGGTTCCAGATTCTTGCCGGTAGCGCCCTTGCGCAGCACGCCATGGCAGCCAGCGCAACGCTCAAAGTAGATTTTTTTGGCAGCCGTTTTTTCGGCCGCAGTCAATGTGGGTTGATTCGCGCTATCTTGGGCAAAAGCAGAAAACCCCCAAGTGGTTAGCAGTACAGCGGCAACTCCAGCCAGTCGTA